>JANYCG010000118.1 GCA_025360385.1 Burkholderiales bacterium | reverse complement strand
GGCATTCAAAAACGCGTTGAATTTGCGCGGGCGCTGGCGGCTGACCCCAAGCTGCTGATGCTGGACGAACCCGCCGCTGGCCTGAACCACGAAGAGCTGGCCGAGCTGGCCCGCCTGATCCGTGATGTGCGCGACCGCCTCAAAATCACGGTGTTGCTGGTGGAGCACCACATGAGCCTGGTGATGGGCGTGTCAGACCACATCGTCGCGCTCAATTTTGGTCGCAAGATTGCTGAGGGCAACCCGGCGCATATTCAAAGCCACCCCGACGTGATTGAAGCCTACCTGGGAACGCCAGCGCATGACAAAGCTGCTTGAAGTCAGCGGCCTGAATGCCGCCTACGGTGCCACCAAGGTGTTGCACGGCATCAATTTTTCATTGGAGGTGGGGCACATCACCGCCATCCTTGGCGCCAACGGCGCCGGCAAAACCACCACGCTGCGGGCGCTGTGCCAAACCGTCAAGACCAGTGGCAGCATTGTGTTCGACGGCCAGCAACTGGTCGGCAAAGCCACCGAAAACGTGGTGCGCATGGGTGTGGCGCATGTGCCCGACGGCCGCGGCACCTTTGGCGCGTTGTCGACCGAAGAAAACCTGCGCCTGGGCGCCTACGTGCGTAATGACAAAGCCGAGTTGGCGCTGGACATGGAAAAGGCCTTCACGCGTTTCCCTATCTTGAAACAGCGCCGCCACCAGCAGGCCGGCACCTTGTCGGGCGGCGAGCAGCAGATGCTGGCGATCAGCCGCGCCTTGATGCTGCGGCCCAAGCTGCTGCTGCTGGACGAGCCTTCGTTTGGCTTGGCACCCCTGATCGTGGCCGAGATTTTCCGCATCATGCGCACGATCAACCAAGAGGACAAGGTCAGCATGCTGCTGGTCGAACAAAATGCCAGTCTGGCGCTGGACCTGGCAGACCACGCCTACCTGCTGGAGACCGGAAGTGTGGCGCTGTCCGGCCCTGCGGAACAAATCAAAAACGACGAGTCAGTGCGTAAAGCGTACTTGGGGTATTGAAGATGGCCCCCCTGCTTGTTACTTCGTTTACTTCGCTGCCCCTTGCAGCAACCCTGCGCGTCGCTCGGGATGGGGCTGCATTCTTCTTGGGACGGCCTTGCGCCGATTGAACATGGAAGGCTTGCTGCACCAAATATTTTCGGGTCTTGCCAATGGCTGCATTTACGGCTCGATCGCGCTGGCGCTGGTGATGATTTACCAGTCCACCCACCACATCAATTTTGCGCAAGGGGAAATGGCGACCTTCAGCACCTTTGTGGCCTGGGCGCTGATCGAGGCGGGCTGGCCCTATTGGGGTGCGTTTTTCGGTACGGTGGCGGCGTCGTTTGTGGCCGGGCTGGTGATCCAGCGCGTCGTTTTGCGGCCAGTCGAAAAAGCCCCAGTGCTCACCAACGTGATCGTGTTCATCGGCCTGTTGCTGATCGTGAACGCCTTGTCTGGCTGGATTTTTGACCACACCCTGAAATCATTCCCCAGCCCGTTTCCTAAAGACTCTGTGCTGGCGACCAAGTATTTCTCGGCACACGACCTGGGCTCCGTCGCGGTGATGGGTTGCGTGCTGTTTGCGCTGTTTGCGTTTTTCCGCCTCACACCGCTGGGCCTGGCGATGCGGGCCGCTGCACAGAACCCCGATTCTGCGCGCCTGGTTGGCATCCGCGTGTCCTGGATGCTGGCGCTAGGCTGGGGTCTGGCCGCCGCCATTGGCGCAGTGGCCGGCATGATGGTGGCACCGGTCGTTTTTCTGGATCCCAACATGATGCTGGGGATCTTGCTGTATGGTTTTGCAGCGGCCTTGCTGGGTGGCATCGACAACCCGCTGGGTGCCGTGATTGGCGGCTTTGTGGTCGGCGTCCTTGAGAATCTGCTGGGCGCTTATGTGATCGGCACTGAGCTCAAGCTGACCGTCGCGCTGGTGTTGATTGTGCTCACCTTGACGCTCAAACCCAATGGCCTGTTTGGCAAAACGGTGGTCACACGAGTATGAAAATTTTCCATGGAAAGTGGGTGTGGGTCTGGACAGCGCTGCTGGTGGCGGCGCTGGTGTTGTTGCCCTTTCTGGTCAAGAACTACCGGGTGTTCCAGTTCAACCTGGTGCTGGTGTATGCCGTGGCGATTCTGGGCCTGAATATCCTGACCGGATTCAACGGCCAGATCTCGCTGGGGCACGGCGCGTTTTATGCCTTTGGTGCCTACACCGCCGCCGTCATGATGGACAAAATGGGGGCACCGTACTGGACCACGCTGCCAGTGGCGGCCGTGGTGTGTTTCAGCTTTGGATTTTTGATGGGTTTTCCGGCGCTGCGACTGGCGGGACATTACCTGGCGCTGGCCACGTATGCGTTGGCACTGGCCGTGCCGCAACTGCTCAAATACAAAAAAATTGAAGGCTGGACTGGCGGCGTGCAAGGCATTGTGCTGAGCAAGCCCGAGCCGCCCTTTGCCTTCAGCCTGTTTGACCAAGCCTTGAGTCCAGACCGCTGGTTGTACTTCTTTACCCTGGCCGTCACAGCCCTCATGTTCCTGCTGGCCTGGAATCTGCTGCGTGGCCGCGTCGGGCGCGCTCTGATTGCAGTGCGGGATCATCCAATTGCAGCGACGGCCATGGGCATCAACTTGCCGATGTTCAAGTCCTTGACCTTTGGCACGTCGGCCGCTTTCACAGGGGTGGCCGGGGCGCTGGGTGCCATCGTGGTGGCGTTTGTGTCGCCTGACAGCTTTACGGTGCAACTGTCGATTTTCCTGCTGGTCGGAGTGGTCGTGGGTGGCCTGGCATCGATTCCGGGCGCCATTTTTGGCGGCATCTTCATCCAGTTTGTGCCCAACATTGCGGACGAAATTTCTAAGTCGGCGCCGGCCGCCATTTATGGCGTCCTGCTGATTGGTCTGATGTACCTGCTGCCCACCGGCATCATGGGCGGCCTCAAGGCTGCGTGGGCGCGCCTGCGCGCTCGTACCGGGGGTTTGTCCTGACAACATTGCGGCACTGCATCGCGTAATGTTCCAGGGCGCAGTCCCTTTTTTTGAAACGTTTTCTTAACCTTTTTCAACGGAGATTCATCACCATGAAATTGAAAACTTTAGGGCATGCCCTGGCGTTCACTGCCACTGCCATGCTGGCCAGCCAGGCGCTGGCCCAGAAGAAATACGACGTCGGTGCCACCGACAAAGAAATCAAAGTCGGGCATATCAACCCGTATTCTGGGCCTGCGTCGTCATACGGCTCTATCGGCAAGTCGATCGGCGCGTATTTCGACAAGGTCAACGCCGAGGGCGGCGTCAACGGCCGCATGATCAAATATATCTCGCTGGACGACGGCTACAACCCGGCCAAAACAGTGGAGCAGGCCCGCAAATTAGTCGAGCAGGAAGAGGTGCTGCTGATATTCCAGCCGCTGGGCACGCCGCCTAATTCCGCCATCCACAAATACATGAACGACAAAAAGGTGCCCCACCTGTTTGTTGCGACGGGTGCCACCAAGTGGGGTGACCCGAAAAATTTCCCCTGGACCATGGGTTACCAGCCCAACTACCAGTCGGAAGCCAAAATTTTCGCGGCCCACATTCTGGACACCAAACCCAATGCCAAGATCGGCATCCTTTACCAAAACGACGATTACGGCAAGGATTACCTCAAGGGTTTTGAGGATGGCCTGGGGGAAAAGGGCAAGAGCATGATCGTGACCAAGTTGACCTACGAGGTGACTGACCCCACGGTAGACAGCCAGATCGTCTCGCTCAAGGCCAGTGGCGCTGACACCTTTTTCAACATCACTACGCCCAAAGCGGCAGCCCAAGCCATCAAGAAGGCCGCTGAAATCGGCTGGAAACCCACCCACTATCTGAACAGCGTGTCGTCCTCGGTTGGCACCGTCATGACACCTGCGGGCCTTGAAAACGGTGTCGGCCTCTTGACCGCCCAATACATCAAAGACCCAACCGACCCACAGTTCCAGAAGGGCAAAGAGTGGGATGACTGGGTGGCCTACATGAAGAAGTACAACCCCAGCGGCGACATGAAGGACGGCAACAACGTCTATGGCTACACCGTGGCGCAGTTGATGGTGCAGGTCATCAAGCAGGCGGGTGACGACTTGACCCGCGTCAACATCATGAAGCAGGCGGCCAGCCTGGATTTGACCCTGCCCATGTTGCTGCCCGGTGTGAATGTCAAAACCGGTCCGGATGACTTCTACCCGATTGAGCGTGAGCAGATGATGCGCTTCACCGGCAAGACCTGGGAACTGTTTGGCAAGGTGTACGGGCGCTAAGCCCGGGCCGGCCTTCAACAGGTGAAGCCTTAGGCGTAGCGCGCAAGCGGCAACTCCTCCAGCCTGCTGCGGGCTGCATGAGCCGCGTTGAATCCGATTGGGGTTCACGCGGCTTTTTCATGTCCGTCATCCGTTTTTACTCGAACGTCAGCTTGAAATTACACTGGCGTATTGAACCCTGAAATCCACCAAGGAAACCCATGAAAACCAAAGCCGCCGTCGCCTGGAAAGCAGGCGCTCCACTGACCATCGAAACGGTTGACCTGGACGGCCCCAAATTCGGCGAGGTGCTGGTCGAGATCAAAGCCACCGGCATCTGCCACACCGACTACTACACGCTCTCGGGCGCCGACCCGGAAGGCCTGTTCCCGGCCATCCTGGGACACGAGGGCGCAGGCATTGTGGTGGACGTGGGGCCGGGCGTGACTGGGCTTAAAAAAGGCGACCACGTCATTCCGCTGTACACGCCAGAATGCCGCAGCTGCAAATTTTGCCTCTCGCGCAAAACCAATTTATGCCAGCTGATTCGGGGCACCCAAGGCAAGGGCTTGATGCCCGATGCCACCAGCCGCTTCAGCCTGGACGGCCAGCCGCTGCTGCATTACATGGGCACGTCCACCTTCAGCAACTACACCGTGGTGCCTGAAATTGCACTGGCCAAAATCCGTGACGACGCGCCGTTTGACAAGGTGTGTTACATCGGCTGCGGCGTCACCACCGGCATTGGCGCGGTGCTGTTCACGGCCAAGGTCGAAGCGGGCGCCAATGTGGTGGTGTTTGGCCTGGGCGGCATTGGGCTCAACGTGATCCAGGGCGCGAAGATGGTCGGCGCCGACAAGATCATTGGCGTGGACCTGAACCCGGCCCGTGAAGCCATGGCCCGCAAGTTCGGCATGACGCATTTCATCAACCCCGCGCAAACCGAAAATGTGGTGGATGCGATTGTGCAGCTGACAGACGGCGGCGCGGACTACAGTTTTGAATGCATCGGCAACACCAAGGTGATGCGCCAGGCGCTGGAGTGCACCCACAAGGGCTGGGGGCGCAGCATCATCATTGGCGTGGCTGAGGCCGGTGCCGAGATTTCCACCCGGCCGTTTCAGTTGGTCACCGGCCGCAAATGGGAAGGCAGTGCCTTCGGCGGCGCGCGGGGCCGGACCGACGTGCCAAAAATTGTGGACTGGTACATGGAAGGCAAGATCAACATTGACGACCTCATCACCCACACCATGCCGCTGGAGCGCATCAACGAAGGCTTCGATTTGATGAAGCGCGGCGAGTCGATTCGCGGCGTGGTGGTGTATTGATGCGGCTTGCCCAGCCACTGGCTGGATGGTGAAAATTGGTGAGTTGAAAGGTGAAAGTGCCAAAAGTTCCCGTCAATGCTTAATAGTTAGATATTAATAATATAGCAATGAAAATCCTGACCCCACTGCATCACATCCATGCCGGCGTGCTCGACGTCGCCTATTTTGAAGCCGGTCCCGCCGACGGCCCGCCGGTTTTTTTGATGCATGGCTTTCCTTACGACATCCACGCCTACGCCGAGGTTGCGCCGCTGCTCGCGGCACAAGGTTGCCGCGTCATCGTGCCGTATCTGCGCGGCTTTGGCGCGACGCAGTTTTTGAGCGATGCCACGCCGCGCTCGGGCGAGCAGGCTGCCCTGGGGGCCGATTTGCTGGCGCTGATGGACGCGCTGCACATCCCACATGCCGTGCTGGCGGGTTACGACTGGGGCGGCCGGGCTGCTTGTGTCGTGGCCGCTTTGTGGCCGCAGCGCTGTACGGGGCTGGTCTCATTCAACAGCTACAACATCCAGAACATTGCGCGGGCGATGGTGCCTGACACGCCGCAGAACGAACACAGCCTGTGGTACCAGTACTATTTTCACAGCGAGCGGGGCCGGGCCGGGCTCGCCAAAGACAGGCGCGGCATTTGCAAACTGCTGTGGCGACTCTGGTCACCCTCCTGGCGGTTTGACGACGCGGCATTTGAACGCAGCGCAGCCGCTTTTGACAACCCCGATTTTGTCGACGTGGTGATCCAGTCCTACCGCCACCGGTTTGCGCTGACGCAGGGCGATGTGGCCTATGCCGACATCGAACACCGTCTGGCCGCGCAACCCGCCATCACCGTCCCGGCCATCACTTTCGACGGCGCTGACGACGGCGTGCGTCCGCCAGCGCCTGCATCACAACATGCGCACCTGTTCACCGGCCCGCGCGCCCACCGCGGGGTGCCCGGCGTCGGCCACAACATGCCGCAGGAGGTGCCGCAGGTGTTTGCGGATGCGGTGTTAGAACTGGTGAAACCGCTGCGTTGACATCGCGCGGGCGACATGGCGACAGCCAGCAGGCCAAAAAATCCGCACAATGTCTTAACCCAGCAAAAGGAGTTGCGCAATGAATCCCAGCATGGCTTACAGCCTGACCCCAGACGAAGCCCGTGAAGAGGCTTTTTCCATGCCCTTGAAATCCATCGACGTGAGCAAGCCACGCCTGTTTCTGAATGACACAGTCGGCCATTACTTCGAACGCCTGCGCCGTGACGCGCCCGTGCACTGGCAGACCAACGCCGTTGTGGGCGGCTTTTGGTCGGTCACCCGCTACCAGGACATCATGGCAGTGGACACCAACCAGGCTGTCTTTTCGTCCGATGGGGCCTTGGGCGGCATCTCCATCATTGACGTGCCGTTGGACAATGGTGGAACCAGCTTCATCGCCATGGATCAGCCGCAACACGACGCTCAGCGCAAAGCCGTGAGCCCGATGGTGGCGCCGGGCAATCTGGCAGCCCTGCAGGCCACCATCCGCGAACGCACTGCCCGCGTGCTGGACGCGCTGCCACGCAACGAAACCTTCAACTGGGTCGAGCACGTGTCGGTTGAGCTGACCACGCAAATGCTGGCCACTCTGTTTGACTTCCCATTTGAAGACCGCAGGCTGTTGACCTGGTGGTCTGACGTGAGCACGGGCGCGGTCGGGGCGGGCCGCATTGTGGCATCGCGTGAAGCCCGGCAAGCGGTATTGGACGAATGCCTGGTCTATTTCACCCGGTTGTGGAACCAGCGGGTGAACGCGCCACCCAAGACCGATTTGATCTCGATGCTGGCACATTCGCCCGCCACACGCAACATGTCGCCCACCGAGTTCCTGGGCAACCTGATTTTGCTGATCGTCGGGGGCAACGACACCACCCGCAACTCCATGACAGGCGGCCTGTTGGCCATGCACCGCCACCCGGATCAGTTCGAAAAACTGCAAGCCAACCCGGCCCTGCTGGACAGTGCCATACCGGAAATCATCCGCTGGCAGACGCCGCTGGCCCATATGCGCCGCACTGCGCTGGCAGACGCTGAACTGGGGGGACAGCACATCAAAAAGGGCGACAAAGTGGTGATGTGGTATTTGTCCGGCAACCGCGACGAAGAGGCGATTGACCGGCCGAATGAATTCATCATCGATCGCGCACGGCCGCGCCAGCATTTGTCGTTTGGTTTTGGCATCCACCGCTGCGTGGGCAACCGCCTGGCGGAGATGCAACTGAAAATTTTATGGGAAGAAATTTTGAAGCGCTTCCCCAAAATTGAGGTCATGGGCGAGCCGACACGGGTGCTCTCCAATTTCGTGCGGGGTTACACACACCTGCCAGTGCGCCTGCCCGCCTAGCCTAGCCAGGCAGGTTATTCGCCAAGATAGGCCGCCCGGACCTTGGGGTCGCTCAACATCAGCTTGGCGTCGCCACTCATGGTGATCAGGCCGGACTCCATGACGTAGCCTCGGTCTGCAATGCCCAAGGCGCGGCTGGCGTTTTGTTCGACCAGCAGGATGGTCACGCCTTGTTCGGCCACCTCGCGGATCACCTCAAAAATCTTGTCCACCATGATGGGCGACAGGCCCATGGAAGGCTCGTCCAGCAGCAGCAGCTTGGGGCGACTCATGAGCCCGCGGCCCATGGCCAGCATTTGCTGCTCGCCGCCCGACATGGTGCCAGCCAGCTGGTCTTTGCGCTCTTTTAGGCGCGGAAAGATGCTGAACATTTTTTCGATGTCATGGGCAATTTCCGCCTTGTCGTCGCGGATGTAGGCACCCATCTGCAAGTTCTCGGTGATGGTCATGCGCATGAACACGCCACGGCCTTCGGGCACCATGGCCAGGCCGTCCTGCACCAAGTCCCAGGCGCCTTTGCCCCGGATGCTTTTGCCCAAATATTCGATGTCGCCGTCCTTGAAAGGCAAAGTGCCGGTGATGGCCTTCATGGTGGTGGTTTTGCCCGCGCCATTGGAGCCAATCAAGCTGACCAGCTCGCCTTCATTCACTTCAAAATCAATGCCTTTGACAGCCTGGATGCCACCATAGGCGACTTTGAGACCACTGACTTTGAGCAGGGTTTTGCGGGAGGCATTTGTAGTCATTTTTGGGTCTCCGGTTTCAATGGCCACCTGTGCCCAGATAGGCTTCAATCACCTTCGCGTTCTTCTGCACGTCGGCCGGCGTGCCCTCAGCAATCTGCTTGCCATAGTCCAGCACAGTGACACGGTCACACAGGCCCATGACCAGCTTGACGTCATGCTCAATCAGCAAAATGGTGCGGTTGTCTTTGCGGATGCGGTCAATCAGCTCACGCAACATGACTTTCTCGGTGGCGTTCATGCCGGCGGCGGGTTCGTCAAGTGCGATCAGTTGCGGATCGGTTGCCAGTGCGCGGGCAATTTCGAGGCGGCGCTGGTCGCCATAACTCAAGGTGCGAGCCTTGTAGTCGGCAAACTTGCCAATGCCCACGTAGTCCAACAGCTCCTGCGCACGTTTAGCGATCGCCAGTTCCTCGGCCTTGAAGCCGGGCGTGCGGAATATGGCACCCAGCAGGCCTGAGTGGGTGCGAATGTGGCGACCCACCATCACGTTCTCCAGCGCCGTCATTTCAGCGAACAGGCGGATGTTCTGGAAAGTGCGGGCAATGCCGGCCTTGGCGACCAAGTGCACGGCTGTGGGCTGGTAGGTCTTGCCGGCCAGCTCAAAGCTGCCGCTGTCTGGCTCATACAGCCCAGTCAGCACATTGAAAAACGTCGTTTTGCCAGCGCCGTTGGGACCGATCAAGCCATAGACCTGGCCGCGCTTGATGTGGATGCCGACATCGCTCAAGGCCTGCAGACCGCCAAAACGTTTCGACACGCCTTTGACGTTCAGGACGACATCGGTGGCATTGGCAGCGGTCGTATGGGATGCAGTCATGCGGCTTCCTTTTTGTCGGCATTGCCCAGGGACTTGCCATGGTCCGGCGACGGCCACAAGCCGCGCGGGCGCAGCAGCATGATGCTGATCATGGCCACCGCGATGAGCAACTGGCGCAGGATGGAGGCGTCCAGCCGACCGTCTGACAGGTTCTGCAAGGGACCCGCCACATAACGCAACACCTCGGGCAGCGCTGACAGCAACACCGCCCCCAAAATGACCCCTGGCAGGTGGCCAATGCCGCCCAACACCACCATGGCCACGATCATCACCGACTCCATCAGGCTGAATGACTCGGGCGAAATGAAACCCTGGAACGCCGCGAACATGGCACCCGAAACACCGCCGAACGTGGCTCCCATGCCAAAGGCCAGCAACTTCAGGTTGCGGGTGTTGATGCCCATGGCCTTGGCGGCGATTTCGTCCTCGCGGATGGCCATCCAGGCGCGGCCGACACGCGAGGTTTCTAGCCGGTGACAAATCACCACGCTGAACACGACCAGGGCCAGAAACAGGTAGTAGTACAGCGAGACCGAGTTGATGTCAAAACTGCCAATGCTCAGCTTTTTGCCAAGGTTCAGGCCAAAGAAACTCATGGCGTCAATCTGGTTGATGCCTTTGGGACCATTGGTGATGTTGACGGGGTGATCCAGGTTGTTCAAAAACACGCGGATGATTTCACCAAAACCCAGCGTGACAATGGCCAGGTAGTCGCCGCGCAGCCTGAGTGTGGGCGCCCCCAGCAAGACCCCAAAAAACCCGGCGATGACTGCCGCCGAAGGAATCACAATCCATAGCGGCGTGTGCAGGCCATTGGGGAACCAGGACGCAAACAGCGGAAAGGTCTCGGTTAAATGGGGGGATGCCATCAAGCCGAACATGTAGGCACCGATGGCGAAAAAAGCGACGTATCCCAGGTCCAGCAAACCGGCGTAACCCACCACGATGTTCAGGCCAAGGGACAGCAGCACATAAAGCAATGCCATGTCGGCAATGCGCACCCAGGCATTGCCAAAGCCTTGCAGGATGAGCGGCAGGACAAGCAAGCCCACAGCGGCGCAGAGAATGCCAATCAGACGGGTTTTTGAGTTCATGCGGTGCTCCTTATGCCCGGTCCGCTACGCGTTCACCCAGTAGCCCCGAGGGCCGCAGGGTCAGCACGAAAATCAACACGATGAAGGCAAAAATATCGGAGTAGTGGCTGCCTAAAACGCCCCCGGTGAGCGCGCCGATATACCCGGCGCCAATCGACTCGATCAGGCCCAGCAGAATGCCTCCCACCACGGCGCCTGCCAGGTTGCCAATGCCGCCAAAAACGGCCGCAGTAAAAGCCTTGAGCCCCGGCAAGAAACCCATGGTGTGGTTCACGGTGCCATAGTTGGCAGCCCACATCACACCGGCAATCGCCGCCAGAATGGCACCGATCAAAAACGTCGCGGAGATCACCGAGTCTGGCTTGACCCCCATCAGAGATGCCACTCGCGGGTTTTCTGCGGTGGCTCGCATGGCACGCCCCAGCTTGGTTCGGTTGACAACCCACATCAACACCGCCAGTGACACCGCGGTCAGGCCCAAAATCAGGATTTGCGTGGTGGTGATCACCGCGCCGCCAACATTGAAAGGTGCCGATGGCAGCAGGTTGGGATAGGGCTTGAAGTTGGGCTTCCAGATGATCATGGCCAGGGTTTGCAGCAGGATGGACATGCCAATGGCCGTGATGAGCGGTGCCAGCTTGGGGCTGTTGCGCAAGGGACGGTAGGCGACCTTTTCAATCACAAAATTGAGCGTTGCAGCCACAATGCAGGCAATCACCAGCGCAATCAGCAAGATCAACCAGCCCGGCGTGCCGGGCATGGACTCTTTCATCAGCCCGATGATGGACCAGCTGGTGAGCGCCCCGACCATCAGCACTTCGCCATGGGCAAAGTTGATCAGGTTGATGATGCCGTAGACCATGGTGTAACCCAGTGCCACCAGCGCATACATACTGCCCAGCACCAGACCGTTGATGATCTGCTGTATCAGGGTATCCATAAGCGTTTCCTTGTTGTAGTTCGAATCGTCACGGGCCAGAAGCCCGGATCAAATTGAAGGCTTGCGCCACTCAGGAAGCGCTGAACCCAGGGTAACAAAAAGCCCGCCACTGCAAAGATGCGGGCGGGCTGGTGGCCGAATTGTAGCCACGGCAGGTCAGGTTCTTGCGCAGGGTTTTCACTTGCCATGATTGCGTTTTTGAAGCTCCCGCAGCTTCTCGGCAATGCGGATTTCAAGGCCGCGCTCCACCGGCTGGTAAAACCCCGGCGGCGCCATGCCGTCGGGCAGGTAGGTTTCACCGGCGGCAAAACCGCCCTCTTCGTCATGCGCGTAACGGTAGCCTTTGCCGTAGTCCAGCGCTTTCATGAGTTTGGTCGGCGCATTGCGCAGGTGCATGGGCACGGGCCGGGTACCGTCTTGCTTGATGTGGGCTTTGGCTGCATTGAAGGCTTTGTAGACGGCGTTGGACTTGGGCGCCATGGCCAGGTAAATCACGCACTGGGCCAGAGCCAGTTCACCCTCGGGGCTGCCCAGGCGCTCGTACACCTCAGCGGCGTCCAGCGCAAGCCGCAAGGCGCGCGGGTCGGCCAGGCCAATGTCTTCGCTGGCCATACGCACCAGTCGGCGGGCCATGTAACGCGGGTCAGCACCACCGTCCAGCATGCGGGTGAACCAATAAAGCGATGCATCGGGGTCAGAGCCGCGCACCGATTTGTGCAGCGCAGAGATGGTGTCGTAAAACTGCTCGCCACCTTTGTCATAACGGCGCAGACGCTCACCCAGCAGCTTTTGCAGCCAGGCGTCGTCGATGGCCGCCAGCTTCTCCTGCTTGGCCGCCACGGCCAGGGTCTCCAAGGTGTTCAGCAGGCGACGGGCGTCCCCATCGGCATAGGCCACGAGACGGTCAATCGCTACCTTTTCAATAGCTGGTAACGCATTGATTTCGAGGACTTTGGCCAATATCAGCTCCAAATCAGGCTCTTTCAGCGGTTGCAGCACATAAACGGCGGCGCGCGACAGCAAGGCCGAGTTCACCTCGAACGACGGGTTCTCTGTGGTGGCACCAATGAAGGTAAACAGGCCACTCTCGACATGCGGCAAAAAGGCGTCCTGCTGGCTTTTGTTGAAGCGATGCACCTCATCGACAAACACAATCGTGCGACGGCCCTGCCCGCGTGCGACCTCGGCCCGTTCGACCGCTTCACGGATGTCCTTGACTCCGCCCAGCACTGCGCTGATGGTGATGAATTGCGCGTCAAACGCATCCGCCATCAGCCGTGCAATGGTGGTTTTGCCCGTGCCCGGCGGACCCCACAAAATGCAGCTATGCGGTTGGCCCGATTCGAACGAAATGCGCAGCGGCAGACCTTCACCGAGCAGGTGCTGCTGGCCGACGACCTCGGCCAGCGTTTTGGGGCGCAGGCGCTCGGCCAGGGGCTGGTGGTTTTGGGTCGCGGCGTTCATTGGTTAATATTGTGGCAGGAACACCCTTTCGAACGACGCCAACATGTGCGGCTGGCTCCATCTCTCGGGCAGCCAGGGCACCGTTGTGATGGCGTTTTCCGTGCGACCCACCTCCTCCGGCGCCCATGCGCTGGCCACCCGCATGAGTTACGACGGCCCGCAAGTCGCAGCGCCGGTCACGCTGTCCACGCTGCTGGGCATGCTGCGTTTGCCGTTTGCGTTAAATTCATCCCTTCCTAAACCCAATTTGCCGCAATCACCGGGGCCAACGTTGTCGCGTAATTGACGGGCAACGTCGTCTGCCCAGCGGCTGGCGGTGCAAACGCCGCCATCGCACTCACCAAGTTCTGCACCTGGCTGTCGAGCAAGGTCTTTCCGTCACTGGTTTTGAATTGCTCCACGTGGTTGGCGGTGCCTGTGTACCAGTTGGCAATAGCGAACTTGTCGCTGGTGCCAATGATGTTCACCTCCAGGTTGTTCGCTACATGGGCGAACCAAAGTTGATCCGCGGCAATGCCCACGCCGAATCGCGCGACGTCGGTGTTGCCAGCCGTGGCGTCGTTTTCGGTGATGGTGTCAATGCCATAGCCACGTCCGAGCCAATAAGTGTCATTGCCAGTGCCGCCGATCAGGCTGTCCGCGCCTGCCTTGCCGTCCAGCGTGTCATTGCCCGCATTGCCGGTAAGCGTATTAGTGCCTGAGTTGCCCATCAGCACATTGTCTGACGTGTTACCTGTGCCATTGACTGCTGCAGTGCCGGACAGCGTCAGGTTTTCAACATTGATTGCCAGCGTCCAGGCAATGTCGCTCTGCACCGTGTCGGTGCCGGCGCTGACCGCTTCAATCGTTGTGTCACCCGTGCCAACCACGTAGGTGTCGTTGCCCGCCCCGCCCGTCAGCACATTGATGCCACTGTTGCCAGTAAGCACATTGTCAAGCGCATTGCCGGTAGCGTTGATGGCTGCGGAACCTGACAACGTCAAGTTCTCAACGTTCGCGGCGAGCGCATAGGTGACAGACGCCTTGACCAGGTCTGTGCCCTCTGCAGCCAATTCAGTCACGATGTCACCTACGTTGTCCACCACGTAAATATCGTCTCCTGCGCCACCCGCCAGAGTGTCAGCGCCGGCGCCGCCATCCAAGGTGTTGGCTGCGCTATTGCCCGTGATCAGATTGTTCAGCGTATTGCCGGTGGCATTGACGGCTGCAGCACCCGTCAAAACCAAATTTTCCACATTGGCCGCCAGCGTCCAGGTGATGGCGCTTTGCACGGTGTCTGTGCCAGCGCTCGCTGCTTCAATCGTTGTGTCACCGGCACCCACGACGTAAGTGTCGTTGCCTGCACCGCCCGTGAGCACGTTGGCGGCGCTGTTGCCGGTAAGAACGTTGTCGGAGGCGTTGCCTGTTCCGTTAATGGCCGCGCTGCCAGTCAGAACCAGATTCTCCACATTGGCCGCCAGCGCCCAGGTGACGGCGCTTTGCACCGTGTCAGTGCCTGCGCCAACCGCCTCAACGGTGGTGTCGCCAGTCCCAACAAGGTACGTGTCATTGCCTGCGCCGCCCGTGAGCACGTTGGCGGCGCTGTTGCCGGTAAGGACGTTGTCGGCGGCATTGCCTGTTCCGTTAATGGCCGCGCTGCCAGTCAGAACCAGATTCTCCACATTGGCCGCCAGCGTCCAGGTGATGGCGCTTTGCACGGTGTCAACGCCCTCGTTCGCCAACTCAATCGTCGTGTCGCCCGTTCCCACAACGAAAGTGTCGTTGCCAGCCCCACCTGTCAACACATTGGCAGCGCTATTGCCAGTAAGAACATTGTCCAGGGCGTTGCCCGTGCCATTGATGGTGGTTGCGCCAGTCAAAGTCAGGTTTTCCACGTTCGCGGCCAAGGTGCATGTCACACTGGCTTGAACGGTGTCGACGCCTTCATTCAAGGCTTCGACTACGACATCGCCTGCATTGTTGACAACGTAGACGTCATCTCCGGCCAGGCCTGAAAGCTGGTCTGCGCCCGTGGTGCCATTGAGCGTATCTGCGCCGACCGTGCCAGTGAAACTGCCCATCACCAGCGCGGTGGCTGCGCTCGCCACGCTTTCCGCCGTGCCTTTGCCGTCAACGTAGCTTGCGGCAACGCTGATGGCTTTGCCCACTTGGGCCGCGCCCAGCGCAAATGTGCTGGCAATTGCGCCAGCGATGGCCGCGCCGTCAGCCTTCCATTGGTAGGCAACAATGCCCAGGCCATCAACGTCAGCCAGCGTATTGCTGGCCGTCAAAGTCTGGTTTTGCACAGCTGCGCCAACTATAACCACCGAGCCAGTGGGTGTGTCGTTCACCGCCACGCCGGTAAAACTCTTGCTGCCAGCGACCGGCGCGGCAAAGCCGTCAGACACACTGGTGGCAAGGGTGAAATTTCCATTGAAATTGGCGGTTGGTGTAAACGTCAACGCAGCCAGCAGGGTGTTGACGTTCGCCGTTGCGCCGCTGGCCGCCCAGACGCCAGTGCCCGCGTTGAAAGTCGACGTCACCCCACCAGCAGTGCCCGTGTTAAGGCTGCCTGCCGTCACGTTGGACAGCGCCAGCGTCACGGTGATGCTCGCGCTGTCAACGTCGGTGGCCACAATGTCCACCAAATTAAGTGCCGTGTCCTCGGTGTACGTTTCTGCCGCACTCAGGTTGGTGGCGGTGGGCGCGTCATTGACGGCGATCCCGGTGAAACTCTTGCTGCCAGTGACAGCAGCGGCCACACCATCCGAGACACTGGTGGCAACGCTGAAGTTGCCATTGAAGTTTGCGGTGGGGGCGAACGTCAACCCAGCCAGCAACGTGTTCACATTGGCAGTGGCGCCGCTGGCCGCCCACACACCTGTGCCCGCGTTGTAAGTCGATGTGACGGCACCAGACGAGCCGGTGTTCAGGCTACCCGCAGCAACGTTCGCCAAAGTTAGGGTCACGGTGGTGTTCGCGCTGTCAATATCGGCCGCCACAATGTCTACCAAATTCAGCGCAGTGTCTTCGGTGTAGGTTTCAGCTGCGCTCAAGTTGGTGGCCGTGGGCGCGTCGTTGACTGCCACCCCTGTAAAGTTCTTGCTTCCGGTGACAGGCGCGGAAATGCCGTCAGACACGCTGGTGGCAACGCTGAAGCTGCCGTTGAAATTGGCTGTGGGCGTGAACGTCAATGCCGCCAGCAGCGCATTGACATTGGCAATCGCGCCACTGCCAGACCAGACGCCCGCGCCTGCGTTGTAGGTTGAGGTCACCCCACCCGAAGTGCCCGTGTTGAAGCTGCCTGCCGCCAGGTTAGACAGCGTCAGCGTCACAGTGGTGGTGGCGCTGTCCGTGTCGCTGACCGCGATGTCCACCAGGTTCTTGGCCGTGTCTTCGGTGTAAGTCTCGGCAGCGCTCAGGTTGGTCGCAGTTGGCGGCGCACTCGGAATCAACGCCGTGACCCAGCTCGCGCCCAGCACGCTGCCGTCGGCAAACTCAAACTGCTCCACCGCGTAGGCACCGCCGCCCACGTCGTCAAAGCTGATGCTGTCGGCACCGTTCAAGGCCAGCTTGACCACGCCCGCCGTGCGGGTGGTTGTAACTTGCGCCGCCGTGATGCCCGCGCCGAAAACAATGCGGTCTGTCCCTGTGGTTTCAATGACGCGGTCTGCACCGCCGCCCAGGCCAAACCGGTAGCGGTCGTTGCCAGCGCCGCCGCTCAAGGTGTTGGCGGCGCTATTGCCTTCCATCACATTGTCCAGCCCGTTGCCAGTGCCGTTCACCGCCGCGTTACCGGTCAGAGTGAGGTTCTCGACATTGGCCGCCAGCGTCCAGGTGATGGCGCTCTGCACCGTGTCTGTGCCTGCATTGGCCGCTTCAACCGTGGTGTCGCCAGCCCCCACAACGTAAGTGTCATTGCCTGCGCCGCCTGTGAGCACATTGGCTGCGTTGTTGCCCGCCAGCACGTTGTCTAGCGCATTGCCCGTGCCGTTAATGGCCGCTGCACCCGTCAAAGTTAGGTTTTCAATCTCGGCGCCCAAGGTGTAGGTGATGCTGGCAAGCACCGTGTCGACGCTGCCAATAAAATTCTCATTCACCACGTCACCCACGTTGTCAACCACATAGGTGTCGTTGCCAAAACTCCCGGTCATTGTGTCGGCGCCCAAGCCGCCGTCCAGCACATTGTCGCCGTCACCATCCAAAAGCACGTTGTCCAGAGCGTTGCCCGTGCCATTGATCGCGGCGCTGCCCACCAGCGTCAGGTTTTCAACATTCGCGCCCAGCACATACGACACGCTGGCGACGACGGTGTCCACGCCTTCGCCAGCCTGTTCGACCACCACATCACCTGCGCCGCTTACGTAGTAGGTGTCGTCTCCAAGTCCCCCAAGCATGGTGCTGTTGCCAGTGCCACCGCCCAAGATGTCGTCGAATTCCGTCCCCACAATGGGCAATGCATCTGCTTGCGCGCGCAGGAACGCGGAATCCCAAACTATGCCGTTGGTGAAGGTCACTTGTTCTATGCGGTACCCATCGGAGCTCGCCCAATTGGCAAGCCTCACCTGGTCGCCCGTGCCTAGCACACTCAAAAGCAAGTCAGCGCCTTCTCGGGAAAACACAATGTTGCTTGACGCTATTCCCGCCCCAAACTGCAAGGTGTCGACCCCGCCCGCGACGTAGCCATCCCACTCGTAAATCGTGTCCTGCCCGCCACCGAGATTGAAGATATAGGTGTCATTGCCAATATCGCCGATCAGGATGTCATTGCCGGCCCCCCCGTCCAGTGTGTTGGCACCGGCGTTCCCGCTCAAGGTGTCGTCACCCGCCGTGCCAACGTAAGGCACAGCGTCCAGCTGCGCCTGCAAATAGGCACCGCCCCAAGTCACCCCGCTGGCGAATTCCACCGCCTCTATCTGGTAAGCCGCGTTCTGAGCCCAATTCGAAATACTCACCTGGTCGTTGGTTCCATTCACGCGCAGCACCATGTCTTTCCCGTTGCGGTCAAACACAATATCGGTTGCGGCAATGCCTGCGCCAAAGCGCAAGGTGTCAAAGCCTGCGCCCGCATAGCCAAATTCGTAAATCGTGTCTTGCCCGCCGCCCAGATTGAAGAGATAGGTATCGTCTCCGCCAAACCCATGCAAACTGTCGTCGCCACCACCACCATCAAACGTATCGTTGTGGTTGTTGCCAAACAAAGTGTCGTCGCCCGGGCTTCCTGTCACCACTACGCTTTCCGTCACTGTTTTCAGGTAAGACCTGTCCCACACCGTGCCGTCGGCAAAAGTCACTTGATCAATGCCTTGGGAGTTGTATTCACCGTTCGACGCTCCCCAGGACTGGACTGTAATTTGGTCACCCGTATTGCGTATGCCCAACACCAGCGCGTTGCCGGGCCGCGCAAAAACAATATCGCTTGGCGAAATGCCGGCGCCAAAGCTCAACGTGTCAAGGGCAAAAAAGCTTTGGTCGGTATCAAACAAGGTATCCTGTCCATCACCCAGATTGAATATAAACGTGTCGGACCCAGTTCCGCCGTCCACAAAGTCATCACCAAGGCCGCCCGTCAATACGTCATCCCCGCCGCCACCCTGCAAAGTGTCGTTCCCATCGCCACCGTCCAGCACGTCTGCGCCGTTCCAATAGGCGTCCAGGTCGAATGAGTTCGAATCGCCCATCAGGAAGTCGTCGCCAGCACCGCCATGCAGCGTGTCCGCCCCACCCCCGCCCACCAACGTGTCGTTGCCATCGCCGCCGTCCAGCACGTCCGCACCGTGGAACTGCCCTGCCAGGGCGATCTGGCTGTCGTCCCCGATCAAAATGTCGTTCCCAGCCCCGCCCCAAAGCATGTCGTCTCCTGCCCGGCCAAACAGCAAATCGTTCCCGCCAAAGCCGTTGATCCGGTCTGTGACATTGGTGCCGATGATCACGTCGTCCTGCTCCGTGCCATACAGATCGAAACCACGCACAAGCAGCTCGCCAATCGCCAGCGCCGTACCATCAGCAAATTCAAAACTGTCGACGCTCACGCTGTTGTAGGCATCGTCTCTGTTGAAGCCCTCAATGTGCACCATGTCGCCGGTGCCCATGTCTAGCAGGAGCGAGCCCAGTCCCAGCTTGACAATACTGGCGTTAAACCCAGCGCCGAACCGCAAAACATTGTTTTCGCCTGCCGTGTCGTAAACGGTGTCCACGCCGTCGCCACGGTTGAAGATGTAAACATCCTGACCTGTGCCGCCAATTAAGACATCGTCGCCAGCGCCGCCTATCAGTATGTCGTTCCCGCTCTCCCCAGAAAGGGTGTCGGCACCCACCCCGCCATCCAGATAGTCATCGTCCGCGCCGCCAAATATCTTGTCCACGCCATCGCCACCAAACAACACGTCATTGCCTTCATCGCCACTGACCTCGTCGTTGCCGCCTTCGCCAAAGATGACGTCATTGCCCGCCCCACCCCAGGCATAGTCGTTCCCGGCACCGGCGTAGATCACATCGCCCGCAGCGCTTTGGGGGAAGTCCACGCCTTCAATTGGCGAGAACGTCCTCAATCCGTTCGCCATGGTGACCGTCCAGGCCAGCGAGCTGGCTGTCCAGTCCCGGTCGCCAAAAATGTCGTCGTCGCCCGCCCCAGCGATCAGCAGGTCCGCCCCGCCGCCTCCCGTTAACACGTCCCGCGCAGCACTACCCACCAGCACGTCCGCCCCTTCGCCGCCGGCCAGCCAGTCTCCTTGGGCCGCGACGCTGGCCTGGCTGTTGCCTGCGGTGATGGCGTCTGCCACGCTCGTCTGCGCTTCGGCATACAGCCTGTCGTCGCCGTCCCCGCCAGACAGGACATCGCCTTCTGTTCCGCCCGAGATCACGTCGTTGCCACCGCGACCGTAGGCGAAGTCGCGCCCGGCTCCGGTGTCAATGATGTCGTCGCCGCCCCTGAAGGCGTCAATGGTGTCGTTGCCGCCAAAACTCATGATCAGGTCGTTGCCTGTGCTGTCGTAGAACTGGTCAGCCTTGTCGGGTTCGGCCTGGTTGGCGTCGCGGATGGTGTTGCCGATGTCGTCTATGCCGGTTTGCAGGCCCGCGGCGTTGAGATTCACGTCCATGAAGGCCAGGTCGCCAGTGATGACGCGGGTGGTGGTCGGGTTGGTGAAGGCCGCAGGGCCGGTCATATTCAGGCCCAGTTGTGCCGCGCTCCAGCCTTCAATCACAAACTTGCCATCCACAATCAAGCGCCCCGTCGAGCCGCTGCCCACCTGCGTGTAGGTGTGGCCCTGCGCGTCTTTGCTGACGCGGTTGTCGCCGTATTGCGCCGCGC
>JANYCG010000099.1 GCA_025360385.1 Burkholderiales bacterium | reverse complement strand
CGCAGGTTCTCTTGCCGGGTGGCAAAGGTCTGATCCGCCAGCACCACCTGGGCGTCCAGCGCCCGCAGAGCAAAATAACTTTGCGCCACGTTGGCAGACAGGCTGGCCAGCACCGTGCCACGGCTGGCCGCCTGGCTCAAGAGCCGGGCGCGTGCGGCATCGTCGGCCCGGGCGTATTTGCCCCAGAAATCGATTTCATAACTGGCGGTTAAACCCAGTTGCACGTCGTTGAAAGCGGTGGGCGCAGCGGGGCTGAAACTGGCCGTGTTCTGGCTTGGCTGGCGACGCGACGCGGCTGCGTTCAAGTCCAAAGTGGGGTAGAAATTGGCCGTGTTCTGGTGGCGTGTGGCGCGGGCCTCGTTGATGCGGGCACTGGCCAACGCGATGTCCTGGCTGTTGCTGGCGGCCTCTTGCATCAAGGCATCCAGCACAGGGTCTTGAAAGGTCTTCCACCAGGTGGCGGCATCCAAGTTTGGCGGCGTCTCGGCACTGTCCGGCAAGCCAAGTTCAGGCCGCTCGTAAGGGGTGTAGATGCCCGGCGCACACGCCAGCAAAGCGCAGGTGGCTACAAAACCAAAAACAAAGGTCGCCAGCCGATTGCCCTTGACCCTGAGCCAGTCGAAGGGCTTGAAGGCTTCGACAGACTCTGTCCGAATGGGGTGGCGACGTGATGAAACTTGATTAAACATGGCGGCCTCCCTTCTCGCCCTGGCCAGTCGCGCCTTGCCCCGGTTCATCAGGCATGCCATGCAGGTCACGATGACGGTCATTCAGGTGGGCAAAGTCTTCAGGCTTGCTGCGGAAATGCCAGTCGTTGACCAGCTTGAAAAACAGCGGCACCAGAAACACCGCGAGAAAGGTCGCCGCCACCATGCCACCCAGCACGCCGGTGCCGATGGACTGGCGTGCCGCTGCGCCAGCGCCGCTTGAAAACGCCAAGGGCATCACGCCCAGAATAAAGGCCAGCGACGTCATCAGAATGGGCCTGAAGCGCAGGCGCGAAGCCTCGATGGCCGCAGCCACGGGCGACCAGCCTTCATGCACTTTGACGGTGGCAAACTCAACGATCAGAATCGCATTTTTGGCCGACAGCCCCAGCAGCGTGACCAGGCCAATCTGAAAATAAACGTCATTGGTGAAGTGACGCAAATACACCGCTGTTAAAGCCCCAAAAATACCAAAAGGCAGGGCCAGCAACACCGACAGCGGCAGCGACCATTTCTCGTACTGCGCCGCCAGAATCAGGAAGATCATCACAAAGCCCGCGCCCAGCGCCAACCCACCCGCGTTGCTGCTGCGCTTTTGCTGAAAGGCCGAACCACCCCAGTCGTAACCCGCGTCCGACGGCAAGACCTTGGCCGCGACGCGCTCCATGCCCGCAATCGCCTGGCCTGAGCTGTAGCCGGGTTTGGGGTCGCCCAGAATCTGGATCGACGGCAGCGCATTGAAGTGCTGCACCGACTCGGGCCCGGCGACAAATTTGACGTCGGCCACGGCACGGATCTGGATCATCTGGCCGGCTTTGGAGCGCACATACAAAGCGCCGATGTCATCCGGCTTGGAGCGGAACTGGCCTTCGGCCTGCATCAGCACCTGGTAGATGCGCCCGCTCTTGTTGAAGTCGTTCACATAGAAGCTGCCCAGTGTGGCGGCCAGGGTGTTGTAGATGTCGGCCACGGACAGGCCCAAGGCACGCGCCTTCTCGGTGTCCACACTGACAAACAGCTGGGGCGAATTGGCCTGCCAGATGGTTTTGACGCCTTGCAGTTCGGGCTGCTTGTTGGCTTCTTCCAGCAGGCCCGGCAGCAACTGCGCCAGGCGCCGCACGCCGCCATCACCCTTGTTCTGCAAGTAGAACTCAAAACCACCGGTCTGGCCCAGGCCCTGAATCGGCGGGGGCGCAAAGGCCAGCGGCAGGCCTTCCTTGATGCCGCCGGTTTTCATATAAGTCTCCATCACCAGTTCTTTGGCGGTCTGGGTGCGCTCATCCCAGGGCTTGAGCGGAAAAAACATCGTGGCCGCAGACGACTTCAGCCCGCCGCCGCCCAGAAAATTCAGGCCCACCAGACTGAACACCGAGTCGATGTTCTTGTTGGGCGACATCGCCGCCTCCACCTGCTTCACCACGGCGTTGGTGCGCTCCAGTGACGAGCCCTCGGGCAAAATCACTGCGCCCAGAAAATAACCCTGGTCTTCGTCTGGCACCAGACCGCCCGGCACCAGCTTGAACATCAGCCCAGTCAACAGGCCCATGCCGACGAACAGCAACATGCCGATCACGCCGCGCTTTAGGAAGAACGCCACGCCCTGCGTGTAGCGGTGCGTCAGGCGTTTGAAGCCGCTGTTGAACGCGTCAAAAAATTTGTTCCGGCGCTCCAGCTCGGGTTTGAGCAAGACCGCGCACAAGGCCGGTGTGAGTGTCAAAGCCACAAAACCCGACAACACCACGGCAATCGAGATCGTCACCGAAAACTGGCGGTACAACTCGCCCGCCAGCCCGCCCAGAAAGGCCACCGGAATGAAGGCCGCACACAACACCAGCACGATCGCAATCACCGGGCCGGTTACCTCGTGCATGGCCTGGATGGCGGCGTCTCGCGGGCTCATGCCTTCTTCGTGCATCAGGCGCTCGGCGTTCTCCAGCACCACAATCGCGTCGTCGACCACGATGCCGATGGCCAGCACCATGCCAAACAGAGTCAAGGTGTTGATGCTGTAGCCCAGCAGCTGCAGGCCGGCCATGGTGCCGATCAGCGACACCGGCACCGCCAGCGTCGGAATGATGGTGGCCCGCCAACTTTGCAAAAACAGATAGACGACGATAAACACCAAAACCATGGCCTCGGCCAAGGTCTTGACCACCTCGGTGATGGACTGCGTCACAAACGGCGTGGTGTCATAAGGTGTGGAATAGGTCATGCCAGCCGGGAACCGGGTCTTAAGTTCAACCAGGGTTCTTTCGACCGCTGCCCGGGTCTCCAAGGCATTGGCACCGGTCTGCAGGAAGATGCCGATGGGCACCGAGGCATGGCCATTGATGCGGCCATAAAAGTTGTAGTCCTTGCTGCCCAGTTCAACCCGCGCTACGTCTTTGAGGCGCACCATGGCTCCCTTGTCGGCGCTGCGCACGACGATGTTGGCAAAGTCTTCAGGCTCCAGCAGGCGGCCTTTGGCAGTCACGGTCAGCGTCAGCTCTTCTGAATTGTTGGGCGGTGCGCCAATCTTGCCCGCTGCGTACTGGGCGTTTTGCTCGCCCACCGCACTGCTGATGTCGCCTACCGTGATGCCCAATTGCGCCATACGGTCTGGGCGCAGCCAGATGCGCATGGCGTAGTCTTTGGCGCCAAAAATCTGCACATTGGTGGTACCGGGCACGCGCTTGATCGCGTCCAGCACATTTTGCGTGGCGTAGTTCGAGATGAACAGCGCGTCGTAGCGGTCGTCAGGCGAATACAGCGTGGCCACCACCAAAAAGTTGGCCGAGCTTTTGGCCACGGTCAGGCCCTGGCGCTGCACCTCTTGCGGCATCTTGGTCAGCACCGCGTTGACACGGTTGTTGACGTTGACAGCGGCGATGTCCAGGTTGGTG
>JANYCG010000064.1 GCA_025360385.1 Burkholderiales bacterium | reverse complement strand
TCGTCAATGAAATCCAGCAGGGACCCATTGCGATTGGTGTTGAGCTCTTTGATCGCTCTGGCATTGCGGACCTTGCTGGCCTTGTACTGCGGCATCGTCTGCGGCAAATCACGATAGACGCCACCGGGTCGGAAGTAAGCTGCGTGCATGCGCGCGCCACTGGCCGCTTCATACATGTCGAACAGGTCTTCGCGCTCGCGGAAGGCATACAGCAGCAGGGTCATCGCGCCGCAATCGAGCCCGTGCGCGCCGACCCACAACAGGTGGTTGAGCAAACGGGTGATTTCTGAAAACATCACGCGGATGTACTGCGCTCGCACAGGCACCTCAATGCCCATCAGCTTCTCGATGGCCAGGCAGTAGGCATGCTCGTTGCACATCATCGAGACGTAATCCAGCCGGTCCATATAGGGCAGGTTCTGGATGAAGGTCTTGCTCTCGGCCAGTTTCTCGGTGGCGCGATGCAGCAGGCCGATATGCGGGTCGGCGCGTTGGATCACCTCGCCGTCAAGTTCGAGCACCAAGCGCAAAACGCCATGCGCTGCGGGATGTTGGGGCCCGAAATTGAGGGTGTAGTTTTTGATCTCAGCCATGGTTCAAGCCGCCATAGTTGTCTTCGCGGATGATGCGCGGCGTGATTTCACGGGGTTCGATCGTGACGGGCTGGTAGATCACCCGTTTTTGCAGGTCGTCGTACCTCATTTCGACATGGCCCGTGGTCGGGAAGTCCTTGCGGAACGGATGGCCAATAAAACCGTAATCCGTCAGGATGCGCCGCAAATCATTGTGGCCTTCAAACACAATGCCGAACAGGTCGAATGCCTCGCGCTCGAACCAGTTCACGCAAGACCATATCTCGCACAAAGACGCGACCACAGGCACATCGTCATCCGGCGCAAACACCTTCAAGCGCACCCGCTGATTCAGGCTGACAGACAACAAATGCGACACGATGGCATACCGTCCGCCATCCGACGCGCCATCCCGTTTGTCCTTGTATTCGGAGTAATCCACGCCGCAAAGATCCACCAGAATTTCAAATTGGCATTCAGGTGCATCCCGCAGGATTTTGGCCGCGTCGATATAGTCGGCGCTCGCCACTACGACCGTGACTTCACCCAGAGCAAGGCTGATGCGTTTTGCCTTGCCACCCAGGACGTTGCCAATGGTTGTTTTCAGAACCCCAGGGTCTACCGCAAATACAGTCATGTCAAAACTTCAGGCCCGTGCAATGGTTTGGGTGCGGCGGATTTTCTGCTGCAACTGGATGATGCCGTACAACAGCGCCTCTGCCGTTGGCGGGCAACCTGGCACGTAAACGTCCACAGGCACGATGCGATCGCATCCACGCACCACCGAATAACTGTAGTGGTAGTAGCCACCGCCATTAGCGCAGGAGCCCATGCTGATCACCCAGCGCGGCTCTGACATCTGGTCGTACACCTTGCGCAGGGCCGGTGCCATTTTGTTGCACAACGTGCCCGCCACAATCATCAAATCAGACTGGCGGGGGCTGGCGCGAAACACCTCTGCACCGAATCGGCTGATGTCATAACGCGCTGCAGCCGCGTGCATCATTTCGACCGCGCAACAAGCCAGGCCAAATGACATGGGCCACAAGGATCCGGTCTTGGCCCAGTTCATGACCGAGTCATACGACGTGGTCATGAAACCTTCTTTGAAAACACCTTCAATTGCCATTGATTTGCTCCGTCATTCCCAATCCAGGGCACCTTTTTTCCACTCGTAGACAAAGCCCACAACCAGAATGCCCAGGAACACCATCACCGACCAAAACCCCAGCGGGCCAATTTCTTTCAACGCGACGGCCCATGGGAAAAGGAAGGCAATTTCAAGGTCAAACAGAATGAAAAGGATGGCGACCAGGTAGTACCGCACGTCAAACTTCATGCGGGCATCTTCAAACGCCTCAAAGCCACATTCATAAGGTGAGTTTTTGGCCGCATTGGGCCGGTTTGGGCCAAGGATGAAACCAATGGCCTGGGGCGCGATGCCCACCGCCACGCCAACCAAGATGAACAACAGGACGGGCAGATATTGATCAATGTTCATCTTGCGCAATCTTGCGGTTTTTGCAGTTTTCTCTTGCAGTTCTCTGCATTTGCGTTTGGTGCCGTCGGCGAGACTCGAACTCGCACAGCTTTCGCCACTACCCCCTCAAGATAGCGTGTCTACCAATTTCACCACGACGGCTGCTTGTTTGTTCCAGATTGGCGTGAGGCACCTTGCGGTTTTACTGCTTCTCTGACGGGCTAGAGTTTACCCTGAAAATCAGGTTTCCCCCTGCGAAGGACGTCAAATTGGTGCTGGCTTATTTTGAAGGAATTTGCGCCGCGCCAGACGCAGCTGGTTCGGGTACGGCGACTACCGCGACCGGGGCAGAAGAAGCGCCCGCCGGCACTGCCGCTGCAACGCCTTCAAGCACACTGCCCGTGGATGCCGGACGTAGATTGCCAAAATAGGCCAAGGACAAAGTCGCAATAAAAAACACGGTTGCCAAAACGGCTGTCGCGCGCGACAAAAAGTTGGCGCTGCCGCTGGCTCCAAACAGACTGCCCGAGCCGCCGCTGCCAAAAGCGGCACCCATGTCAGCCCCCTTGCCGTGTTGCACGAGGATCAAGCCGACCATGACCAGGGCAGACAACATTTGGACGGCAAGAATGAGGTTCAAGACAAAATTCACGGATACTCCTAAATATATAGCTAACTATGCCCTATTAACAAGGACATGCGGCAAGGATTGCCAAAAAATCAGGTGATTTGAGTGACGCGCCACCCACCAGGCCGCCATCAATGTCCGGCTGGGACAGCAGATGGGCCGCGTTGGCGGCTGTCATGCTGCCGCCGTAAAGAATGCGCATGCGGTCCGCGTGAGCCGTCGCCGCTTTAAGCTGGGCCCGCAACACCGCATGAACCTGCTGCGCTTGCTCCGCGCTGGCGGTTTTGCCAGTGCCAATGGCCCACACCGGCTCGTAGGCAACCACAATCTCGCTGATGCAATGGCCGTTGTCGTGGATCACCGCCGCCAACTGACGCTTGACCACTTCCTCGGTTTTGCCCGCTTCACGCTCGGCCAGGGTTTCGCCAACGCACACAATCGGAGTGATGCCGCAAACCAGCGCTTGCTTGGCCTTCAGCGACACCACTGCATCAGATTCTGCATGGTATTGGCGGCGTTCAGAATGGCCGACCAACACGTGACGCACACCAAACTCTTTGAGCATCTGGCCCGAGATTTCCCCCGTGAAAGCACCCGAAGCGTGTTGGGAAACGTCCTGCGCGCCGAGTTGGATAGCGCTGGCACCCAGCCACAACTGGGTAGAGGCCAGGTAAACCGCTGGCACACACACCGCCACGTCGGCAGCTTGAGTGCCCGTACCCATGCCCGCGATCAGTGCCTTGACCAGCGCCTCATTGGCCACCAGGCCGCCATTCATTTTCCAGTTGCCCGCGATCAGTTTTCGTTTCATGGCAGAACCTTAGGCATGAGTCCAAGTCAGGACAATTTTGCCGATGTGCTGGTTCGACTCCATCAGGACGTGGCCCTCAACTGCACCATTTGGCACGCTGCCACTGACAGCGGCATCACCCAGGGCATTGAACACGCTGTGGATAACGGGCTTGACACTGCCGTTTTCCAGCAAAGGCCAGACGTTTTTCTTCAGGCTTTCGGCAATGGCCGCCTTGAAGGCAATTGGCCGAGGCCGCAGTGTGGAGCCCGTGATGGTCAGACGGCGGCGCAACAGGATGCCCGCGTTCACTTCTGCTTTGACGCCGCCCTGCACGGCAATGATGACCAGGCGGCCATCTTCTGCCATGCAGTCAATTTCACGGGCCACGTAAGCACCCGCCACCATGTCCAGTACCACGTTGACGCCGGTGCCATTGGTGATGCGTTTCACTTCGGCGGCGAAATCATGGGACTTGTAGTTGATGGCGTGGTCTGCACCCAACGCCAGGCAAGCGGCGCATTTTTCATCGCTGCCCGCCGTGGCAATGACCGTGCAGCCAAAGGCCTTTGCCAAGGCGATTGCGGTGACACCGATGCCGCTGGTGCCGCCCTGGATCAACAGGGACTCCCCTTTTTGCAGGCGGACTCGGTCAAATACATTGCTCCAGACCGTGAAAAAGGTTTCCGGCAATGAAGCCGCTTCAACATCGCTCAAGCCGTGGGGCGACGGCAGGCACTGCACAACAGGCGCCACGCAAAACTGGGCATATCCGCCACCCGCCACCAAGGCGCAAACGCGGTCGCCCACATTAAAACCCGCCGCAGCCATCGCGCTGGCGTCACCGCTTTCAACGGTGCCCGCCACTTCAAGCCCGGGCAGGTCTGATGCACCCGGTGGCACCGGGTAGTTGCCTGTGCGCTGCAAAACATCGGGCCGATTCACGCCGCTGGCGTTGACGCGGATCAGCAATTCGCCCGCCCCCGCCACGGGAATTGGGCGCTCTGCCACCCGCAGTACGTCGGGAGCGCCAAAACCGGCAATTTCAATCACTTTCATGGTCAAACTCATGTTATGTTCCCGTGAAATATACGTAGTTAGCTATCTTAAATATAGTAATTGATACGCTGATCAAGTCACAGCCGGGTCGGTTTGGCCCGGCTGCTGGCTCAAATCAATGTTGCTGCGGGCGATCGAGCAGGGCTTTCATCGACAGCTTGATGCGGCCTTTTTCATCGGTCTCCATGACCTTGACCTTGACGATCTGACCTTCGGACAAATAGTCCGTGACTTTCTCGACACGCTCATGCGCGATCTGGCTGATGTGCAACAAGCCGTCTTTGCCGGGCAGCAAATTGACCAAGGCGCCAAAGTCCAGAATCTTGGTGATCGGGCCTTCGTAGACCTTGCCAATTTCCACTTCCGCCGTGATTTGCTGGATGCGGCGTTTGGCTTCTTCAGCCTTGGCGTTGTCGGTGGCGGCAATGGTGATGGTGCCGTCTTCCGAGATGTTGATCTGGCAACCGGTTTCTTCGGTGAGCGCACGGATTACAGCGCCGCCTTTGCCGATCACGTCGCGGATCTTCTCGGGGTTGATCTTCATGGTGTACAGCTTGGGCGCGAAATTCGAGATTTCTGTTTTGGCCTCGCCCATGGCCTCTTGCATTTTGCCCAAAATGTGCATGCGCGCTTCTTTGGCCTGCGCCAATGCGACCTGCATGATTTCTTTGGTGATGCCCTGGATTTTGATGTCCATCTGCAAGGCGGTGATGCCGTTGGTGGTGCCTGCCACTTTGAAGTCCATGTCGCCCAGGTGGTCTTCGTCACCCAGGATGTCGGTCAGCACCGCAAAGCGACCGCCATCTTTGATCAGGCCCATCGCAATGCCGGCCACGTGGGCTTTCATGGGTACGCCTGCGTCCATCAAACTCAGGCAGCCGCCGCAGACCGAAGCCATGGACGACGAACCATTGGACTCGGTAATTTCAGAGACCACACGCATGGTGTAGGGGAAGTCTTCCTTGCTCGGCAGGCAGGCAATCAAGGCACGTTTTGCCAAACGACCGTGGCCGATTTCGCGGCGCTTGGGTGTACCGACCCGACCGGTTTCACCGGTGGCAAACGGAGGCATGTTGTAGTGCAGCATAAAGCGGTCTTCGTACTCACCAGCCAGTGCGTCGATGCGCTGGGCATCGCGCTCGGTGCCCAAGGTGGTGACGACCAGGGCCTGGGTTTCGCCACGGGTGAACAGGGCCGAGCCATGGGTGCGAGGCAAGACGCCGTTGCGGATTTCAATGGCGCGCACCGTGCGGGTGTCGCGGCCATCAATACGGGGCTCACCGGCCAGAATCTGGCTACGGACAATTTTGGCTTCGATGTCAAACAACATGCCTTCCACGGCCACGCCGTCAAAGGCCTCGCCACCGGCTTTGAGCGACGCCATCACTTCGGAATAGGCTGCGCGACAGGCTTGGGTGCGGGCCTGCTTGTTCCGGATTTGGTAGGCGGCGGCCAATTTGTCACCCGCCAGCGCCTGCACTTTTGCAATCAGCGGCTCGTTCTTGGCCGGGGCCTTCCAGTCCCACACCGGTTTGCCGGCATCACGCACCAGGTCGTGAATCGCGCTGATGGCGATATTGCCCTGCTCGTGGCCGAACACGACCGCGCCGAGCATGATTTCTTCAGACAGTTGCTGGGCTTCAGACTCGACCATCAACACGGCCGCTTCAGTGCCGGCGACCACCAAGTCGAGGATGGAATCGACGCGGGCCGTCTTGCCCGGGTTGAGCACATACGCGCCATTGACATAACCCACGCGGGCCGCGCCAATCGGGCCACTGAACGGAATGCCGCTGACCGACAGGGCAGCGCTCACGGCAATCAGAGCCGCAATGTCTGCGTCGACTTCAGGGTTCAGCGACAGGGTATGTACGACGACATGGACTTCATTGAAGAAGCCCTCTGGGAACAAGGGGCGGATTGGGCGGTCGATCAGGCGGCTGGTCAGGGTTTCGAATTCGCTGGGGCGGCCTTCGCGTTTGAAAAAGCTGCCAGGAATTTTGCCAGCAGCGTAGGTTTTTTCCAAATAATCAACGGTCAGCGGGAAGAAGTCTTGCCCGGCTTTGCCTTCGGTTTTGCCCACCACAGTGGCCAGCACCACGGTGCCGTCCATGTCCAGCAACACAGCGCCGGACGACTGGCGCGCGATTTCGCCGGTTTCCATGGTGACTTTGTGTTGGCCCCATTGGAAGGTTTTTGTGACTTTATTGAAAATGCTCATGTGTTTTCTCCGGTTGGTATTGGATGCTTGCCTTGGAAGGTGAAGGCCACCTCGCCCGAGCCCGGATCAACCGCACAGAACACGATGCCATTCCAGTTGAATTCCCACCCGCAGGTGCAAGTGAATTCAGTTGGAATGACACAGCTTCGCTCCGTTTTGGCCTGATCCGATCTGTTAACGCTATGGTTTTAGATATTTCAAACAAAAAACGCCCGAGCTCGTTAAAAACCCAGGCGTTTTATTGAGATTTTCATAACTCATGACCGCCTGCTTCTGATGAAGACTGGCGTCATGAGTTCTGAAAATGCCCATGATTGCTATTCCAAACCTGCTTTTGAATTATTTGCGCAGGTTCAGTTTGGTGATCAGAGCGCTGTAACGTGCGTGGTCTTTGGAATTCAAATAGTCCAGCAGCTTGCGCCGACGGCTGACCATACGCAGAAGGCCACGGCGACCGTGGTGGTCTTTGGCATGGGTTTTGAAATGCGGGGTCAGCTCGTTGATGCGGGCGGTCAGCAGTGCAACTTGCACTTCTGGACTGCCGGTGTCACCGGCCTGGCGTGCGTTGTCTTTGACGACAGCGGCTTTGATGCTGGATGCGATCATTTTTATTTCCTGTTGGGGTGTGAACTTGCGCCAGAAGCTGGAACTGCCTCAGGCGTGTGCCATTGCAATGTGCAAAGCCTTGGAATTATAGCCTGTTTTGCCACCACCTCTGGCTTTTGTCCACCGCACCAATCAGGCGTGCCGGCAAATAACGGCATAGACCCGGTTTTCAAGCCCTGACAGCAAAGAATAAATAAGGCATTGATTCACTTGAAAGTGCTTTGGCCAAGCACAGATAGGGAACATGCGGCAACCACTGTGGAAGCCGTCAATTCAAAGGAGTTTCACCATGTTTTTTGCGACCACTGCTTCCCCCGCTTTTCGCCGCGCCGCCTTCACCCCGGCTTATGCGCCCACCAGCCGCACGGTCGAGCGTTTTCTGGACGACGCCATGCGGGCCACGCGCCAACGCAGCGCCACGTTTGAGCAGGACGACAAGTCCTTCACCCTGAGTTTTGACGTGCCAGGCATCGCCAAAGACCAACTCACCATTGGCATTGAAGCCAATGTGGTTCGCATCGAGTCCAAAGAAGGCGCGCCCCGCACCTACCGCCTGGCCTATGAACTGCCGCAAGACATTGACGCCAGCACCTCTGAAGCCAAGTTGGAAAATGGCGTCTTGACCGTGAAGCTGGCCCGCAAAGTGGTGGCCAGCGCCGTGTCGGAACTCGCCATCAGCTAATTTTCAGTCACCCCCGTCGCCGTCCGGCTGGCTGACCCTTTCGGTCGGGCCGTCCAGGCGGCTGGCCAGTCGGCAAGGTGTGCGGACGCTGGGCAATAATCAGGAGGCTTAACCCTTTGATTCACCGCCCAACGGCCCGCCATGCCCTCCTCCATCCGCCCACCGATCCGCATCATTTCTTCCATGGCGACTAAGTCGATTTTGAGCGACCTGGCGGCCTTGTACCTGGCCCAAACCGGGCAGCCAACCCACATTGAATCCGTCGGTGGCGTGGATGCCGCCAAACGCGTACAGGCCGGTGAAACTTTTGACCTGGTGATCTTGGCGCGCAACGCCATCGACCAGTTGCAGGCGGCGGGCAAACTTCAAGTCGGCAGTGCCCGTGACCTGGTGCGTTCAGGCGTTGCCGTCGCGGTGCAAAGTGGCGCAAGCCAACCCGACATCCGCACTGAAGCTGCGCTCAAAGAGGCCGTGCTCAATGCCCGCACGCTGGGTTACTCCACTGGGCCGAGCGGCGTGCAGTTAGCCAAACTGTTTGAGCGTTGGGGCATTGCAGACACCATCAAAAGCCGCATCGTGCAAGCGCCGCCCGGCATCCCGGTGGGCGCGTTGATTGCCAAAGGTGACGTTGAGCTGGGCTTTCAGCAACTCAGCGAAATGCTGGGCGTCGAAGGCCTGGCTCTGCTGGGCATGTTGCCGACCGAGGTTGAAATCATCACCACCTTCAGCGGTGCTGTGGCGAGCACCTGCACAGATGCGGCCCCGGCCCAAACCTTGCTCGATTTTTTCACGTCCCCGGCTTGCGCGCAGGTCGTCCAAGCCCAGGGCATGGTCCAGGCGTGATTTTTAATAGCTATATTTAAGATAGCTAACTATTAATCCCCCACAAGGACATACAGCATATTTACTTATCAAGTCACCCGAATGACGGAGCCTGAGGGTGCCAAAGCCGTATTTGGCCCCAGGCCCTCACACGGTCGCCAGGGCCCAGCGCGGTTTCACGTCAAACGCGTAAACGCGGCTGGCGGCTTGTTGGCCTGATTGCAGCCTCATCGCCGCCGCCATGGCAATCATGGCGCCGTTGTCCGAGCAAAACTGCAGCTCGGGGTAATGCACCCTGACGGCTTGCACCTGGCAGGCTGCGTTCAGTTGCAAACGCAGTTGGCGGTTGGCCCCCACACCGCCCGCCACCACCAGGCGTTTCAGCCCGGTCTGCTTCAAGGCCGCGAGCGATTTTTTCAACAGCACCTCAACGATGGCCGCCTCCACCGAGGCGGCGAGGTCTGCCTTGCGGGCGTCCAGCGCATCGCCCAATTTTTGTGCCTGCACCATCACAGCCGTCTTGAGCCCCGCGAATGAAAAATCCAGGTTGCCGCTGTGCAGCAAAGGCCGGGGCAGCTTGAAGGCCAGCGGATTGCCGTCTTGCGCCAGGCGCGACAACAGCGGGCCGCCGGGGTAGGCCAGGCCCATCAACTTCGCCGATTTGTCGAAAGCCTCGCCAGCCGCGTCGTCAATGGTTTCCCCCAGCAGTTCATAGCGCCCCACGCCGCTCACACGCATCAGCTGGGTATGGCCGCCTGACACCAGCAATGCGACGAAGGGAAACTCGGGCGGGTCGGCACTTAAAAACGGCGACAGCAAATGCCCTTCAAGGTGGTGCACGCCCAACACCGGTTTTTGCAGCGACGCACCCAGGGCACAGGCCACGCCCGCGCCCACCAGCAAGGCACCGGCCAGACCGGGGCCGCGTGTGAAGGCGACCACGTCGATATCGCCGAGTTGTTTGCCAGATGCAGCCATCACTTGCCGGGTGAGCGGCAACACGCGGCGGATGTGGTCGCGGCTGGCCAGCTCGGGCACCACGCCGCCATAAGCCTGGTGCATTTCAATCTGGCTGTACAAGGCGTGGGCCAACAG
>JANYCG010000054.1 GCA_025360385.1 Burkholderiales bacterium | reverse complement strand
CTGGCCGCTGTCACGGCGCAAGGTGGGTTTCATCTGCCCCAGGCTGCGCCCGGCTGGTGGGGCCTGGCCGTGCTCACGTTTCTTTACGGCACGGCCTTCACCATCATGTTCACGGTGTTGCCCAAGCTGGGGGTGGCGGGCAACTCGGCCATCATGAACGTAGAGCCCGTGTTTGCACTGGTGCTGGCCTGGCCGATTCTGGGCCAGGCGATTGCGGCGGTGCAGGTGGCCGGGGCTTTGCTTGTCGTCGGTACCGTGATGGTGCTGGGCCTGCGCAAACGTTCAACCTGAAAGTTGGGTCAGCCGGATCGGCAACCCGTCCCGTGGTTTGGCAATCGGCGCATAAGCGTAGGCTGGCACATAAGCCGCAGGCACCGTCCATTGCCAACTGCGCAGCAATGACAGCATCACCGCCTTGACCTGCATCTCGGCAAAATGCAGGCCCAGGCACATGTGGGCGCCGCCGCCAAAGGGCGCCCAGGCGTAGGCGTGGCGCCGGTGCTCGGCCCGCTCGGGTGAAAAGCGCTGGGGGTCAAACTTTTCGGGTTCGGTCCACCATTCTGCTGAGCGGTGCACTTGAATGGGAAACACGGCCACCGGTGTGCCAGCCGGGATTTTCTTGCCGTGGATTTCTACGTCCACCAGGGCACGCCGCGCGATGGTGGGCAAGGGTTGGTAAAGGCGCAGGGCTTCTTTGAAAACTTTGTCGATCTCGGTCATCAGGGCCAGGTCATCCAGCGTGGGCACACGGCGGCCGTCTTGCTGCATCACCTGTGCCGTGTCTTGTGCTTCGCGGCGCAGGCGGCTCTGCCACTCGGGGTGTTTGGCCAGTGCATACACCAGGGTGGTGATGGCGCTGGTGGTGGTGTCGTGCGCGGCCATCATGATGAAAATCAGGTGGTCCACGATTTCTTCGTCGCTGTATTGCCGGTCGTCTTCATCGCGCGCGTGGCAAAGCTGGGTGAACAGGTCATTGCCATCGCTGGCCCGGCGTTGCTGTATGCGCTCGCGGATGAACGCGGCCAGGCGCGCACGGGCATTCACGCCGCGTGCATAGTTGCGCCCGACGACCGGAATGCGCACAATCGCCACCGACGCGGCCACCAGGTCAGTGAAGTCCGCGCTGATCTGGTCAATCTCGGCATCCAGCTGGGTGCCCAAAAACACGTCGGCCGCAATCGCCAGCGTGAGGCGTTTGATGGCCGGGTAAAACTTCAAATCAGCTTTGGCACCCCATTGCGTTACAGCGGCTTCAATGCGCGGGCTCATGGCCTCCAGGTAACGTGCCAGCGCTTCCTTGCGAAACGCGGGCAGCATCAGCCGGCGGTGCCAGCGGTGGTCTTCGGCGTCGCGCAGCATCAGGCCGCGCGGAAACAAATCGGCCAGCACCCGCTCCCAGCCCAGCTTGGCCGAAAAGCGCCCGGCCCGGTCGAACAGCACCATCTCATTGGCCTGTGCCGACATCAAATACACCGACTGTCCAAACATCCACCAGCCCCGCGACACCGGACCACATTTGGCGTGTACGCGCTGCGCAAACGCCAGGGTGTTGGACAGGAAACGCGCCTCGCTGACCATGGGCCAGTCGCCGGTGCTGGGGATGTGGGCCAGCGATGCGCGGGGCGGACGTGGCGGGCGCTTGGGTTGAACACCGGGTGCTGGCGGGTCTAAATTCAATTCAGGCATTGCGATCTTTGCTTAGAGGGTGGGAGTTTGACGCCGTTTTGAATCTGGCAGCCGTCTGGGATTATGCGACGGCCTGAAGTTGTCATTCACATTGCTATGTATTAAGCAGCATACTATTTATATTTGACGGGGACTATAGCCCTGGTGAATTGATGCAATCCACCCAACCACCAGTTTGCCAGCCCCACACCCGCCACAGCCCGCTGACCGATCCGTGGGGGCCGCTGTTGGCGCGGGTGGCGACTGCATAAATGGGTGGGATATTGATTCAGCGGCGCATATTAGTCAACTCGAATTACAATGGCTATACACGTATATCGCAAGGACATCCCACATGTTAGCCATCCGACTGCCCGAACCCATTGAACTGCGCCTGAACGCCCTGGCTGAAACCACCGGGCGAACCAAAACGACCTTGGCCCGCGAGGCCATTCTGGAATTCATCGACGACCTCGAAGACTTCTACCTGGCCGAAGCGCGCGCGCGCAAGAACCGCAAGACCATCCCGCTAGACGACGTGGAGCGCCAGCTTGGCCTGGGTCGTTGAGTTTGACCCGGATGCCGTCAAAGACCTGAAGAAGCTTGACAAACAGGTTCAAGCCCGCATCCTCGACTTTTTGCGCAAGCGCCTGAGCGCACTTGCCAGCCCGCGTGAACTCGGCGAGGCGCTGGCGGGCAGCAAACTGGGCAACTACTGGAAATACCGCGTAGGCGACTGGCGCATCATCTGCGACCTGCAAGACGAACGCATCGTGGTGCGGGTGCTGCGGGTGTGAAATCGACGGGAGGTTTATCGATGAGAATCCTGATCCTCGGCGCCGGCGGCACAGGCGGCTACTTTGGCGGCAGGCTGCACCAGGGCGGCGCTGACGTCACCTTCCTCGTGCGAGAAGCACGGGCGCAGCACATCGCCACCCACGGCCTGCTGCTGGAGAGCCCCAAAGACAAAGCCACGCTGCAAGTCCGGACCGTGCTGGCCGGGCAGGTCAAGCAAACGCAGGTGAAGGACAACTACGACGTGGTCATCCTCGCCTGCAAGGCTTATGACCTGGCCAGCAGCATCGCGGCCATCACACCGGCGATGGGGGAACACACCTGCGTGCTGCCGCTGCTCAATGGCATCTCGCACCTCTTCACGCTGGACGCCGCCTTTGGCCAGCAGCGCGTGATGGGCGGCGCCTGCCAGATCGCCGCCACGCTCACGCCCGCGGGCGTGGTCAAGGCGCTGATGGAGTTCCAGAGCATCGTGTGGGGCGCGCGCCACCCGGCGCACGCCGCGCTGGGCAGGCGCTGGGCAGGCGCTGGGCCAGAGCTTCGCCAACACCGGCGTGGGCTGGCGCGTGTCGGACGAGATCATGCTCGACATGTGGGAAGAATGTGGCCCCCACGCTCCACCGCTTCGCGGGTCGCTGCCCCCCGAGGGGGCATATTTTCCTAGGGGCGGCCCGTCGAAGCCGACCACATCGTGGGCTTCATGCTGCACAGGGCGCAAGCGCATGGCGTGGAGGCCGGGATGCTGGCGGTGGTGTATGCGCATTTGAAGGTGTATGAGGTGCGGCGGGGGCGATTGGAGCAGCAATAGTTACAGAATGCATTGAATCAATCACCCGCGCTCGGCCTCAAGACAACCCGAGTGACTGTTCCACGATCGCGCGCTCCGTGCCGGTCAGGGTAAGCAAAATACCTGGGTCCTTGCCGCCTGCTTTGACATAGTCAACGCCGGTTCGAAGCAGCCGAATGGCAAGGCTGAAATCGGGCAAACTTTGTGCAGCCTGCTCCCAAGTGGCGGCCCAACCCTCCAGATTATCAGCAGACGGAAACGGCTGTCCAGCGCGAAATACTTTGCCAATATGCTTGACGACAGCTTCGCCCAGAGTCGGCAAAGCGTTATGAAGGGCGTACCTGCGCAGAAGCTCATTCACTTTGTCGCGACGGCCTTCAGCGCCCAGTCCGCCAGAAAAGACCACCCCCACCAGATCCGCCGCACTTTCACGATAAGGGGGCTGAGTGGTTTCACCACGCGTCAAGCCATTCTCGACAGCTTGAAATCCTTCGCGCCATCGACCTTCACTGAAGTGAAGTTCTGCGAGCGCCAGCTGCGCGTAAACCACCGTTTCCAACGGAGACCGCATGTCGCCAATCAGTGCTTCAAAGTCCAATTGCGACTCTCGCAGCCGTCCCTGATTGAAATACGCAGCGCCGCGATTGACCAGCGCCCTGGCGACGTGCTCAACCGGCGCGCCCGCCAGCCCAATCACCGCCGTGTAGTCGCCGGTCTCACGTTGGGTCTCGCCCGCTTGGCCGTGGGTGAGGCCGCGATTGAACAGCGCCCTGGCGACCTGATTGCACAGCCCGTCTCTTATTGATTGGTCGATTTGTTCGGAAAGCAGTTCATCGAAGCATTGGTAAGCCTCTGCACTTTTACCCTCGGCCCAAAGCTGCATTGCCAGGGCCGCTGATTCCGGTAGCGCCCGCAAGTCCTGCAGCAGGCGATTGCTTTGCACAGGTCCTATTTTATCTGGCAAGGACATTTGAAAATCATTGAGAATGATTTGCTGGCGCAGGTTGCCTTCGGCGTCGTTGCGCAGGATGGCCGATGAAAAATAGGAGGCAGCTTCAGAAGCCGGCACCATTTCGCCAAGGCGGGTTTTCAGTTCTTTGTCGTCATACCAGACGCGCAAAAAATCCACCAGCAGGCGCAGCGGCTGAAGCCGCTGGTTGTCTTTGACCTCAATACAAATGCGCATCAGGGGTTCGCTAATCTCGTACAACGATTCACGCCCGCGCGGGTTGGCCTCGACGTACCCTTTCTCCCTCAAATCCTGGAGCTGGCTGGAAATGGTTTGCGGGCTGGTAAACAGGCGTTTGGCAATTTCTTTCACGGACACGGTGCCTTCGCAACTGCACAGGTACTCCACAATCTTGCGCTGCAAAGGTGGCAGCCACCGAATGCGCTCCTGGTAGTAGGGCGTGAGTTCATCCGCCATCTTCATGAAAGGCCCAAGAAGTGCGTCGATGCTGTCCCGCGTAATGAATTGGGACAGCACGATATAGATCCGGTGGTTGCCGCCAGAGAGGTGATGCAGCGCGCGTACCCGCGAGCGGCCTCGGCTTGTAGCTAGAAACTCGACAACGCTATCTTTGCCCTGGAGTTGGGCTATTTTTTGAAGCAGTTCGTTTGCCTCGTCGACGTTGAGCGTCTTGAGATGTTCAGTCTGGAAAAACCCAAAAAATGGACTGGCGCGATTTGAGAGGTCTTCGACCAGGCGCTGTGCAGTGGCAACTATCGACAGTTTGGGGTTTTCCTGAATGAATGCTCTAAGCTTTTTCTGGCCAATATCGCCGAGCCCCTCAAAAAGGGCATCGAGATTTTCTGTGACCACCAAGAGTGTGCGCGGCCCCAAGGCAGAAAGCAGACGCCGGGTTACCAGCTCCAGCGCCGCATCGGGTTTTAAGTCATAGGCTTCGTCGAGGCTGTTGTCCTGGTATTCATTGGGATAACGCTTCCCTAATGCTGTGTGTATTTTGACAATCAGTTCGAGCAGTGTGGTGCAGGTTTCGTCCTCACTGAGCCAGGCAATTCGCAGCCGGTCGGCTAAGGTCTCGTCTTGGCTCAGTCGGCTGACGATCAAGGTTACCAGGTGGGTTTTGCCACAACCTCTGGGACCCACAAAGAGCAGGTGGTGTTTGTGCTCGGTCAATGCACTTTCGCGAACGCGCTCGACTGCATCTTGAATCAGGGCTTGCCGTTGAACGAGGATAAATTCCAAATCTGCAGAGTCCGTGCGACTCGGCGTAAACACCCAAATGGTCTTTCGTCCGCCAACTGCTTGGGCGGCCTCTGCGGGAATGCCGCGTGCGTCGTCTTGGGTCATAGTCCGCGATTGATCTTCCACCAGCGGCTGATGAGTGGGAACCGAAAACGATAGCCACCGCCGTCATCCCTCTTCAGATAGTGGTCCCGCTCCATCAGTGACAGGACGTGGAGCAGGCGTTCACGGTCATCGAACCCGCTTGCGCCCTTGAGCATGGCAAGCAGCCCATTCACTGAGGCGGCGTCGGCTTGTGTGGCCAACTGATCGAGGAGCAAGAGGACAGACTTTTGATCATTGAGGTAATAGTTTGGAATGCGCGTGCGATAGTGAAGTAGTTCCCACGGATCCTTCGCGTCGACCAAATGCGAAGCCACAATTTTGGCAACGTTCGCGGGATTTGCAGCCAGCCCCGTTATTTTCAAAGCTTTGACGATGTGGTGGATGTAGAAAGGGAAACAGTCGGCTGCGTGGGCAAGCGCCGCAGCCGCACTGGCGACGTCTGGTGATTCAAGCGATTCTCCGCCTATTAACTGTGTCGCCAGGGTTATCGCATCCGCGTCATCGAGCGGCGGAACTTCGATTGCCAGCATGTCATTGACTGGTGAATTGCTGTAGTTTTTCGTTTTTAGTGTGGCGAGCACATGGTGTAGGCCGATTGAGCCCGTGATGACCATGCGCAGGCTGGCGTGGGTCTGGCGCAGTGCGCGTAATAGGTCAAGCACTTCCATGGCCGTTTGCTCGCCTTCGCGTTTCACGATGTTTGCGAGCAGGTAGGGCATTTCGTCCCAAAGAAACAGCAGTCGAGTGCCATTCGCCTCGTTTTCGTTGATCAGATCTTCAATTGCGCAAGTGAGCACGTCTTTCCAGTGGACGTTGGCTTTTTCGGGGAGTTTGAACAAACCTCCAATTTCCGAGCCACCCATTGCACTGAACCATTCCTTGGCTCTGCGGGTGACTTTGCCTTTGGCGCCCAAAAACTCGTGAATTTCCTTGTAGACCGACATGGCAAACTCAGTTGCCGTATGAAATCCCTCCAGGTCTTGGTAGACGGGCACCCACCCGGCTAGCGGTTGAGCCTGCATTTTTTTGATAACGGTTGTTTTGCCTATGCGCCTTTCGGCCGTGATGATCAAGCTCTGCTGCTCGATGGCCTCCCAGAGAGTTTTTATCAGCCGATCGCGGCCAATTGCTGCTTTGACATCGATTTGTCCACCAGGATTTGATTTCATGCATTTAATTATACGTCAATTTAAACGTACGTCAATATTAACGCATGTTTATATTGACGTTTTGCAAAAATGCTGATTTTTGGTTTCTATATATTCACTCGCTTATTTCCCCTCTCGCGTCAAAAACTGATGCAACTGCCGGTCCAGCCGGCTCGCAGCTGACAGCGGCCCGGGGCGCACCCAGGGGTCCCAGCGCGGTGGGGCCACGCCTCTGGGTTTGTCGCCTGACACCGTCACGCGCTGGATGATGCGTTCGCCTTCAAAGTCGTTCAGCACAAAGTGCTGGGTGCAGCGGTTGTCCCAAATGGCGATGGTGCCTTCGGTCCAACTGTAGCGCACGGTGAAGCGCGGGTTGGCCACCCACTTGGTCAGGTAGGTCAGCAGCGCCTCGCTCTCCGTGGCGTTCATTTCGACGATGCGGCGCGTGAAATGCTCGTTCACATACAGTGCACGCAGGCCGGTGAGCGGGTGCACGCGGACCACCGGGTGCACGGTCATCTTGTCGGGGCGGTTGTGGGGGTGGGCGTCGTGCAGAGCAGAGAGGCCGTCGCACAGCTCGCGCATGGGGGGCGAAAGCGCGTCATACGCAGCGGTCAGGCTGGCCCACATCGTGTCGCCGCCAGTGGGTGGGCAGCGCACCATTTTCAGCACCGACAAAATGGAGGGCTCGGCCTGGAAGGTCAGGTCGGTGTGCCATTCGTCGGCCACGCCGCCGTGGGTGGCGGCCAACTCAAACAGATACGGGTGCTGGGTGAAGGGGTTCTTGATGTGCGGGTGGCTTTCCAACTCGCCAAAGTGGCGGCCAAAGGCCACATGCTCTTCCACGCTCAGGTTTAGGCCGGGGAAGAACAACACCTGGTGGTCCAGCAGCAGTTGCTTGATGCGGTCCACGTCCACTGTGGAGGCCTGTGCAAGATTGACGCCGCGCACTTCGGCGCCCAGCGCGCCGGCCAGGCGTTTGATGGCCAGAGGGGTGGTCGCCGCTGACGCGGTGGATGGGTTGGCGGGCATTGCGACAGCAGTGGGCATGGTGCGTCCTTGTTCAAGCAGCATGAAAGATATCATCATTGGCCCACACCTTTGCCCCAAATCCCCCCATGCTCATCACCAACCTGCTCGCCCAGATCGCCTTCGGGCTGATCGCCATGACCATCTGCCTGCCTTCCATGCAGGAATGGGGCGCTGTCTTCGGCGCAGCCCAAGGGCAGGTGCAACTGACCTTCAGCGGCTTCGTGGTGGCGTTTGGGGTGTTTCAGTTGGTTTATGGCCCCCTGTCGGACCGGTATGGCCGCAAGGGGGTGCTGGTGACGGGGCTGGCCTTGATGGCCCTGGGTTCGCTGGTCGCGGCGCTGGCGCCCAACCTGGACGTGCTGATTGCTGCACGCGTCATTCAAGGGGCTGGCAGCGCTGCGGGCACGGTGGTTGGCCGTGCCATGGTGCAGGACAGGTTTCAGGGGCCT
>JANYCG010000025.1 GCA_025360385.1 Burkholderiales bacterium | reverse complement strand
ACGTCGCAAGGCGAGTCAGGTTCTGAGCAGGTGTTCCCTTACCTTGGAAAACAATGGGCAGCACCAAAAGGTCTGCACTGGAAGACTACGGTTGATGGTTTGATCCGAGCAGCACAAGCCGAGCGGGTAATGCTCGAAGGCGCAACGCCTCGTTACGTTCGCTTGCTGGATGACTTTGCGGCGAACCCGCGCACAAACATTTGGCTCGATATTGGAGGTGTTCAAAGTCGTTCCGATCCGAAGGTTTATGTCGTCCAGACCGCGACGGAAGCTGTTGCTCGCTGCATCCTCATGGCCACCGATCCCGGCGACCTTGTACTAGACCCCACCTGCGGCAGCGGCACCACCGCCACGGTCGCCGAACAATGGGGCCGCCGCTGGATCACCATCGACACCTCGCGCGTGGCACTGGCCCTGGCCCGCGCCCGCATCATGGGCGCACGCTACCCCTTTTACCTGCTGGCCGACTCGCGTGACGGCCAGATCAAGGAAGCCGAAGTCACCCGCACGGCGCCCAGCAGCCAGCCTGTGCACGGCAACATCCGCCACGGCTTTGTCTATGAGCGCGTGCCGCACATCACGCTCAAATCCATCGCCAACAATGCCGAGATCGACGTGATCTGGGACAAATGGCAGGCCACACTGGAGCCGCTGCGCGCGCAACTGAACGCCGCGCTGCACACCAACTGGCAGGAATGGGAGATTCCCCGAGAGATTCCTGAAAAAATCAATAACAATAGCAAACTATCAAGCAATGACGGGAACTTGAAGGCCAAAATACTCCTGACTTCCTGGTGGAGCGCCCGAATTGCCCGCCAGAAGGAGATTGACGCGTCCATCGCCGCCAAGGCCGAGTTTGAGTACCTGTACGACAAACCTTACGCCAACAACAAGGCCGTGCGCGTGGCTGGCCCTTTCACGGTCGAATCGCTCAGCCCGCACCGCATGCTGGGCGTGGACGAAAACGATGAGCTGATCGACACCGCCAGCGACAACGTGGCCGAATACAACGCCCGCCAGTCCTTCCCCCAGATGATTCTGGACAACCTCAAAACCGCTGGCGTGCAGCAGGCGCACAAGGCCGACCGCATCAGCTTCACGTCGCTGGTGCCCTGGCCGGGTGAGGGCGCGGTATGCGCCGAGGGCCGTTACCTGGAAGGCGGAAGTGACGGTGGCGAGGCCCGGGAAAAACGCGCCGGCATCTTCATCGGCCCCGAGTTTGGCACCGTGCAGCGCAGCGACCTGGTGGAGGCCGCCCGCGAGTGTGGCGACGCCGGTTTTGACGTGTTGATTGCCTGCGCCTTCAACTACGAGGCCCACGCCACCGAATTCAGCAAGCTGGGCCGCATCCCCGTGCTCAAGGCCCGCATGAACGCCGACCTGCACATGGCCGAGGACCTGAAGAACACCGGCAAGGGCAATCTGTTCGTGATCTTTGGCGAGCCCGACATCGACATCCTCAGCCCCGAGGGCAAGAGCCTGAAGGTGGTGACAGCAGGCAAAGAGACCTACCCCGTGGCAGCCGGTGGCAAGCTGGTGATCAAGGTCAAAGGCGTGGACGTGTTCAAACCGCAAACCGGCGAAGTCATCAGCCACGGCGCCGACGGCATTGCCTGCTGGTTCATTGACACCGATTACAACGAAGAAAGTTTCTTCGTGCGGCATGCCTACTTCTTGGGTGCCAATGACCCCTACAGCGCGCTCAAGACCACGCTGAAGGCCGAGATTGACCCCGAAGCCTGGGCCACGCTGAACAGCGACACCTCACGGCCTTTTGACAAGCCCAAATCCGGGCGGGTGGCGGTGAAGGTCATCAATCACCTGGGGGATGAGGTGATGAAGGTGTTCAGGGTCACGTGATATGAACCCCGATGCAGAAAAAAGTGACATGCCCACATAAAACGGAGTGCCTGAATGATTACCCGATTGACCTTGCGCAACTTCAAAAGTGTTGGCGAACAAGTCTATGACTTTACGCTGTTCGATTTGCTGGTGGGTCGAAACAATAGTGGTAAGAGCACCGTACTGCAGGCGCTCGCCATCTGGCAGTTCTGTGTGGACGAGTTTCACCGTTCAAGGCGCGGGGGTTCCAAGGGTATTCAGGTTGTGCTGCCGAACTTTACGGCGCTGCCAGTGCCCGAGTTCAATCTGCTTTGGAAGGATAGGACTGACAGGCATTGGCCTTTGGTCGATGGCAAGAAGAAGCAGGAATACATCCTCATTGAAATCATAGTGGACTGGACTGGCGCCAACGGCACCACGTCATCCTTTGGTGTCGCACTTCGGTATCACTCTCCCCAGGCCATTTACGCAATTCCTTCGAGCGGTTGGGCGGTATTTCGTGAGCTTGACGGGGGAAAGCTTTTGCCACGAATTGCTTATGTGCCCCCGTTCTCAGGTCTTGAACCTTCTGAAGAGTGGCGCGACGATGGCCCGCTTCGCAAGCAAGTGGGTAAGGCCCAGCCGGGTAGTGTGCTGCGCAACCTGCTATACCGGGTTTGTCCTGCCTTGGAAGAGGTGCCATCGGCGCTACCGTCTCGCGCCACCTATAAGATCATGCAGCCCCCCAAAGAGTGGCGTGAAATTGTTGATGTCATCAAGCGCTGGTTCAATGTGGATCTCAGTACCCCCGAGTATCAAACCGGCGTGGATACACAGATCAAAGTGCAATATCGACAACGCGATAAGGACTTCGACATCATTGCTGGCGGCAGCGGTTTTCATCAGACACTCACGCTGCTGGGTTTTCTTCACGGGTACAAACCCACCACCATCTTGCTGGATGAGCCCGACGCCCATCTGCATGTCAACCTTCAGAGGGAAGTACTCGACTATTTCAAACGGAAATCACTTGAGACAGGTACTCAGTTTCTCGTTGCCACCCATGCAGAAGAATTTGCACGGGGCGTGGATGCAAGTCAGATCATTTCTCTTTTCGCGCAGGTGCCGAGGCGAATCCAATCTACGCCAGAAGTGCTGCGAGCCATGTCTGAAGTATCGAATGAGGAAATCACGAGGTTAATGGCCTACCCCTACGTCCTCTATGTGGAAGGAGAGAGTGACGAACGCATATTGCGTGCATGGGCGACGCAATGTGGTGCGCAGGCTGCCATGGACCAGGTTTGCTTCAAGATGATGGGCGGAGGAGGGAAGGAAAACATGAACAACCGCGCCAACGAGCATTTCAGTGCACTCAAACAGATTGTCCCAAATGTGTCGCGTTTAATGTTGTTCGACTATGACGAGCGGTCGGAGTGGCATCCGCCAAAGAACAATCCGTCTGTTGCCGAATGGAAGCGAAAGAACATTGAAAACTATCTCCTGGTTCCAGATGCATGGAAGCGGGCCGCATTGGGGCAACTTCAATACGCAGAGGATGAATTATTCGCGCGTCCGATTGTGGATGCCATCAATGCCTTTTTTGTTGGCGAGAATTTGACGCTACCGCCGGGGAAAACCTGGAGAAATGTCGGTGCGAATGTGTTTAGCGTTGTCGATGGAAAACGCATCTTGTTTGAGAACGACAACTCTCTTTTTCAGCAGCTAAGAAGTGGCAATCCGTCAGTGCAAGTCGTTCGTGACCTAGTGGCGATGAGCATGACAGTGGACGAAATTCACGATGACGTGCATCTGTTAATCGCAAAACTGGTTGCCATGATGAGTCCGGGCTAATGGACTTCCGCATCGCCGACACCTTCACCGACAGCCTGGCACGCCTGAGCGGCGACGAGCAGAAGGCCGTCAAGACCACTGCGTTCGACCTGCAACTGAACCCGGCGCACCCCAGCATGAGCCTGCACCGCGCCGCCTACCTGGCCCGCCGCCCCTGGTTCGCGTGCTCAAGACAGAGTGCAATGAAGTCAAGGCAGTCGGCACGGGGTTGACCGAGCAGGGCAAGGCAGGAATTTTGCCGGAAGAGTTTGGCGTATTTAAGTGCTCAGACGCCCAACTGGAGCGTGCGCAGGCCGCCGTCAGAGCTGCGGGCTTGCCTTTCAAGGTACTGGATGCGCAGGGCGAGTCTGCCAGCGTCCATGTATCCATTGCCACCAGGCACTTGGCCAAGGGACTGGAGTTTCGCGCCGTGGTGGTGATGGCCCGTGACGATGAAGTCATGCCCCTGCAAGAGCGGATTGAAACGGTGGGCGACGACGCAGACCTGCAAGAGGCGTATGACACCGAGCGGCAATTGCTGTACGTAGCCTGCAACCGGGCACGGGACAGTTGCTGGTGACCGGGCCGGCAGCGGCACCCGCACCTGCATCCGCATCCAGCGCCAGGCTCACACAGCCACCTTGCCCACCACGCCCACCACCACGCCCCAGATTTCCAGGTCCGCGTTCGGGCGCAGCACATTGGTCCGATAGACCGGGTTGTCGGCCCGCTTCACTTTACGCGCCCAAACCAGCACCCCGCGATACACCACGCATTGGAAGAAGTTGGCTTTCGAACCCTTGAGTAAGCACCTCATGATGTCGAATTTATTTACACGTTGCTGGCAACATATTTACCTGTTCTCTATAAGTTGTTGATTTAAATTGTATTTTATTTTTGGCACTCTTTGTGCTTGTGATGAATCCATTACAACTTGAGACGACAGGTACCGAAGATGAAAAAACACATAGCAAAACTGATTTTGGCCTCCGGCATGGTGACCGCTTTGGCATTCAGTCCAGTGGCCGCCACGGCTGCCCCCACCACCTTCGGCTATACCGGCCAGTTCGTGGACTACACCGTGCAGACCTCGGGCATGTATTACATCGAGGCGCGCGGCGCCCAGGGCGGTGGCATTTACTACATCGGGGCCTCAGGGGGCAATGGTGCCACCATCGGTGGCGACCTGCTGCTGCAGGCCGGCGAAATCCTGCACATTGCCGTGGGCGGGCAAGGCAATCTGAAGAACAGTTTCTACAGCTTAGGGGATAGCCCCGGCGGCGGCGGCGGCAGCTTTGTCACGCTCAGCAATGGCGGTGTGGACAGCCCCTTGGTCATCGCCGGCGGCGGCGGTGGCGCAAACTATGGTAGCGGCAATGGCGGCAGCGGCCTGGCCGGCACTTGCGGTGGTGCAGGCGGCGGTAGTGGAGTGGGCGGCGGCGGTGCAGGAGGCTGCAATGGCAATGGTGGCGACCATTCGAATCGAGGCTACATTTTTCCCTATCAGCAATCATCGGGCGGCGGCGGCTTTTACGGGAACGGCGCCGACGGTGAAGGCGCCGATAATTCCACCGGTGGGCGCTCCTTTCTCAACGGCTTGGGTGGCGGAGTCGGTTCACAGGGCTACAGCGGCGGCGACGGCGGCTTTGGGGGCGGCGGCGCTGGTGGCGGGAATAACTCCGGCAATGGCGGCGGCGGCGGCGGTTACAGCGGGGGTGGCGGTGGCGGCATCTATGGTGGCGGTGGCGGTGGTGGCGGCTCCTTTTTCACCTCAGACCTCCTGTTTTCCCCCACCGAATTGCTGGCCCTCTCAGGGGCCAACAGCGGCGACGGTTTCATCTCCATCGACTTCGTCCAGGCGGTTCCCGAACCAGAATCCCTCGCATTGTTCGGCCTCGCGTTTGCCGCGCTGGCAGTCGTGCGCCGTCGCAAAAAGTAAGGCCATCACCCTTGCGGATCACCTGACGGGCATTGCGGAGCCGGCCATTTCGGTGGCCGGCATGCCTCAGACCCAAGCAAGACATCGACACTCAAAAACTCAGCATTCATGCCGCTTTCAAAGCATGATATGAACGACGCCTTCGCCAGAACTTGAAACCCCGCAAGCCCCAAGGCCTGCGGGGTTTTTTGCCCTGGCGCAACAGTCGCGTCAGTGTCAATTTTGATTTTCGCCAGCGCCTAAACTAGGGCGAATAAAACCATTGGAGACCCACCCTATGCTGACACTTTGCGGCTTCCCCATTTCAAACTACTACAACAAGGTCAAACTGGCTCTGCTGGAAAAAGGCGTTGCCTTCACTGAAGAAAAGGTCATGACCAAAAGCACGGACGAGGCAGTGTTGAACGCTTCACCGTTGGCCAAAATTCCGTTCATCCGCACCGAGCACGGCGGCCTGTGCGAGAGCCAGGCGATCATGGATTACATCGAAAACGCCTATCCCAATCCGCCACTATTGCCAGCGGACGCCTACGGAAAAGCCAAGGTGCAGGAGATCAGCACCTTCATCGACTGGCACATGGAAATCACCGCCCGCCAGCTTTACGCCCAGGCTTTTTTTGGCGGCCCAGCGCTGGACGACGATGCCAAAGCCAGCCTTCGCGCAGCACTTGAAAAATACATTGCTGGGTTCAAGCGCCTTGCCAAATTTTCGCCCTTTGTGGCCGGCAGCAGCTTCACTCAGGCGGATTGCGCCGCCTTTGTCAACTTGCCTCTGATTGGCCGCGCCAGCCAGGCCGTGTACGGCGAAGACTTGTTGCTGGCGGGTGGCGTGGACTACAAAGGCTACATCAAAATGATCGGCGAGCGGCCCTCGGCCATGAAGGTACTGTCCGACCGCAAAGCTGCCGCCACCGCGGCCTGATTTTCTCGGCAGTCAACTTGCCTGCCCGCCTGCCGCGCAGCCATCACTACCATGTGTATGTGGTGGCGCTGGCTGACCAGGTCTGGAACGAGGCCAAGTTTCGAAAATGCAACCCGGGCTACCAATTGGGCCAACCCTTTGTCTACGTCGGCATGACCGGGCTGGATCCAGACCTTCGGTTTGACAAACACAAGGCTGGCATTCAGCACAACGGCTACGTACTCAAATACGGCTTGCGGCTTCTGCCCGGGCTGTATGAAAAATACAATCCCATGCCGTACAAAGCCGCCCAGGCCCTGGAAATTGAACTGGGCATCCGCTTGCGCAGCGTGGGCTACGGCGTCTGGCAGGCATGAATCGAGGTCGGCTTCACCCATCGCAACGGCTACCATCTGTATTGCTGTTGCCCACCTCCTGCCCGCCAACGCTTTCTTACCCCATGATCTTCACCGCAGACTCAGATACCGTTTCGCGTGCGATCCAGCTCGCGATTGCGCCCGTTTTTTTGCTGAATGCCGTGGCCGGCAGGATGGGCGCAGTCACCACCCGCCTGGCCCGCATCATTGACCGGGCCCGCGTGGTGGAGGCCAGGATCGAAGCTTTGGGCAAGGGTATGGCGGTGGATGCCGCCTCTGCCGCATCCGCCTGAAACCTCTGCGACGCCAACAAGCCAATGACCACCGCACCTGCACCCCAACAAACCCCCGATTCCGCCTACGCCTGGATGCGCCTGTGGGTGTCCCTGGCACTCATGACCATCGGGGGCGTGGGCATGTACAGCGTCACCGTGGTGCTGCCGCGCATCCAGGCCGAATTTGGCGTGGTGCGGGCCGATGCCTCCTTGCCCTACACCTTGACCATGGTCGGCTTTGGTCTGGGGGGCATCGTGATGGGGCGTTTGTCTGACAAATTTGGTGTGATGGTGCCAGTGCTGATCGGCGCGGTGGGTTTGGGGCTGGGTTTTGTCGCGGCCGGCATGGCGGGCAGCCTGCTGTGGTTCAGCCTGGCCCAGGGCCTGCTAATGGGTTTTGTCGGCACGTCGGCCACCTTCACGCCGTTGGTGGCGGACACCTCGCAGTGGTTCCTTAAAAAACGCGGCATTGCGCTGGGCATTTGCATGAGCGGCAACTACTTGGCGGGGGCCGTCTGGCCGCCAGTCATCCAGCATTTCGTGGGCACTGTCGGCTGGCGGCAAACCTACATCGGCATTGGCGTGTTTTGCCTGCTCACCATCGTGCCGCTGGCGCTGATGCTGCGGGTACGCCTGCCCCTGCAAACCGTTCAGCCTGCGCCCTTGGGTGCAGCCGGTGCGGGTGCCGCGCCGCCGCGGGCCAGCGACCGGCCCCTGGGCCTGTCACCTGCGCTGCTGCAAGGCTTGTTATGTGTGGCGGGCGTGTCGTGTTGCGTGGCCATGTCCATGCCGCAGGTGCACATCGTCGCCTACTGCGGTGATTTGGGTTTTGGCGCGGCGCAGGGGGCGCAGATGCTGGCCCTGATGCTGGGCATGGGGGTCATCAGCCGTCTGGGGTCGGGCTGGATTTCCGACCACATTGGCGGCCTGAAAACCTTGTTGCTGGGCGGCGTGTTGCAGGGCATTGCACTGTTGATGTTTTTGCCATTTGACGGTCTGGTGCCGCTGTATGTGGTGTCGGGCATGTTCGGCTTGTTCCAGGGCGGCATCGTGCCCAGTTACGCGCTGATCGTGCGCGAATACTTCACGCCACAACAGGCGGGTGAGCGCGTCGGCTCGGTCTTGATGGCGACGCTGTTTGGCATGGCCTTGGGCGGCTGGATGTCGGGCAAGATATTCGATTTGACCGGCTCTTACAAAGCGGCGTTTTTGAACGGCATTGCGTTCAACTTGCTTAACGTTGGCATCGTGCTGTTTTTGCTTTACCGTGCACGGCGGCTCGCCATTGGCCCGGGCAGCCAAAAAACCGCTTGAAACCGGTTGATCAAAGTAAAAAGTGCTTTATGTTCCCGCGTGTGTTGAATAGTTAGCTATACTTTTTGATAATCTGGATAGTCCATGAAAACAAGTGCCACGCGTCCGGACCGCCGCCAACTGCTGGCTCTGGCCAGCGCCACCGCGGCCGCGTTGTGGCTGCCGCGCAGGGCCTGGGCGCAAGCCAAATTCAGCAGCAACCCGTTCACCTTGGGTGTGGCCAGTGGCGCTCCTACAGCCGATGGCGTGGTGTTGTGGACCCGCCTTCATCTGGCCGGGCAGTTGGGCACCAGCCTGGGCAAAGACTCGGTCACGGTAGCTTGGGAAGTGGCGCATGACGAGGCCTTCAGCCGCATCGCGCAGAGCGGCCAGGCGATTGCGTCGGTGGACCTGGCGCATTCCGTGCACGTTGAAGTGGCCGGCTTGGAGCCGAATCGCTGGTATTTTTACCGCTTCATGGCGGGTGACGCCCAAAGCGCGGTGGGGCGCACACGCACCTTACCCACGCCCGACGCTCAGGTGGCCAAACTGCGCCTGGCCTATGCCAGTTGCCAGCGCTGGGAACACGGCTACTTCAGCGCCTACCGGCACATGGCGCGGGAGCAATTGGATCTGGTGCTTTTCCTGGGCGACTACATCTACGAATACGCTGGCGCGGCCAACGCTGTGCGCCAGGTCACGGGCGCTTGGGTGCAAAGCCTGGACGACTACCGCCAGCGTTACGCCCTGCACAAGGGTGACGCCGACTTGCAGGCCATGCACGCCGCCTGCCCCTGGCTGTTGACCTGGGACGACCATGAAGTGCAAAACGACTATGCCGGCACGACGGGCGGGTTCGGCTCAAGCGCAGAGCCGCCGTCGGACTTCACGCTGCGCCGCGCCAGTGCCTACCAGGCCTGGTACGAACACATGCCCGTGCGTGCGTCCACCTTGTTGCAAGGCATGAAAGGCCTTGCAACAGGCGCTGAACTTCGCGTGTTCCAAAAAATTCCTTATGGGCGCTTGGCCAACCTGCACTTGCTTGACCCGCGCCAGTACAAAGACCCCATCGTCTGCACCCAGGGCGGCCGCCTGGGCTCCAGCACCTTCGACCCGCGCACCTGCGCCGCCTGGAGCGACCCGAAACGCTCCATGCTGGGCCAGGCGCAAGAAGCTTGGCTGGCGGCAGAACTTGCCAAACCCGTTGCCAGCGCTAGCGCCTGGCAAGTATTGGGTCAGGGCACATTGCTGGGGCCGCGCAATTTCAAAACCAGCCCGGAAAAAATGTTGTGGAACGATGGCTGGGACGGCTACCCGGCCGCCCGCCAGCGGCTTGTTGATGCCTTGCACAGAAGCGGCCAAACTAACCCGGCGGCCACGGCTGTGGTCTTGGGCGGCGACGTGCATGAAAACTGGGTCGGCCACGTCAAGGCTGACTACAACGACATCAAATCAGCCAGCGTTGGCGTCGAGTTCTGCGGCACCAGCATCACCTCGCGCGCCGGCAATGCCTCGCGCAGCGTGGTGGACGGCTGGCTGGCAGACAACCCGCATTTCAGCTTTGCCGAAACCCGCGCCAAAGGTTATGGCGTGTGTGAATTCACTCCGACCCAACTGACCACCACCTTGCGCGTGGTGGACGACGTGACGCGCAAAGATGCGGCCATTGCCACCCTGGCCAGCTTTCAAGTGCAAGCGGGCAGGGCGCAGGTGGAGCGCATTTAAAATCCCGTCTAACCCAGGAGCCCCATGACCACCGTCCAAACCGCCCCCGCGACCATCGTCCGATGGCATGCTTACGCAACATCACGCGACGTCGGCTTGCTTGCCGATTTGCTGGATGAGCATTGCGTCTTTCATTCACCCGTGGTGCACACGCCCCAGCAAGGCCGTGCCATCACTGCCAAATACCTGGCAGCCGCCATGCAGGTGCTGGGCAACGAGAGTTTCGTCTACAAACACGAGTGGTACGCCGCCGATTCGGCGGTGCTGGAGTTTGAGACCACTGTCGAAGGTGTGCTGATCAACGGCATCGACAAAATCACCTGGAACAGTGCCAACAAAATCACCGACTTCAAGGTCATGGTGCGCCCCCTGAAAGCCGTGAACAAGTTGCACGAGCTGATGGGGCGGATGCTGGTTTCAATGGGCTGATCAAATGACGATTCAACGCATTCTTCTCGGCCTGGCTTTTTCACTGTGGGTGCCGACACTGGCCCTGGCCCAAACCGCCTCATCAGGCTCTGGCCCGGCTTACCCCAACCGGCCTATCAAAATTGTCGTTCCCAACGCAGCGGGCGGGGCGGCGGACATCACGGCCCGCACCGTCGGGCAAGTGATTTCAGGCACGCTGGGTCAGCCGGTGGTGATTGAAAACAAACCCAGCGCCGGCGGCATTGTGGCGGCAGAGCAAGTGGCCCGCAGCGAGCCCGACGGCCACACGGTGTTGTTGATCTCCAGCGGGACTGCGGTCAGCGCCTCGCTGTTCAAGACCTTGCCCTTTGACACGCTCAAAGATTTTGCGCCGGTCACCACCCTGGCCACGTTTGACCTTGGCATCGTGGTCAGCGAAACCGGGCGCTTCAAAACCCTGGCCGACTTGCTGGCCTATGGCAAAGCCAACCCTGGCAAGCTCAACATTGGCACGCCGCAGATTGGCACCACGCAAAACCTGGCGGCCGAGCTGTTCAAGTCCACCTCGGGTGTCGACGCCCAGGTGGTGCCGTTCAATGGCACGCCTGCGGTCATCACCGCGCTGCGTGGCGGCCAGCTTGATGCGTCGGTGGACATCCTGGGCCCGCTGATGGGGCAGATCAACTCCAAGGCAATCCGCGTCGTGGCGGTGCTGGGCACCAAACGGGCCACCGCGCTGCCGGACGTGCCCGCTGCGCGCGAGTCGGGCGGCAGCCTGGCCAACTTCAACGTCACCTCCTGGAACGGCTTGGCCGTGCCCGCCAAAACCCCTAAAGACGTCATCGCCCGCCTGAACAAAGCCGTCAACGCGGCCTTGTCTGTGCCCGATGTGAAAAAACGCATGGCCGAGATGAACCTGGACGCCCATGGCGGCACACCGGAGCAGGCCGTCGACTTTCTGGGCAGCGACATCAAACGCTGGGCCGATGTGATTGCCAAAGCCAAAATAGAAAAACAATGAACAGCACACCCGTTGTGATCGAAGCCATCGGCGTCATCGGTTATGGCGAAGTCGGAAAGATCTTCGCCACCGGTTTGAAGTCCAAACCCGGCGTTGCATCCGTGGCGGCCTGGGATGTCCTGCTGTCTGATGAAAAAGCACGGAAAGTCCTTACGGGGTATGCACAGAACGCTTCTGTTTCTGTAGCGTCTTCGATGCAGGATTTGTGTGAACGCTCAGACTTTCTGATCTCGGCCGTCACCGCGTCCAACACCCTGTTGGTGGCCCAAGAGGCCGCGCAGCACTTGCGCCCAGGCACCTTGTTTCTGGATTTGAACTCTGCCTCGCCTGGCACCAAACAACAGTGCGCCCGGGTGCTTGAGGCGGCGGGCGGACAGTATGTCGAGGCCGGGGTGATGACCTCGATTCCGCCCTATGGCATCCAGGTGCCGATGTTGCTGGGTGGCGCGCAAGCTGCCGCGCTCGCCGCGCGTTTTGCCGATTGGGGGCTGGACGCCACCGCCGTGTCAGACCAGTTGGGCATTGCCAGCGCCATCAAGATGTGCCGCAGCGTGATGATCAAGGGGCTGGAGGCGCTGGTGATTGAAAGTTATGCCACCGCCCGCCATTACGGGGTGGAAGACCACGTGATTCCCACCCTGCAGGAAACTTTTCCGTCCATTGACTGGCAAGCCCAGGGCGCGTATTTTTTCAGCCGGGTGGTGCAACACGGCAAACGCCGGGCCGAAGAAATGCGCGAATCGGCCAACACCGTCAAAGAGGCCGGATTTGAGCCGCTGATGGCCGCCGCCATTGCCCGCAAACACCAGTGGGTGGCAGACCAGGCTGCGGCCGGGGTGTTTGCAGGCGTGGCGAAAGATGCGCGTTGGCAGGACTATGCGGATGCCTTGCTGCGGGCCAGGGTGGCTTGACCGGCATCGTCGCGCCCGATGCGCCAACATTGCTTTTTTTAAAGGAGCGACGGGGCGTTGACCTTGCCATTGAAGCCTGGACGCAAAACAGGTGTCGGGCAGCGTCCTTGACCGCAACGTCCTGGGCTGCAGCGGCCCAGGCCAGGCACGCGCCCTGACCGTAAAATCGCCAGATGACCGCCACCAATTCACATTTGCACAAGCAAACTGCCCCGTCCACACTGCCGTTGTCGGGTTTGCGCGTGGTGGAGTTCACCCACATGGTGATGGGCCCCACGTGCGGCATGGTGTTGGCCGACATGGGGGCCGAGGTCATCAAAGTCGAGCCGATTGACGGCGACCGCACGCGGCATTTGCTGGGTTCTGGCGCGGGCTTTTTCCCCATGTTCAACCGCAACAAGAAAAGCATTGCCATTGATTTGCGCACCAAAGACGGCGCTCAGGCCGCGCGGCAACTGGCGGCCAGCGCTGACGTGGTGTTGGAGAATTTCAAGCCCGGCACCATGGCCAAATATGGGCTGGACTATGCCGCCTTGTCTGCCGCCAACCCGAAAATCATCTACGTCAGCCACAAGGGCTTCTTGCCCGGGCCGTATGAAAACCGGGTGGCGCTGGACGAGGTGGTGCAGATGATGGGAGGCCTGGCCTACATGACCGGGCGCCCCGGCGACCCGCTTCGCGCTGGCACCAGCGTGAACGACATCATGGGCGGCATGTTTGGCGCCATCGGCGCGTTGGGGGCCTTGATTCAACGCGGCATTACCGGCCGGGGGCAAGAAGTGCAAAGCGCCCTGTTTGAAAACAATGTGTTTCTGGTGGGTCAGCACATGTTGCAGTTTGCCATCACCGGGCAGGCGGCCGCGCCTATGCCAGACCGCATTTCCGCTTGGGGGGTGTACGACGTGTTCACCGTCAAACAGGGCGAGCAGATTTTTTTAAGCGCGGTGAGCGACGCGCAGTGGGCGGTGTTTTGCGACGTGTTGGGGTTGGCCGACCTGAAGGCCGACGCCCGTTATGCCAACAACAACCTGCGGGTGCAGGCCCGTGCTGTGTTGTTGCCGGTGTTGCGGGAGCGCCTGAGCCATTTCAGCGCGGCTGAGTTGTCGGCCATTTTTGAACAACATGCCCTGCCGTTTGCGCCCATCCGCAAACCCGAAGAGCTGTATGACGACGAACATTTGCTGGCCACCGGCGGGCTGGCGGACATCACCTTGCCAGATGGCGTGCGGGCCGGGCAGACCGCCAAAACGGCCTTGTTTCCGTTCACCATGGACAAGCAGCGCCTGGGTGTGCGTTTGCAGCCGCCGCGCATGGGCGAACACACCCGTGAGCTGCTGGCCGCCTTGGGCTACGAACCGGCCTCGGTGGAGGCCCTTTACGCCAGCAAAGCTGTGGCCTGAAACCGACGCCGCCATTCACCAGTTTGATTGACAGCACACGGTCCATCAGCCCGCAAAAAATTGCACGCCGCGAGGCGCTGGCCGCGTTGGCTGCCCTGGCCGGGTGTGGCCTTTTGGACAAGGCCCGTGCGCAATCCGACAGGCCGCTGCGCTTCATCCTGCCCGTGTCCGCTGGTTCGGGTGTTGATGGCATTGCCCGCGCGGCCAGCGCCCAACTGGCCCGCGCCTTGGGCCAGACGGTCGTGATCGAAAACCAGCCCGGCGCGGGCGGCGTGGTGGGCACGGCGGCCATGGTTAAATCCGCCCCCGACGGATTGACCCTGAGCATGGTCAGCAACAACCATGTGATCTACCCCAGCGTGTTGAAATCGGTGCCGTTTGACCCGGTCAACGACATCACCCCCATCACCATCGTGGGCGCAACGCCGATGGTGCTGGTGGTCAACCCCAAGGTGGAAGCCAGAACGCTCAATGAATTTGCCGCTTTGCTCAAGGGCAGCCCCGGCAAATACAACGATGCCAGCAGCGGCAATGGCACCATCTTGCATTTGGCGGCAGAACTGTTCAAAGACGTGAGCGGCACTTTTTCGACCCACATTCCTTACCGGGGTTTTGGCCCCATGCTGCAAGACATTGTGGGTGGCCAAGTGCATTGGGGCGTGGGGGCCTTGCCGGCCGTGGCGGGGCAAATCAAGGCCGGCAATTTACGGGCCCTGTGTGTGTCATCACCCGCTCGCATTGCGGCCGCGCCGGACATCCCCACGTCAGCCGAAGCGGGTTTCCCAAAATATCTGGTCGATGGCTGGTTTGCTGCGGTTGGCCCCAAAGGGCTGACGCCTGAGGTGGTCAAGCGGATCCATGCGGCGTTCGCGACGGCGTTCGCCACGACCGAAGTCAAGGAAGCGATGGCCAAACAGGGCAACGCCATCAGCATGTCGACGCCCGAATTTGCGCTGGCCCATTTCAAATCCGAGCTCCTGAAATATGCCGCGCTGGTGAAAAAGACGGGAGTGGAGCCGCAGTAGCGCACGGGATGGTCATAATTGCCCAAAGAATCCAATGGGCACTTCTATAAATTCATTTTTCGGGCGAATTGCGGCGTTGCGCGGTGCTCGCAATCCTCATGCACCCAAGTGCATTTGCGGTTGCTGCGCTCCGGGCGCCTTGCACTTCATCCCGAAAATTTGAATTTCTAAAAGTGCCCTAATGCAAGATTCAAAAAGAGGGGCAGGGATGTTCAAGCAAAAAATTCTAGCGAGTCTGATTGGGCCGCTGGTGGCAGGCCTGTGCGGCTGCGGTGCGCTCTTGCCCACGTCGGTCAATGACTCGCCCTCGCCATTTCAGACCTTCGAGGCCGTTCGGCTGGCTTTGCTCAAAGCAGTTCCCAATCAAACCACGCTGACCGAGCTGGCCGAGCTTGGCTTCAACCCCCAAGCCAGCGCCAATGTCACGCTCGTGCCTTACCCCGAGGTGTTGGCCCGCCTGGTGCCGTATGCCGGCATCCAGCCTGCCGACCTGGACGCCGGCACGCGGGCCTGCATTGCCGCGCAGTCGGCCTGCCACGCCTATGTTTTCCGTTTTGGCGCCGAGCATAAAAAACGCGAGGGCGGCTTCTGGGCCGACTTTCTGAACGTCAAACGTGTCACCAACACCACGGGCTGGCGCTTTGAGGGCCTGGTGGTGGTGAACGACAAGGTGGTGCTGTTCCGCAATTTTTCGGGCGAGGAACGGATCGACCGGACCGAAGTTCAGAACAACCCTTTGGGGCCGTTTCAGCCCTCGGGTGAATCGGCTGCGCGGGCCATCATTCGTTAAGCCCATTCTTTGGGTTAAATCTGCACCCGCGTTCCCAGCTCGACCACGCAGTTGTTGGGCAACCGGAAAAATCCCGCCACGCTGCCGGCGTTGCGCGACATCACAGCAAACAGGACTTCGCGCCAATGCACCATTCCGTCGCCAGGCGTTGGCACAATCGTTTCACGGCTCAGGAAGTAGGAGGTTTCGAACAGGTTGATGGCCAGCCCCTGCGCCTTGCAAAGCGCCAGCGCTTGCGGAATGTCCGGCGTGTTCTTGAAGCCGTAATTCACCTGCACCTGCCAGAAGCCCGCCACCAGCGGCGTGATCTTCACCCGGTCTTCGAAGGCGATCCACGGCACCTCGTGGAACACCACGGTGAGGATCAGGTTGCGCTCGTGCAACACCTGATTGTGTTTGAGGTTGTGCATCAGGGCTTGCGGCACCGTGTCGGGGTTGGCAACCGCATAGACTGCCGTGCGCGAAACGCGGTGTGTGCTGTCGGCTGCGAGGGCGGTGATGAAGGGCAGCAGTTCCGGGTCGTCCTTGCGCATGGTCTCCAGCAAAATCTCGCGGCCGCGCCGCCAGGTGGCCATCACCGTGAAGATGGCCATGCCCAAGGCCAACGGGAACCAGCCGCCTTCAATGAACTTGAGCGAACAGGACACCACCAGCAAGGCATCCAGCGCCAGAAACACGCCCGTGGCGGCAATCGCGACCGGCAGCGGATAGCCCCAGCCATGGCGCACCACAAAAAAGGTCAAGACGGTCGTGATGAGCATAGTCACGGTGACGGCAATGCCGTAGGCTGCCGCCATGGCCGACGAACTGCCAAAACCAAGCACCGCGAGCACCACGCCAATCAAGAGCAGCCAGTTCACCTCGGGCATGTAGATTTGCCCCGCTTCTTTGGCCGAGGTGAAATGCACCTGCAGGCGCGGCAGCAGCCCAAGCTGCATGGCCTGCTTGGTCATGGAGTAGGCGCCAGATATGACGGCCTGCGACGCGATCACCGTGGCCAAAGTGGCCAGCACGACGGCCGGGATCAGCCAGGCCTGCGGGTACATGCGGTAGAACGGGTTTTCAAGCGCCGTGGGATCGCGCATCAGCAGCGCACCCTGACCCATGTAATTGATGGCCAGGGCCGGCAAGACCAGACCGATCCAGGCCAACTGGATGGGCCGTTTGCCAAAGTGGCCCATGTCCGCGTACAAAGCCTCGGCGCCAGTAAAGGCCAGCACAATCGCCCCCACCGCGACAAACACGTGCCAGCCTTGTGCGCGCAAAAATGCCAACCCGTTGAGCGGGTTTAAGGCGGTCAGGATGAGGGGCTGCTGCACGATCTGCACCACACCCGTGGCGGCCAGCACCGCGAACCAGACCATGATCACCGGACCAAACAACTTGCCCACGACGCCCGTGCCAAAACGCTGCATGGCAAACAGGCCGATCAGCACGGCGATGGAGATCGGCAACACATAGGGCTTGAGCAGCGGTGTGGCGATCTCCAGGCCTTCGACTGCGCTGAGCACCGAGATGGCGGGGGTGATCACGCTGTCGCCATAAAACAGGGCAGCGCCAAACACGCCGGTCAGCAGCAGCACGGTGCGCCGGTGCGCTGTTTTACCTGCCGCCTGGGCGGCCAGCGCAGTCAAAGCCATGATGCCGCCTTCGCCCCGGTTGTCGGCGCGCAGGATCAGCAGCACATACTTCAGCGTCACCACCATCATCAGGCCCCAGAAAATCACTGACACCGCGCCAATGAGGTGGGTGGCGTCCAGCGGGATGCCGGTGGACGGGCTGAAGATTTCCTTCATGGTGTACAGCGGGCTGGTGCCGATGTCACCATAGACCACGCCCAAGGCGCCAAGGGTGAGTGCTGCGAGGCTATCGCGGCTGGGGGCGTTTGACATTGCGATCCGTCAAGAGTGAACAGGATGCCAATGTCGCCCCTTTGGCATCAGGAACGCATAAGGGAGAACGAAATGGCAAACGGAGCCCCGTATTGGGCGAGGCCTTCGGTGTCAAGGATGGCGACCTACCGTGATCCCCTGCCGCAGTCGTGGATCAATGCGTTTTGATCCCGCTGGCGGCCATACAAAGCCTGCGGCAGAGATCATTTCTCAGCGCCTCAAACACCAAAATCCGGACACTTCCTGCTAGATTGGCAATTCGGACTTGGACTGGCTACCTTCGCGCCGAATACCCTGCCTTTTGGTTTGCTTGTAAGGTGAATTGCACATATTCGGAGTAAAACAGCCATATTGTTCCCGTGCTTGCTTAATAGTTTGCTATAAAAATTGCCTCTTTCCGATTTTGAAAGGATGATTTTCAGCACTACTCCCCGTCCGCGCCGACAAGCCCAGGCGCCGCGGTTTTGCGGCGAAAGCTCACGCGATTGCGAAAAATCGGTCTCGATAAGCTCAGGTTTTTTTGGGTTTTCGTTCTTTCGCTCCCGCGCGGATTTGGCAGCAAAGCCCGGTCACCTGGCCCTGCCACAGCGGCCTGCTGATTTGCGATTCGGGAGCTGGACTGCAAACAAATAAGGATAGATCGCGCTCCGCCGCGATCTATCCTTATTCGTTGCACCTCAGAATCACTGCGCTTGCGTACTCCCATAGGTCAAACCCCGGCGCACCCGACGATCTTGACCTGCTCATGGACTTTCCGCACGCGGCCGGAGCGTTTGTCGATAAGCAGCACTACGTAAAGCAAGTCTCACAGTTCGCGGATTTCCCAAGCGCGCGTACTGGCGCGTCAGCTTGGACAGATTGAATCCGTCGATGATCTCAACGACGAAGCGCGTCAGGTGGTCTTGCGATCGGTGATGCTGATGAAGTAGGGCATGTTCGCAAGTGACTACTGGAACAGGTGCAGTTTTAAAATGGACGCTGTATTTTTCGCAGCATTCTGGAGGAAAAATTTCAAGGCTCTAGGTCCGACTGGCGGCTAGGAACGGCCTTCAACGGCGCGCTCCCGCGGGGGGCGGCCCTCTGCAATGCGCTGGCCAGCACATCGCGGCTGGTCAGGA
>JANYCG010000252.1 GCA_025360385.1 Burkholderiales bacterium | reverse complement strand
TTTTTTGTCCGCTGCGCTGCAATGAATCCAGCGCCTGCAACAGCAAGGTTGATTTGCCGATGCCAGGGTCGCCGCCAATCAGCACTACGCCGCCTTCAACCATGCCGCCGCCCAACACGCGGTCAAGTTCTTCATGCCCGGTGGGCGTGCGGGTCATGTCGCTGGCCTCGATGTCGCCCAGAGCCATGACCTCGGCCGTTTTGGCCAGCGACGCGAAACGGTGTTTGGCACCGCTGGTGCTCTCGGCCACCGATTCGATCAGCGTGTTCCAGGCCCCGCAGGCGGGGCATTTGCCCAGCCATTTGGGGCAGGTGCCGCCGCAGTCGGTGCACGTGAAAACGGTTTTTTCTTTGGCCATAGGCTCATTTTACTGGATAAAAAACCAGTTTCCCGCCGAGCGGCCAGGCCGTCCGGGCCAGGTTTTGCCGAAGGGCCGCCCCAAGGCAAAAAGCGGCCCCCTCGGGGGGCAGGGAGCTACACGCAGTGAGCGACCGCGGGGGCCAGGCCGCGTGGGGGGCCAGGTTTTGCCGCCGGGCCGCCCCAAGGCAAAATGCGGCCCCCTCGGGGGGCAGGGAGCTACACGCAGTGAGCGAGCGTGGGGGCAAGGCTAGGTCGAAAAGTGACCGAGTGAATCCACCGTGTGGTCCCGATCCGGGCGGTGCCAGGGGTCGACGTGGGTCATCACGTTGAGCACGCGGTGGCGCTGCATCACGCGCTGGCCGGCCTCGACGGCGATGTCATGGCCGGCCTCGACCGAGATCGTGGCGTCGACCTCAATGTGGGCGTCCACCACAATCATGTCGCCCATCTTGCGGGTGCGCACGTCATGCACGCCGCTGACCCCGGGGGTCTGGGTCAGGGTCTGGCGGATCGCCTGCACTTCTTGCTCGTCGACGGCGCGGTCCATCAGGTCGTGCAGGGCGTTCCAGCCGAAGCCCCAGCCCATGCGTGCAACCATGAAGCCCACGATCAGGGCGGCCACCGGATCCAGCATGGGATAACCCATCAAATTGCCAATGATGCCCAGGCCCACCACCAGGGACGACGCCGCGTCGGAGCGGGCATGCCATGCATTGGCCACCAGCAGGCTGGACTTAAGGCGCTTGGCCACGCGCAGCATGTAGCGAAACAGCAGTTCTTTGGCCAAAAGCGCAAAACCCGCCACCCACAAGGCGGCGATGTGCACGGTTTGGATCGTCTCCGGCGATTCGAGCTTTTTCGCCGCAGACCACAACATGCCCAAGCCCACGGCCAGCAACAAAAGGCCCAACACCAGCGACGCGGCCGTCTCAAAACGCTGGTGCCCGTAAGGATGGTCCAGGTCGGCGTCTTTTTTGCTGTGGTGGCTGGCAAACAGCACCACGAAGTCCGCCACCAAATCAGACAGGGAGTGGATGCCGTCTGACACCAGCGCCTGTGACGCGGCCAGAACCCCCACGACCAGTTGGGCGGCCGACAGCGCCAGGTTCACGCCCACGCTGACCCAGGTGCTGCGCGTGGCCGCGCCAGAACGCTCAGCTGCGTTGTGGGGGCTGTGCTCGGGGTCGTCGGGCGGGCGCTCGGCGGGGCTGTTGTCAAAGTCAGGGAAAGCCATGCGGCTATTGTCGGGGTGAAATTGACGGGCTTGCTTCAAAATACAAAAACGTTTAACATATTAAATAATTTAGGACATACCAGATCGTTGCCCCAGGCCCTTTTCTCCGATGACCACCCCATTTGTCCATCGCAACCTGCCCCGCCTGCTCTTGCAGGCGCGTGAGGCGGTCATGGCCCACACCCGGCCCGGCCTGCGCGCGCATGGCCTCTCGGACCAGCAGTGGCGCGTGTTGCGGGTGCTGGGCGAACACGGCGAGGTGGAGACCGGGCGCGTTGCGCGTGAAGCTTTCATCCTCGGCCCGAGCCTGACCGGCGTGCTTAAGCGCATGGAGCGTGACGGCCTGATACGCCGCGCACGGGACGCCGCAGACCAGCGCCGCACCGTGGTCAACCTGACGGCCAAAGGCCTGAAAGCCGTCGACAAACTGTCGCACACGATCGAGACCCACTACACCTTCATGGAGGAATCCTTGGGCACACAAAAACTGACCCGGCTTTATTCGCTGCTGGACGCCGTGATTCAACTGGAGCAATCCGCATGAGCCATTACTGGCCCACCGGCACGGTGTACGGCACGCTGCTGAACTTCCACCGCGAGCGTGATGTGTTCGCCGAACAAATGACGCAACTGCCCTACAAAGCGCCGCCTGCAGCCCCCGTTCTGTACGTCAAAACCGCGAACACCTTCAGCGCGGATGGCGCTCAAGTCGCCATCCCGGCAAAAACGCGCCAAATTGAGGTGGGTGCCACGATTGGGATGATCATTGGTGACAAAGTCCCCGTCAATGCTCAACAGTTTGATATACTTACTGTAGCAAATGTGGTGTTGATGAACGACTTTTCGATTCCTCACGCCAGTTACTTCAGGCCCCCTGTCAAGTTCAAGTGCCCGGATGGTTTATTGGGCATCGGCCCGCAGACGGTCGCAGTGACCCAAATCGGCGATCTGCAAAACGTCCAGCTGGAAGTGCGAATCAACGGTGAATGGCAGCAGACGGTCGATTTCTCAAACACCATCCGCAGCGCCGCCCAATTGCTCCAGGACGTGAGCGAGTTCATGACTCTGCGCGCTGGCGACGTGTTGATGCTGGGGCTGGACTGCCTGCCCGGTGGCGGGCGGCCTTTGGCAAGTGCGGGGGATCGGGTTGAAATCAGTTCACCGTCTATGCCGGCCTTGGGCAGACTTTCAAACACCCTGATTGCGCAGGCCGTATGAAACATGCACGTATCGCCTACGCGGGCGCGATTCATGATGCCGTTTGGGTCAATGACGACCGCGACGGCCAATTGTTGCTGGCAGATGGCCGGCTGGTCACACAAGATGCCGTGGTCTGGCTGCCGCCCTTAAAGCCAGTCCCCCAGGCCCGAACGATTCTGGCGCTGGGTTTGAACTACGCCGACCA
>JANYCG010000238.1 GCA_025360385.1 Burkholderiales bacterium | reverse complement strand
GGAAAACATCGGTGCGGCCTTCACTTCCTCCAACATGGCGCAAAGGTCGCTTGCATCAAACGTCAGCTTTTCCAGAAACGCCCGGCCTGCCTGTCCGTGGTGTTGCGCCGCTGCCCGCTTGATAGCGTCCGAGAATGCCGCCGGACTGGTGGCCCCGTGCAGGGCATCCCAAGCGCCGAAGGTTTGCGCCGCTGGAATGTCCAACAGCCGCATAGACTGCCCTGCCTTCGCCCGGTGTCCACCCTCCTGCATGGTGGTGGCAATGGTGCGTTCGCCGCTGGAAATAACGAAACAGCGCCAGCGCGTCACGCCCCGCGCATTGCCGCTGCGGTTTGCCCGTTGTTTGCCACGTCCGTTGCCCAGTGCATAAACAATGGCCCCGACTTCCTTCGGGTCGCATTCGCTGATTTCGTCCAATGCCAACAGGCAATCGTTGAACATCGCCGCCGCGCCTTCCATGCCGTTTGCGGTTGCCCGCCAGCTCCGCTTAAAGCCCGGCCCACCCCAGGTACTGCATGCCGCTTCGATCAAGGTGGTTTTGCCTGTGCTGGAATCACCGACAAGGTGAAAGCCGCCACCCTCAGAATTGCACCGTACCAGCAACGGCCCGGCAAACGATGCCGATACCGCCAGCATCAATAGTGGGTTGCCCACTGCCTTTGCTGCAATACCTTCGCGCCAGCCTGCCAGCGTCCCGGCCTGCGTGTGTTCCTCATGCCCACGCTCACCGCTTTGGAAAATAACGCCCGCAGACTTTGGCCCGATCACGGCATCCGGCAACACAAACGAATCATCACACCAGCCCACCTGCAACGCGCAATGAATGCGCCGCTTCGGGTGTTCGCTTTGCAGGTAATGGGGCAATTGCTGCCGGGCTTTGTACGGGTCTAGCTCCACGCCCATTGCCAACAGTTCGCCGCGTAGCTGCGCACCATCGCCCGCCAATAACTCCATTGGCATAGCCCATTCGCGCCACTTGCCCACCGTAGGTTTGAATCGCAACAGCCGCCCAAAGTTGTTGCGTTGCCCGTCAAACGTCACCGCATTAATGTGCAGGGGGGAACATATCCACGCGTCGAAGGGTTCCGGTGGTGAATCCTTTTTGCCCGCTGTCAGTCCGCAGTGGTAAACGCCGGGTCGGTGGTTGCCATCCCCTGCCTTTGTCCAATCGTCCAACACCACATAGCGCGGCCTTTCGTCCAGTCCGGGGAATGGGTTTGCAGGCAATGCCGGGGCTTCGTTACCCTCGTTGTTTGCCGTGGTGTCTGCCGCTTCGGTGGACTCCCGCGCCGTCGCCACGGCCTGCAAGGTTTCAGGATCAAACTCGCCACCAGCCCCCGTATAATTTGCGCAACCAGCTATTGATTCGATAGCAACAGCAAAACAGGCTTGCACCGCATCAAGCCCACCGCCTGCCGATTGGTGCAGGTCGTTAAAGTCGGTCGCCTTGTCTGGCCTGTCTGCCGGGAACATAGGCGCAACCACAATGCCGCCCACCGCCTTTGCAGCGCCATCCGCTGCCGTGCGTCCGGGGTTTCCTGCGGTCTGGTGGTCATCGTCCGCCGCCACGATCAGCGGCGCATCGGGGTACAGCTTGCGCAGTGACTTTGCCAGGGGTTCAAGGTTGCCGCTGTCGAATGCCACCGCCACGGCTTGCCCGGTTGCCTCGTGGATAGATGCACCAGTGGCAAAGCCTTCGCATACGATCAGGATGGCCCCATGCGCCGCCGAATCAGGCTTGTCTATGCGGTAGTGGCATCCCTGCTTTTCGCCGCCTGTAAGCGGTCGCTTGGTGCCCTCCGCCGTGATGAATTGAAGGCTGCGCAGTTCACCCGTTGCATTTCGCATGGGGATCACCAGCAACGGCCCGGAAATGTCTCGGGATAGCCTTGCACAATGCGCCCGCGCTGCATCCCATTCAATCAGCCTTGCGCCGTGTGCTTGAATGCCTTTTTTTATAAGGTAGCCATGCGCTGCCGCATCGTCTAACGGTGTTGCCGCTGCCCATATCGTTTTTGCAATTTCCGCCGCTGCATCGTGTTCGGCTTTCTTGGCACGGTGCCGGTCATTCTGCATAGACTTCAAAACCGTGGCGTATCGCTTTTGTTGCTCTGGTGTCTGTGCGTTGCGCTCAATGCTGCACCATGTTTCGGTGCGGCCTTCGCGCCAATTGCCGAAACTGCCTGCGGGTATGTTGTCCAGGTGCAGGATGTACCAGCCCGAATCGTCACTGCCTTTGCCGTTAGTGCTGAATCGCTGAATTTTTCCATCGGCAATGATGGTGTCTGGTGGTGTCAGTCCCGCCGCAGCTATTGCCAATTGAAAGGCTTGCTCGGGGTTACTGGCCACCGCAAACGGATTGGCGGATTGCATGGGTAGCGCGCTCATTGAGTCACCCCCAATCGACGTGCAAAGGCTTGCAATGCAACAAAATCAGCCGCGTGGTGGGTGTAGCCGTATTTGCAAACTAGAAACCCGCCATCCTTCAACTGGTGGACTGCATGGCCCCGGATCGCAAGCTCTGCAATCTGCGTGGCAATGGCTTTACTGTGCCGCGAACCAGTGGCAAAATTCAGGTCGTTGGTGGTGTCGGTCGTAAGCCCTTCGGTGTTGATAGCGCCGGGGGCTTTTTCATTGGTGGTGTCGGTGTGGTGGGTCATTTTGAAACCTTCC
>JANYCG010000215.1 GCA_025360385.1 Burkholderiales bacterium | reverse complement strand
GGGCCAACCCCAGTTTAGAAGGCCTCCGATGAATACTGCCACTGTTGCGATGCCGGTCAGCCGCAAAGCCAACGCCAGCCCGGTGCCGCGCTCCCCGGCACGGTCCGTTCAAGAGATCCTGGCCAGCGACGCCAACCCGCCACCCGCCGTGTTGCTGATCGACTCGCCGCGTGACATGGGCCGCGACGATGTGTCCTTGGATCGCTATTACGCCAAAGCCTGGCATGACCTGGAGGTCAAGACCGTCTGGCAAAAAACCTGGCAGATGGCCTGCCGGGTGGAAGACATTCCCAACGTGGGCGACACCGAGGTGTATGACATCGTGCATGACTCGCTCATCATCGTGCGCACGGGCGCGGGTGCCACTGACATTCGCGCCTACGTCAACTCGTGCCTGCACCGTGGCACCATTTTGCGCACCGAAGGTGGCAATGTGCGTCACATCAAATGCCCGGTGCACGGCATCACCTGGGGGCTGGACGGCAAGCTGGCTGGCTTGCCCTGCGCCTGGGATTTCCCGCAGGTAGACCGCGAGAAGTTCTGCCTGCCCGAGGCCAAGGTGGGGCTCTGGGGTGGTTTTGTCTTTATCAACTTTGATGCAAACTGCGAACCGCTAGAGAGTTACCTTGAATGCCTGCCCGAGCACTTCAAGGCATTCGACCTGGAGAACCGTTACAAGGCGGTGCACGGTGGCAAGGTGCTGCCCTGCAACTGGAAGCTGGCGCAAGAGGCCTTCATGGAGGGCTTTCACATTGCCGCAACGCACCCCCAGTCGGTGGAATACACGGCAGACACCAACACCCAGTACGACGTGTTTGATGGCCGACATGTCAGCCGCTTCATCATGCCCGAGGGTGTTGCCAGTCCGGCCTTGGGCGACTACCCGCAGCAAAAAATCGTGGCCGCGATGCAGCGCGACATCGGCTTCTACGCCAAGGGTGACATCCAGGTCGGCCCCGGTGAAACGGCCCGTGAAAAACTGGCCGACCATGCCCGTGCCAGGTTTTCCAAGACCAGTGGAAAAGATTTCTCCAAGCTGTCCACCAGCGAGGCGGTTGACTTGATCCAGTACCTGCTGTTTCCCAACCTCAGCCCCTGGGGTGGCATGGCCACACCACTGGTTTACCGCTTTCGCCCCAATGGAGACAACCCCGAGGAATGCATCATGGAAATCATGATGCTGTTCGCCAAAAACGACGACGGCAGCCACCCACCCGCTGGCAAAGCCACCATCGTTGGCGTTCACGACTCCTGGCACAAGGTGCCCGGCATGGGCTCGGCGGCTGATGTGACGGACCAAGACACCGAGAACCTGAAACGCATCCAGCGCGGCATTCGGGCGTCCAAAAAACCGGGTGCCACCATGTCGGTCTACCAGGAGAGCCGGATCCGGCATTTCCACAGAACGCTTGAAGACTACATGGCCAAGGCCTGACGCAGCCGGCCAAACGCTGCGTCGGCCGCCTCAGCGCCAACCCAACCCAAATCAACTCAACTCAACAGGTCACGCCATGCCCAGCCAGCTCGAAGATAAATTTGCGATTGAAGAACTGATTGCCCGCTACAACCAGTCGCTTGACGGCGGCGACTACCCAAGCTGGGTCGCCTGCTGGTCGGACGACGCTGTGCTGGACGGCATCGGAAAACTGCTCACCGGCAAGGCGCAAATTCAAGCCTTCGCGGACCAGTACGAGGGTTCGACCCGTTCGAAGATCAATGGCTTGAAACATTACACGGTCAACATTCTCTCCACCATTGACGCAGACACCGCCAGGTCGAGCTCCTATCTGCAATTGGTGAACACCACGGACAAAGGCGTGAAAATCATTTTCACCGGGCGTTATGAAGACGACCTCAAACGCGTGAACGGCCAGTGGCAATTTGCGCGGCGCAAGCTGCACCAGGACATGCCGCCACCGGCCAAGGCCTGATGCTTGGCCACAGTTTTGCCGACGGCTCACGCCGCATTCACCCCGCATAATTGAACTCCTCGCCTGCTGTAGCAGGTAAACAGGAGTTCAAGGTGAGTCTTCCCACTCAGGCCCAAACCATCATCGTTGGCGGCGGCATCGTCGGCTGCTCCACGGCCTACCACCTGGCCCGTGCGGGCCACACGGACGTGTTGCTGCTGGAGCAGGGCATGCTCACCAGCGGCACCACCTGGCACGCAGCCGGGCTGGTGGGGCAGATGCGGCCCAACCGCAACATGACGACCATGTCGAAATACGGCATCGAGCTGTATGCCACGCTGGAGGCAGAAACGGGGCTGGCCACGGGCTGGAAACAATGCGGCAGCGTCAACGTGGCCAGCAGCCGTGAACGTCTGCAGATGCTGAAGAAACAAACTGCGATGGCGCACAGCTTTGGTGTGGAATGTCATTTGATTTCGCCGCAGGAGGTGAAAGACAAATACCCCATCATCCGAAGCGATGACTTGCAGGGGGGTATCTGGTTGCCGGGTGACGGCAAGGTCAACCCGGCGGATTTGTGCATGTCCTTGGCCAAGGGCGCACGCAACCGGGGCGTGAAGATTGTGGAGGGCGTTGAGGTGGTCGGCGTGGTGATTGAAAACGGCAGTGCCGACGGCGTGCGTGTCAGGAATCTGGCCGAAAAAGACGGCGACGAGATCGTCATCCGCTGCGAAACCGTGGTCAACTGCGCCGGCCAGTGGGCGCGGCAATTCGGCCGGCTGGCGGGCGTGACGGTGCCACTCTTTTCGGCCGAGCATTTCTACATCGTCACCGGAAAGATCGACGGCGTGCACCCCATGCTGCCCGTGATGCGTGACCCCGACGGCCTGATTTATTACAAGGAAGAGGTCGGCGGCCTGGTGATGGGGGGCTTTGAGTTACAGGCCAAGCCGTGGAAGATGGACCCGATCCCGTCCACCTTTCAATTTGAACTGCTGGGCGAAGACTGGGACCAGTTCGAGCCCTTGATGAAAAACGCCATGCACCGCACGCCCTGCCTGGAGACGGCCGAGATCAAGATGCTGCTCAATGGGCCTGAGAGCTTCACGCCGGATGGCAATTTTATTTTGGGTGAAGCGCCGGAGGTGCGCAACTATTTTGTCTGCGCCGGCTTCAATTCGGCCGGCATCGCCAACAGTGGCGGCGCGGGCCGCTTGATGGCCGAGTGGATCATCGGCGGGGAGCCGAGCACCGATTTGTGGGACGTGGACATCCGCCGTTTCAGCGCCTTCATGGGCAACCGCAAACTGTTGTCCGATCGCACCGGCGAAACCCTGGGCCTGCATTACGCCATGCGCTGGCCACGGCAGGAACTGGCAACGGCGCGGCCTCTGCGCACCTCGCCCTTGTACGATCTGCTGAAGGACAAGGGGGCGGAGTTTGGCAGCAAAAACGGCTGGGAACGGGTGAATTACTTTCGCCCCCAAAACACGAACGCACCTACCCACACCCTGGGCAAACCCGGCTGGCTGCCTTGGGTGATCGACGAGCAACGCGCTACACGCGAGGCAGTTGCTTTATATGACCAGACCTCGTTCAGCAAACTGCTGTTGCAGGGGCGTGACGCGCTACAAATATTGCAGCGCCTGTGCGCCAACGAGATGGCCGTGCCCATCGACAAAATGGTCTACACCGCGATGTTGAATGAACGCGGCGGGTTTGAAAGCGACCTGACCGTGATCCGCCAGCAACCCAACGCCATGGGCGAGCGGTTTTTGATCGTCACCGGCAGCGCCCAGGCCACGCGGGATTTTGACTGGATCTCGCGCCACATCGGCCCTGATGAACATGCGGTCTTGACCGATGTGTCATCGCTGTATTGCGTGTTTGGCGTGATGGGTCCCAACGCGCACGAACTGCTGGCACGCGTCAGCCCCGACGACCTGTCGCCGGCGGCCTTGAAGTTCTCGCACACCAAACTCATCGACCTGGGCCTGGCCCGCGTGCGCGCCGCCCGCATGAGCTACGTCGGCGGGCCGGGTTTTGAGCTGTATGTGCCGGTGGAGATGGCCCGCCACGTCTACCTGGCCTTGCACGAAGCGGCGAGCCAGGGCCGGCCCGACCTGGGGTTGAAAGATGCCGGCTACTTTGCGCTGGATGCCCTGCGCATCGACATGGGACGCCGCGCCTGGGGGGCTGAACTGGGGCCGGACGAGACGCCGTTTGAAGCGGGTTTGGGCTACGCCGTCAAACTCGACAAACCCAGCAACTTCATCGGCAAAGCGGCCCTGCTGGCAAAGCAGGGGCAGGCGCTGCGCAAAAAGCTGGTGACGGTGGTGATGGCATCTGGCGACGACTACGTGTGGGGCGGCGAGTCGATTCTGTTGCCCGGCGCTGACGGGTTCGAACCAGTCGGCGAGTTGTCCTCGGCTGGCTGGAGCCCCCGCGCCCGCCAGGGCCTGGGGGCCTGCGTAGGCCTGGCCTACGTGCGTGGCCCGGCTGCGGCCCAAACTCACATGGGCACACTGGCGCAGGTGGATTTATGGGGCGAGCGCTGCCCCGCGCAAATTTTCGACCGCTGGCCGCTTTGACCCTTTGTTTTGTTTCTACTCAAGCCGAAAGCTCCGAAAGTTCCCGTCAATGCTGCATAGTTAGCTATATAAAATATAGCTCATTAATTCAGCGAAAATCTCATCCGCTTTGTCACTTGGGTCACCTGGTCTACTGTGTCATCCATCCAGCATCTCCTCATCTGCATCCACCATGAACATCGAAAAAGACACCGTTGTCACCCTCACCTACAAAGTCTCAGACACGCTGGGCCGCCTGGTTGAAGAGGCCAAGGAGCCTATGGCCTACCTGCACGGCGGCTACGACAACACGCTGCCACAGATAGAAGCTGCGCTGGACGGCAAAACCAAGGGCTTTGCCACCTTGCTGAAACTGGGCGCCGATGCCTTTGGACAGCGCGACGAGGCCCTGGTGCAAACCATTGCCAAGAGCGACTTCCCGGCAGGCGTCAAGCTTGGAGGCCAGATCAAGGGCCGGGGCGAAGACGGAAGCGAACAAGTCTTTACCGTGATGAAAATCAAGGGCGACACCGTGCACCTGGACGCCAACCACCCCTGGGCCGGCAAGGCCTTGCACTTTGCCATCAAGGTGACCGATGTGCGTGCCGCTATCCCCGAAGAGATTGAGCACAAACACGTGCACGGGGCGCATGGGCATCACCATTGACGCAGGCGGGGGACAAACCAGCGTTGGCAAACCAGGTCGAGCGTCTGCCAGCAGGGAAAACGGTTGCAAACCCACGTGGATTGTGATAAATTCAGTCCAAACCATTGATCTGGTTGAATTTTCGGTTCAAACTTAAAAAGGGGAATACCTTGAAACTCAAACAATTGACACTCGTCGCGTTGGCCTCATTGGCTCTGTCGGCTATGCCGTTGGCCGCTCAAGCACAAGCTGCGGGGGGGGGTGGTGGTGCTGGTGGCTCAACGGGTGCTGGTGCTGGTGGAGCGGGCGGTGGGGCTGGTGCCGGGGCAGGCGCTGGTGCCGGCGCAGGCGCCGGTGCTGCCGGTGCTGCGGGCGCTGGTGCCGCAGCAGCGGGTGGTTTGACGGCCGGACTCGTTGCAGGCGGTTTAGCGGTTGCGGTCGGTGCCACAACCGTTGCGAGCTCCAAGCCGATTGGAACCAGCGGCACGACGGGTACTACGGGCACTAACTAAATAGCCCAGGCTATTCAACGCCTTGGTTTTCGCTTCCTCGAAAGGGGAAGCTCGTAGCGCCCTGACACAATTGCTTTGTTTTACGCTCAGGTGGCTGGTTTTAAGCGGGGTTGTGACTGGCAGTTTGGGCTGCGCCTCCAGCTCAGCCCCACTGTTTGAAGTTTTGTCCCTGGTTCGCCTCGGTGTAGATCCTGCATTGCAGGCCAAATTCGAACCTTCCGCCCTCAACCCCAAGTTCCGCTATTTGAAAGCGATTGTTGAGGATCGTGCGCCCGTTTTACTGGTGCTGGGTTATCTCGATCCGCATCCTGCGGGTGACATCGAAGTCTGGTACTCGGCGCAGCGTGAGGTGGTCAAAATCCAAAACGGACGCATTGTTTCAACCGCCGGATTGACGCTTGATTGGCGCTCGACCACCTTTCCAATTGCGCCGCCCACCTGGACTGAAGTACGGGCCGATGGGGTGGATTACGTGCGCGCTCGGGACGAAATGCCGAGCGGACGTTATAGCGTCACTGAGCAGGTTCATTTGAACCGCTTGCTTACGCCGCCTCAAATCAATCTGTCCGAGTCCATGTCGCCCGACCAGGTCGGCAGTTATGTCTGGTTCAGCGAAACCTACGACGCCGATGACGGCAAACAGGTGCCACCGGCTTGGTTTGCCGTTGACCTGCACCGTCAGACTGCGTCTGTGGCCTATTCCGAACAATGCCTGTCAGCCACACTTTGCATGAAACTACAGGCCTGGCCGCCCCGAAAGCCGGGGCCGTGACAGCGCGTTTTGTGGGGTTCGCAGGCACCAGCGCCCTGTGCCTCACCTTGAATCTGGTGCCGATGGTGGCGGCTCATGCCCAAAACCTGGCCAATCAGTCAGTGGTCATTCCGGGCGAGCGACTGAGCGACTGGATCTTGCGCGTTGCTGGCCCGCATGCCGACACGGCCAATCTTCATTGGCAGGTCGATGCCGAACGGGCGCCTCAGCAACGGCTTCGACAGGCCGTGCTGAATTCCCTGCGTGGCTTGCCCGACGCCCGCCTGTCTGACTGGCTGCGCAGCCTTGCTTTGACCGGCCGCTTGACAGTGGCAATTCCCGACGCCAGATGGCTTCAGGGGGCACCTGAACAGGATCCAATTCTTGCAGAGGGACATAAGATTTTGCTGTTCCCAAAACAAAGCGCGGTCACGGTCATCACGCAGGAGGGTCTGCCGTGTGTCGCGCCCTTTGTTCAAGGCGCTGCCATCGTGGACTACCTGCAGGCCTGCCTAGGTTCCGCCAAGGCCGATGCGGCTGATCGCGCCTGGATCGCACAGTCAGATGGGCGCACGGCCAATTTCGGCATCGCCGCCTGGAATTTAGAAGCCCAAGCCGAGCCCGGCCCCGGCGCTGTGATTTGGGCACCTGCCAGGGCGGCCGGCATTTCGGCCCCGACGTCCGACAACCTGATCCGTTTCCTGGCCACCCAGGAGCCGGGTGCACTGGTGTCGGCCGGTGCCAGCAGCCCGGAGTCACGGCCCCGCAGATCCAGCTTTGTGGCACCTCAATCAGCCCAATACACCGCCAGCGATTGGGGTGAGATTGGGCTTTTGCAAACACCCACCGCCCGCATGGCTGCCACTGGTAACCTGCGCCTGCATGTCAGCAGGGTGGAACCCTACACGCAGGCGACGGTGATGGTGCAGCCGCTGGACTGGCTTGAAGCGGGATTTCGCTACACCGACATTTCAAACCGCCTCTACGGCCCGCTGATCGCGGGCGATCAATCCTACAAGGACAAGTCGTTTGATTTCAAGGCGCGCCTTCATTCAGAAACAGGCTTTTGGCCTCAAATCGCGCTTGGCATGCGGGATATCGGCGGCACAGGCCTGTTCAGCGCCGAGTACCTCGTGGCCAACAAGCGCTGGGGCAACTGGGATGCCAGTCTGGGCCTGGGCTGGGGGTATTTGGGCAGCCGTGGCAACCTCAAAAACCCCTTGAGTTTATTTGGCTCTGAATTTGAAACCCGCGTCGGCAATGCCAGCGCGACCGGGGGAGTCGTCAATACGCAAGCGATGTTCCGCGGACCGATGGCGCTGTTTGGCGGCGTGCAATGGCAATCACCTTCCAATCCGTGGGTGCTGAAACTGGAGCTGGACGGCAACAACTATCAAAACGAGCCCTTTGCCAACACTCAGACCGTCACGTCGCCGTTTAATTTTGGCGCGGTTTACCGCTATTCACCGACGGCGGATTTCAGCGTTGGCATTGAGCGCGGCAACCGCCTGATGGCAGGTGTCACCCTGCATGGTGGGCTGGACACGCTGTTCTCCCCCAAGGTGCTCGACGCCCCCGCCATCCCTGTCCGCGCCGAAGCGCCGACCGAGTTGGCACCGTCCGGGTGGAGCCGCACGGCGCAAACCATTGAGGCGCAAACCGGCTGGTCGGTGCGCA
>JANYCG010000206.1 GCA_025360385.1 Burkholderiales bacterium | reverse complement strand
GGAGTCCACCCGCACGCCGCCGCCGTCGATCAGGCGGTTGCCTTCGCCGCTGGACGCCACAAGGCCGGCCATTTTCAGCAGGTTGGCAATGCCCATGGCCACCGTGCCGCTTTCCAGATGAAAGGAAATTTCGGGGATTTGATCGGGCACGCCGCCTTTGCTGCGCAAGATGAAGTCTGCATGCGCCGCCTCAGCCGTTGCCGCCGAATGGAAGCGCGCCGTGATCTCTTTGGCCAGCGCCACTTTGGCGTCTTTAGGGTTGAGGCCAGCCGCCACCTGTGCCTTCAGTTGCGCAATCGCGGCTTCAGACTTGAAACTCAGCAGGGTGTACCAGCGCCACATCAGCACGTCCGAGATGCTCAAAGCTTTGGCAAACATGCTGTTGGCGTCTTCAGAAATGCCACTGTAGTTGTTCTTGGATTTGGACATTTTTTCAACGCCGTCCAGGCCTTCCAGCAAAGGCATGGTCAAGATGCATTGCGGCTCCTGGCCATATTCCTGCTGCAAATGACGGCCCACCAGCAGGTTGAACTTTTGATCCGTGCCGCCGAGTTCCAGGTCAGACTTCAGGGCGACCGAGTCGTAGCCTTGCATCAGGGGGTACAAAAACTCATGCACGCTGATGGGCGTGCCGGCCTTGAAACGGTCATGAAAGTCGTTGCGCTCCATCATGCGCGCCACGTTGTATTTGGCGGCCAGCTGGATCATGCCGCGCGCGCCCAAGGGGTCGCTCCACTCGCTGTTGTATCGAATCTCGGTCTTGGCTGGATCCAGCACCAAGCTGGCCTGCCTGTAATAGGTCTCGGCGTTGGCTTTGATTTGCGCGGGGGTGAGCGGGGGGCGCGTGCTGTTGCGGCCGCTGGGGTCGCCAATCAGGCTGGTGAAATCGCCAATCAAAAAGATGACGGTGTGGCCCAAGTCCTGCAACTGGCGCATTTTGTTCAGGACAACGGTGTGCCCGATATGGATGTCCGGCGCGGTCGGGTCCAGCCCCAATTTGATGCGCAAGGGCACGCCGCTGGCCTCGGATCTGACCAGCTTTTTAACCCAATCGTCCTTCGGAATCAGTTCTTCACAGCCGCGCAGGGTCACAGCCAACGCCTCCCGGACACCATCCGTTACAACATGATTTGACGGTGCTTCAGGGGCAGTGGCTTGATTCATAAGGGTTTTTACAGATGCCCCCACAATGGGTGCAAGTACAATCGAGGCTGAGTTTCAGAAAGTCGGCGGCCAGCAAAAAAGCTTGGCCGCGTGGCAGCATCAAGACTGAAGAAGGTTCAGCTTGAATTTTACGGCTGTGGTGGCTTGGCATTACCTGCCTTGAATGCAATCACGCGCTTTGGCCCACCACTCGCCTTCATGTTGGATCTCCATTGACCTTTCGTTTGCCCTCTCGCCTCAACGTGAAAGTTGGTGCAATCTTGAACGCCGATTTGATGTCGGCGATTAAAAATGTGCTGTACGACACCGTCAAACCGGCTTTGACGACGCTGGTGCAACAGCGCTCCAGGCGTGCCACTGTGCTGGTGGCGGCTTTGGCGGTGAGTGGCGCTGGCGGGGTGCTGGCCGTTGCGTCCCTGGCCCCGGATGCCGCTGACCTGCCGGTGCATGAGGTGCTGGAACCGGTGGCGTTGCCCGGCACAACGCAATCGCTTGGCCCCGCTCAGGCCGGTCTTGCAGAACTCGCCCAGACCTTGTACCGCTCGGACGTCAGCCGGGCCAGCGACACGCCCGAAACTTTGCTGAAACGCCTTGGGGTCAATGACCCGGCCGCAGCCCAGTTTTTGCGCAGCAACGCCCTGGTGCGCAAATCGTTGTTGGGCCGAACCGGGCGCAGTTTGAGCCTGCAAGCCAGCACGGCCAATACTTTGCAAAGCCTGAGCGTGCGTTGGGTCGCTCAAGATGACGGCAAGGGTGATGGCAAGGGCGATGGTAATTTCAACCGCCTGGTGGTTGAAAAAACCCCTGGCAACGGCACCGGATTTGGCGCTCGCCTTGAAGCCGCACCCTTGCTGGCATCCACACGGTTGGGCAGTGGCACGATTTCGTCGTCGCTGTTTGCAGCCACCGATGACGCGCGCTTGCCCGACGCCATTGCCGTTCAATTGGCCGAAATATTTGCAGGTGACATCGACTTCCACCGTGCATTGCGTAAAGGCGACCGATTTTCAGTGACCTATGAAGCGCTTGAAGCAGATGGCGAGGTCTTGCGCACGGGCCGCGTGTTGAGCGCTGAATTTGTCAACCGTGGCAAAACATACCAAGCGATGTGGTTTGCCCAGCCCGGGCAAACCAAACAGAGCGGCAAAGGCAGCTATTTCACCTTTGACGGCAAGAGCTTGAACCGGTCTTTCCTGGCATCGCCGCTGGAGTTTTCACGCGTCACCAGCGGTTTCAAAATGCGTTTGCACCCGATTTTGCAAACCTGGCGGCAACATTTGGGCGTGGACTATGCGGCACCCACAGGCACCGCCGTTCGCGCCATGGGGGACGGCACCGTGGAGTTTGCCGGCGTTCAGCGCGGGTTTGGCAATGTGGTCATCATTGACCATGACAAACACAATTCAACGGTGTATGCGCATTTGAGCCGCATTGACGTGCGCAAGGGTGAAAAAATCAGCCAGGGCCAGCACATCGGCGCGGTCGGAACCACCGGCTGGGCCACGGGGCCACACCTGCATTTTGAGTTCCGCGTCGACGGCATTCACCATGACCCGTTGACCATGGCTCAAAAAAATGAAGCGACGCCTGTCACAGCGCAAGTGCGGCCGGAGTTTGACCGCGCTGCAGCGATGAACCGGCTGGCATTGGCGTCGGCCAGCGCCATGCAAAACGCCAGCGCCGACTGAACTGGATCGTCGAGGTCGAGGCGCCTTGCGGGTCGACCTGGCGGTGGCAGTCGAGGCACAACCTGACGATCTCAATCCCATGACCGACCTTTACATTGGCCTGATGTCTGGCACCTCGCTGGACGGTGTTGATGGGGTTTTGGCGCACATCACGGCAGACCATTTCTCAGTGCTGGCCCACGCCCAGGCAGCCTTTCCCGACAGCTTGCGGCGCGAGTTTTTAACGCTGAATACGCCGGGTGACAATGAAATCCACCGCGCCGCGCTGGCAGCCAATGCGCTGGCCCGAATTTATGCGCACGTGGTGGCGCAATTGCTTCAAGGCAGTGGCACGCCTGCGGCCGACGTCGCAGCCATCGGGGCGCACGGGCAGACCGTCAGGCATCAACCCCAGGCGTTTGACGTGCCCGCGCTGGGTCAAACCGCAGGGTCTGGTGCACGCAGCGGCGCAGGCGGCGTTCACGACGCGGGTGGCGGCGGTTACACCGTCCAACTCAACAACCCAGCACTGCTGGCAGAACTGTGCGGCATTGATGTGGTGGCGGACTTGCGCAGCCGCGATGTGGCGGCAGGCGGGCAAGGCGCGCCCTTGGTACCGGCCTTTCACCAAGCCGTGTTTGGACGCGCCGAAGAGGCCGTGGCGGTGCTGAATGTCGGGGGCATCTCCAACATCACTTTGGTGCCTGCGCAGAGCGGCCCGCAGGCCCTCGAAGTGATCGGTTTTGACTGCGGCCCCGGCAACGCTTTGATCGACTATTGGTGCCAGAAACATACTGGCCATGCGTTTGACGACGCGGGACATTGGGCAGACAGCGGCCATGTCCACCATGAATTACTCCATGAATTGCTGCGTGATCCGTTTTTTGGCCAGCCCGCGCCCAAGAGCACCGGGCGCGACTTGTTCAACCCGGACTGGCTTGCCGCCAAGCTTGCAAAACATGCCGGATTGAGGCCCGCCGACGTGCAAGCCAGCTTGACCGAGCTGACCGCCCACGTCTGCGTCGACGCCTTGCTTAGGTATCAAAAACAGAGTGCTGAATTGTTGGTGTGTGGCGGCGGCGCGCTCAACACGAGCTTGATGCGGCGCATGCAGGAACGCCTGGCGCTGCTGTCGTCTCAGGTCTGCGTGACCGAATCAGGAAGCTGTGGGCTGCCCCCATTACAGGTCGAAGCCGGCGCATTTGCCTGGCTCGCCCGCAAGGCCATGCAACGCGAGACCGGAAACCTGCCAAAAGCAACGGGCGCACAAGGCGCCCGAATTCTTGGAGCGGTTTACGCCGCTTGAGACTTCACACAAAGTGACAACAGGCGTCTCAAAGCCTCAGGCTGAAAAACTCGAACCGCAGCCACAGGTGGTGGTTGCGTTCGGGTTCTTGATGACAAACTGCGAGCCTTGCAGGTCCTCTTTGTAGTCAATCTCAGCACCCACCAGGTATTGGTAACTCATGGCGTCAATCAACAGTGACACGCCATTTTTGGTCATTGTGGTGTCGTCTTCGTTGGTGATTTCGTCAAACGTGAAACCGTATTGAAACCCAGAGCAGCCGCCACCCTGCACAAACACGCGCAGTTTGAGATCAGGATTGCCTTCTTCGGCAATCAGGTCGGCCACTTTTGCAGCCGCGCTGTCGGTAAACAGAATCGGCTCGGGCGGCATTTCAGCTTCTTGGGTGGCAAGTACAGCGCTCATGGAAGGCTTTCAAAAAATCAATGACTTAATACTACAGTAAATTACTCAAGTTTGAAACGCGCGCCCAAATAACCCTTTTCGCTTGAAGCGAATGGCAAATGATGGCAGCTCGGCTCAAGCGTTGTTGGCGGCGAGTTTCAACGCGGGCTTGACGTCTGCACCCAGCAAAGGCCGCAATTGCCCTGCCACCAGCGCACCCTGGTGCATCTCCAGAGCGGCATAGTGCACATCTCCTTCAATGCGGGCTTTGGGCTGCAACTCCAGCATCACGCCTGCATGGATCGGGCCTTTGACCGTGCCGTTGATGATGATGTGGTCGGCATGGATTTCACCAACGATCGACGCGGACTCCGAGATCACCAGCAAACTGGGTTCGTCTTCAGTGGCGCGCAAGTTGCCGGCCACAGCACCGTCAACCCGCAGGCCGTCGGTGAATTTCATGTTGCCGGATATCTGGCTGCCTTGGGCGATCAGGCTTTTGATGGGGGGTTGTTTTTTCTTGAACATCTCAATATCTCCAGTTTTTACACGGGCTGACTTTCACGCAGAAACCCGCTCAAAGTTTGACCGATTGAACCACCTTGACCACGCTGCCTTCAAGCACTCTCACCGACACGCCCTTGAGCGTGGTCTGCGCCGGCAACTCAAACACGCCTTCGGTGCGGCCATATTGCCGGAACTTCAGCTCTTGCGGCCCGCCGGGAAGCGCCGCATTCCAGGGTTTGCCGTTTTGGCTGCCGCTGAAACTGACCTCAAGCTGGCCGTTGAATTCTGGCGAGTTTTTCTGCGACTGCATCAGCAAGACTTGCCATTTTACGCGCCGCCCCTCCTGGACTTCAGCCTGCAAGGCCCGCACGGCCAAGCCCTCAGTGCCGGTGCTTGGGATCAATTTTTCAAAAAAACCCAAATCATCCTTGAGCCTGCGGTTCTCGGCATCCAGTTGCCGATTTTGCGCAAGCAGGCCTTCTTGTGCCGATTTTTCAGCCGTCACCAAGGTGCCGACCGTGTCGGCCACCGATTGGGCCTTGTTGCGCGCCACGATTGCGGTGGCCATTTCAGAGCGCAGGGTCTGAATCTCGGCCGTGGCTTTGGCCAGATCTTCCTTGGTGCCGCCGTCCAGGCCCGCAAACGCCTTGCCAAACTCAAACGCCCACAAGCCGATCGCCGCACAAAAGCCAAACACCAGCGCAATCACCGCCCAGCGAAACGGCCACGGCAATGCACTTTGCACTGACATGCGCGGTGCACTGATGGTCAAACGGCGGCGAAGGAGCTTGAAACGCATGGGGATTGGCGGCGGGGGGCTGAGTCTAGCAGCACCCATAAAAAAAGCCGTCGACAAGACGGCTTTTTTGAGGCAGCGAGGATTAACGCTTTGAGAACTGCTTGCGGCGGCGGGCGCCATGCAAGCCGACTTTTTTACGCTCGACTTCGCGGGCGTCACGCGTCACGAATCCGGCTTTGGACAGCTCAGGTTTCAATGTCGCGTCGTAATCAATCAGGGCGCGGGTGATGCCGTGGCGCACGGCGCCGGCCTGGCCAGACTCGCCGCCACCGGCCACATTGACCATGATGTCAAAGGTTTCGGCATGGTTGGTCAGCAGCAATGGCTGCTTGCAAATCATGATCGAGGTGCCGCGGCCAAAGAATTTTTCAATGTCCTTGCCGTTGACGACGATTTGGCCTGAGCCTTTTTTCAGAAACACGCGGGCGACGCTGGATTTGCGGCGGCCTGTGCCATTGTTCCATTCACCGATCATTTGGCGGCTCCAGTTGTGTTGGCTGCAGAACGATTTGCAAGTTCCAGCACTTTGGGCTGCTGGGCCGAATGCGGATGCTCTGCGCCGCCGTAAACCTTGAGCTTCTTGATCATGGCGTAACCCAGCGGGCCTTTGGGCAACATGCCCTTGACGGCTTTTTCCAGGGCGCGGCCTGGGTGCTTGGCCTGCATGTCGCGGAAGTTGATGCTGGAGATGCCACCGGGGTAGCCAGAGTGGCTGTAATAGATTTTGTCGAGCGGCTTAGCACCGGTGACGCGCAGCTGGGCTGCATTGATGATGACAATGAAGTCACCGGTATCGACGTGAGGCGTGTAAATGGCCTTGTGTTTGCCGCGCAAACGGAGAGCAACTTCGCTGGCTACTCGTCCGAGGACCTTGTCGGTCGCGTCAATCACAAACCACTCGTGCATCACGTCAGCGGGTTTGGCGCTGAACGTAGTCATGAGTTTTCTCTTTTCAGATGGTTTGTCGGGCTCCTGCGCGGAGCCACAAGCGGTGTCTCTTTTCTACGGTCGGTTTTCCTCTGATGGGAATCTCTCAGGTAGTAAATCGCCATAAACGCCGTGACGGATCACGATGCATAAGCGACTTCGCCGCGGAGCCACAAAAGCGCTGCGAAGCCCACGATTATACAAAACTCGGGGATGCCGGGGTTACCATGGCGCAATGTTCAGTTACCGACACGCCTTTCATGCAGGCAACCATGCCGACGTGCTCAAGCACACCGTGCTGATTGCCGTTCTGCGACACATGGTTCAGAAGGACAATACGCTCACCGTTTTCGATACCCATGCCGGAGCGGGCCTGTACCGCCTGGATGGCGACTATGCGCAAACCAGCGGAGAAGCTGTCAACGGCTTCCTCCGCCTGATCGCACCAATTCCAAACCCAGCGCCCTCCGGCAAGCCGATGCCCCAAGCCGCGAATTCAACCAAGCACACTCTGGCACCCGCGCTGCAAGAATATGTCGATATGGTGGCCAGCTTCAACGCCAAAGGAAGTTTCAAGGTCTACCCGGGCTCCCCCTTCCTGATTCAACGGCTGCTGCGCGAACACGACAAACTGAAGTTGTTCGAGCTGCACCCCACCGACTCCAAGACTTTATCCGCCAACATCGCGCAGCTTGAAGCCGGCCGCCAGGTCGCCGTGTTGCGAGAGGACGGGTTTGAGGGTTTGAAGAAATTCCTGCCTCCGCCCCAGCGGCGGGCGCTCGTATTGAGTGACCCGAGTTATGAGGTCAAGACCGACTATGCCCGCGTTGCGGCAACCATGGCCGACGCGCTGACGCGATTCGCCACCGGCACCTATGTGGTGTGGCACCCGATCATTGCGCGGCCGGAGGCACACGACGTGCCAAGAAAGCTCAAGACGCTGGCGACAAAAGCCGGAAAAGGCTGGCTGCACGCGACGCTCACGGTCAAGTCCAGCAAAATCACCACTGACGACACGGGCCAGGAACATAGACCCGGATTGCCCGCCAGCGGCATACTCGTCATCAATCCACCGCACACGCTCAAGGCAACGCTGCAAACCGCGCTGCCACAAATGGTCAAGTTGCTAGCTCAAGACGAAAACGCGCAGTTCTCTCTCACTTCAACTGACTAAGGGTTAGTCCGAATGGACTATTGCTGCACCGCAACATCAATCCTCATAATGTCCCTACAACACGGAGCACAGAAGTGGCCCGGTTTGTTTGAACAGCTTTTCCCGAAAGATAAGAGCCCGTTAACAAATAAGTAGTTCAATTTCATCCAGATCGGATGCAGTAGTTCCAGTCGCCATGGAATTCGTTTCGATCAATCTTGATTGAAGCGAAGGCTTCATCGGATACTACCAATCCCTTGGGGTAGTTGGCG
>JANYCG010000198.1 GCA_025360385.1 Burkholderiales bacterium | reverse complement strand
CGCCTACACAGGGCTGATTCCTGAAGATCACCTCAAAACCTTGACGATAGACAAGCGCAACGACATGTGGCGCGAAGCCATCCAGTACAGCGAGCCCCAAGTGGTGGTGGCGTTGGACGGTGCTGCCATCGTCGGATTTGCCGGGTTTGACCGGTCCCGGGACCCCAAGTCAAAAGCCACCACCGGTGAGATTTGGGCCATGTACGCCGCGCCCGACTACTGGGGAGAAGGCGTCGGCCTGGCCCTGTGGGACGCCTGCCGCGAGGGGCTGGTTGAAGAGGGCTGCACCGAGGTCACCCTGTGGGCGCTGCTGCGCAACGAACGCGCCTTGCGCTTCTATGATCTGGCCGGATTCAAGCGCGAACTCAACACCGCCAAAACGGTGGCGATGGGCTCCGGCAAAGTTGAGGAAATGCGCTTGAAGCGCGCTTTGAACTAAACCCGCCAGCACGGCGCACGGCAATTTTTGGCGCAGCCGCTCTTCAAGAACACCGGGCCGCTTCCCCAGAAGCATCAACTCTCTCGGAGGGCTGCGGCGACACGCCGTGAGCCGGCTTGGGGGCTACACTTCCCCGCCAAATTTCTTCGTCAAATTGGCGATGTAGGTGTCGGTCATTTTTTCGAACTCGCCTTCCACAATCGGCGCCACCACCATCTTCATGAGCCCCGGCAGCGGGATGGCCAGCTCGCCGTTGATTTGCAGCGTGAGATGGGTTGACTTTTTGTTGTCCTTGATCGTCCAGCTGCCTGACACCTGGGTGTTGCCCACACCTTTGACTGGCGTCCAGACGATGCTGCCCTTGGTCTTGTTGCTGACGTATTTGGACGCGTAAACGGTTTGCAGGCTGATCGACGCGACGCCGATTTTTTCCATCTCCCAGCGGTAGGCACCATCACCCAAGTCCACCAGCTTGTCCACTTTCGGATAAAACTTGGCGGACGTTGGCACGTCGGCCAACAGCGCAAAGACCTCGGCAAATTTGGCCTTGACTTCAAATTCATAACCAAGGTCGACGGTCACGTTAACGGTCATGGGATGCTCCTGTTGAATTAAATTTTGGAATGGGTGGCATTGCGGATTGCAGCAACAGTTTACAAAGTCTTGGTCACGGTGTCCGGATGCTGGCCGCCAGAAAATCAAAAAACACGCAATAAAAGGCGATGGGCAAAGGCAGGCCCAGCAATGTGCCGATGACCAGGTGCCGCAGTTTGAGGCCCGACATGCCCAGCGCCATATTGAGCGTGGGCATGCTCTGGAAAATGATTCGCAGCAACACGAGTGAGCGGATCGGCTGTTCATGCAGGCGCCGCATGAGTTTGCCAGCCAGCGGGTTTTTGATCTGCATCAAGGCATTGCCGCCCACCCCGCGAAACACAGCATACGTCACCACACAGGAAATATTCGCCGCGACATAAGTTGCCAGCCCGCCCCACCATTTGCCCAAGGCCAAAACTGCCGCCACCTGAAACAGCAGCCCTGGCACATGCAACAGATTGCCGACGGCGAACAGCGTGATGAAAAGCAGGAGACCCGCCGTCTTGTGCGCCAGAAAGGTGTCACGCACAGCGGCCAGGCTGAAGTTGTCGCGCAGGCCGCTGACGTGGGCAGCCAGCGCCAGCGCCAGCACCAGCAGCAGCGTGCCGATCAGCCGTCTATGCCGCATGGGGCGGTCGCCCTGGCAAGTTGGCGCGGATCAAGCTGCTGGCAATCGACAGGCTGAAGGGAATGATGGGCAGCGAATCGCCGGGGCCAAACCAGCGCGCCTCGGCGATCTCGGATTCATCGACCCGAATGTCGCCCCCGGCATACTCAGCCGTGTAGGCAATCATCAGTGAATGCGGAAAAGGCCAGGGCTGGCTGGCGAAGTACTGCAGCGTGTTGACCCTGAGGCCAACCTCTTCAAACACCTCACGGTGAATCGCCTCTTCGACCGATTCACCCGCTTCGACAAAACCGGCCAGGGCCGTGAAAAACTTGGCCGGGGAGTTGCGGTGCAGGGCCAGCAAGATCGCGTCGCCGCGTTTGACCAGCACCATCATGGCGGGCGAAATGCGCGGGTAGGCGACCAATGCGCAGGCTGGGCATTTGACACAACGCTCGCCGTCCACATGCACGGTGGGCGTGGCGCAAGCGCCGCAAAAGCGATGGGTGCGTGCCCAATTGGCGATCTGGTAGGCGCGCCCGGCCACCGACAACACCGCCTCGTCCATGGCACCGAACAGCGGGCGCAGGCGGGTGAACCTGAAGCCCTGCGGCGCGGCGCTGCCCGCGGGCAACCAGGTGGTCTGGCAATACTGGGCACCCAGCAGGCCTACCGGAAAGAACGCCTGTGCCGACAGGCCAAAACTCAGGGCCACACTGGCCGGGGGCAGGGTGGGGCTGGATTCTTCGACCAGCAGTTCGTCGCCGCAAAAAATGAAACAGGCGGGCGATGGATGGGTCTGCCGGGCCAGCAGCGGGGTGAAATGGGCGGGGGTTTGAAGCATAGGCCTTGATGCTACAGCGGATTTAATCCCTCGTGCGGCATTGGGCTGATTTCCAGAGGTAAAATTGACCAAAGTCCCCGTCAATATTGAATATGTAGATATATTAAAGATAGCAGTCTTGTCTCTTTAACCTGCCAACCGCCTTGGCATCAGGCTCCCTTCAATTTCCGTCCGCCCTGACATGACCCTGCTTCTCGCCCCCATGGAGGGCCTGCTCGACTTTGTGCTGCGCGACATCCTGACGCGGGTCGGCGGCGTGGACCGCTGTGTGTCCGAATTCATCCGCGTCACCAACACCTTGCTGCCCGACCGTGCCTTCATCCGCATCGTGCCCGAGCTGATGAACGGCGGGCGCACCCTGACTGGTGTGCCGGTGCGCGCCCAGTTGCTCGGGTCTGACCCGGCCTGCCTGGCCGACAACGCCGCCGCGTTGGCGGCTTTGGGGCCGCATGGCATCGACTTGAATTTTGGCTGCCCGGCCAAGGTGGTGAACCGCCACGGCGGCGGTGCCGCGCTGCTGGACGAGCCCGAACTGGTCGCCAAAATTGTGTCCGCCGTGCGCCGCGCCGTGCCCGCCCACATGCCGGTGTCGGCCAAGATGCGCCTGGGCTTCAACGACGACTCCCGTGCGGTCGAATGCGCCCTGGCCATTGCCGACGCCGGCGCCGACGAGCTGGTGGTGCACGCCCGCACCAAGGCCGACGCCTACCGCCCGCCGGCCTACTGGCACCGCATTGCCGACATCCGTGCGGCCGTCAAAATCCCGGTGGTGGCCAATGGCGAAATCTGGACTGTGCAGGATGCACTGCGCTGTCGCGAGCTGTCAGGCTGCAACAGCCTGATGCTGGGGCGCGGCATGGTGACTGACCCCGGGCTGGCTTTGGCGATCAAGCAGGCTGTATCAACGCAAGTTTTATCAATACAGGCTGACGAAGACATGGCGGTGGAAGCTGAGCCGTTTGTCGCCTGGCCGGATTTGCTGCCCCTGATCGCCGACTTCTGGCTCCTGGTCTGTAGCCGTCTGGAGCGCCGCCAGCAGGCAGGCCGCCTCAAACAATGGCTCAACTTTTTGCGCCGGCGTTATCCCCAGGCAGCGCTGGCTTACATGGCACTGCGCACGGTGAACGACGCGTCTGTGATTGATGCGTGGATGACGAGCCACGGTGCCGGGCGCCGCAACACCATGCTTGACGCTCCGCTCCAGTCCAGGCTGTGCAACAGGGCCAGACCGGCGTCGTAGCTGGGCAGCAGGGTCACCGGCGGCAGTCCAAGCAGGGGGCAATGCCGACGTGAAAAAGACAATCGACGCGGCGGGTGGCTCGGTGCCACCGACTATGGGCCTGGCCGATCTGGCAAGCGACTACGAGGCAGATTCGGCCAAACTGCAGGCCGTGGCCAATGCGGCGAATTTGACGTCACATAAGGATTTGTCCCTGTGGAATATGAATAGTTTGATATATAAATTGTAGCAAGCCAAAAAATTATTGTGTGCCTTCAACGCCTCAGCGTCAACTTGTAGCTGAACGCGTCGGCCCGATAGGTGGCTGTCTCCAACTGCAGAGGGGCATCGATTGAGTCAAAAAGCACGCGCTGCACACGCAGAGCTGGCGCGCCAGCCACCACCTTCAGCCAGCGGGCTTCGCGCGCGGGCATGACGGTGGCGTTGATTTCCAGCCTTGCTTGGGCAATGGTCTGGCCGAAATCCTTTTCCAGCACGTCTATCAGATCCCTGCCTGCAAGGTCCATGCGGGCGATGCGTTCACCCAGTCCGAGTGGGAAATAGGAGTTGTTCACCGAGATCGGTTTGCGATCCAGGTAACGCAGCGTGACCATCTGCCAGACATCGGCGTCCGGGGCCAGGGTCAACTTGTCGCGCACGTCCTTGGGGGCCTTCAGCCGTTTCATCACCATGCGCTTGGTGTGAACTTCACGACCCTGCGCCGAAAACGCCTCGGCCAAACCCTGCAGGCGGTCCAGGCTCTGGCTGGCAGGCCGTGGCGCAGAGACAAAGGCCCCCTTGCCCTGCTGGCGCACGATAAGCCCGTCTTTTTGCAGGTCGCCCAAGGCCTGGCGTACCGTGATGCGGCTCACGCCATGGGCGCCTGCCAGCTCGCTCTCGGAGGGCAATTTGTCATGGGGCTTAAGGGCGCCGTCCAGAATGCGCGCGCGCAGGTTGTCCCGAAGCTTGCCGTAAAGCGTGAGCGGCGCATCAGACATTGCGATGCCCTTCGCGAAGGCGCATCATTGGCATGGGTTTTGCCTATTCGTCATAACTTGTCATAACTTGTAATGACAAGTATAGTCGCACTGTACCGGTGCAAATTTTGCAAACTCTTGAAGGAACCGTTCATCATGAAACTCCGTACTTTCCTGAAGGCAGCCTTGGCCGGCTGCACTTTGCTGGCCCTGCAGGTCCACGCCCAGTCCTGGCCCGCCAAACCAATCACGGTCATTGTGCCCTTTGGCGCTGGCGGCGGCGTTGACGCCACCGCACGTGTCGTCATGACCAAGCTCGCCGACATCCTGAAACAGCCGGTTGTGATTGAAAACGTGGCCGGCGCAGCCGGCACCATTGGCACGCAAAAAGTCGCCAGGGCGGCAGCTGACGGCTACACCCTGCTTTTTGCCGTGGCCAGCCCCCTGAATGTCGCGCCGCTGGTGGCCCCGTCGGCCGTGCGTTATGACACTTTCAAGGACTTCACGCCCCTGTCAACCGCCGCTATTGGGCCTTTTGTCCTGATCGGACGCCCCACCTTGGAGCCCAAGACCACGGCGGACTTGATCAAGCTGGTGCGTGCGCAGCCGGGCAAACTCAATTTCGGCACGGACGGCGTGGGCACTTCGCTGCACATCACGGGCGAAATGATCAAGCAGCGAGCCAACCTCGACATCGTGCACGTCCCTTACAAGTCGGGTCCGCAGGTTTTGACCGATGTGGCGGGCGGCCAGGTTGACCTGGGCGTCTTGCCATTGGGCCTCGCCCAGTCCTTCATACGCGATGGCAAAGTGCGCGCCTTTGGCGTGACAAGCAAGGCACGCTGGAGCGGCCTGCCCGACGTGCCCAGCCTGTCTGAAACGGCCGATCTGCGCGATCTGGATGTCGAATCCTGGCTCGGCTTGCTGGCACCGGCCAACCTGCCTGAGCCCATCGCCTCCACACTGATCAAGGCCATGGAGTCTGCACTCAAAGACCCCGAGATCGTACGCAAGCTGGGGGAAGTCGCAAACAAGCCGGTGGCCATCACTGGCGCCAAATTCGGCGAGTACCTCATGCAAGAACGCCAGTTGCTCCAGGCTGCGGTCACCCGCGCCAACATCAAGGCCGAATAAGCCCGCTGCATGATCCTTGCAAGCGCAGCCGCCATTCTGCTGGCCGGGGGCCTGATTGGCGCGACCGGCATTGGCGGCGTGCTGGTCGTGCCGGTACTGACCCA
>JANYCG010000187.1 GCA_025360385.1 Burkholderiales bacterium | reverse complement strand
GCACCCCTTCCAGCATGCCGCCAGCACCCCCGGCAAACCCGCCATCATCATGGCCGACAGCGGTGAGGTGGTGACCTACCGCGAGCTTGAAGACCGCTCCAACCAGGTGGCGCACATGCTGAGGGCGCATGGCTTGCAGGCCGGCCAGCACATCGCCATCCTGCTGGAAAACCAGGCGCGTTTTTTCGAAGTGTGCTGGGGCGCACAACGCGCCGGCATCATCTACACCGCCATCAGCACCCGCCTGACCGCCAACGAGGCCGCCTACATCGTGGACGACTGCGCCGCCAAAATGCTGATCACGTCCAAGGCGCAGGCACCCTTGGCGCAGGCTCTGCTGCCGTCGCTCGGCCACCTGGCTGCTCGGCTGATGATGGACGGCGTCGTTGAGGGTTACGCGTCCTACGAAGCCGAAGTGGCCCAACACCCGGCCTCTCGCATCTCCGACGAAACGGCTGGCACCGACATGTTGTATTCGTCTGGCACCACGGGCCGGCCCAAAGGCGTGGCAGTGCTCGCTGAGTCGCCGCAAATTGACGCCCGCAACGCCTTGGTCGACATCTGCAACACCGTGTATGGTCTCAGCGCCAGCAGTGTTTACCTGTCGCCTGCACCGCTGTACCACGCGGCACCCCTTCGCTTCAATATGGCCTCCATGCGCCTGGGCGCCACCTGCATCATCATGCGGCATTTTGAACCTGAGGAATATTTGCGCCTGATTGAAAAACACCGCGCCACCCACACCCAACTTGTGCCCACCATGTTTGTGCGCATGCTCAAGCTGGACCTGGCGCAGCGCGCCGTGCATGACGTGTCCAGCCTGCAATGCGCCATCCATGCGGCTGCGCCCTGCCCGGTGCCGATCAAGCAACAAATGATCGCCTGGTGGGGCCCGGTGATTTGGGAGTATTACGCCGGCACCGAGGGCAATGGCTCCACCATCGTCAACAGCGCCCAGTGGCTGCAGCGCCCCGGCACCGTGGGCCAGGCCATGGTCGGCAAACTCAAGATTTGCGACGAGTTCGGCCAAGAGGTGTCCGTGGGCACTGAGGGCACCATCCACTTCGCCGAAGGCCGCCCGTTTGAGTACCACAACGACGCCCAGAAAACGGCCGAATCCAGAAACGCACAAGGTTGGACCACCCTGGGCGACGTGGGTTACGTGGATACCGAAGGTTTTTTGTTTTTGACCGACCGCAAAGCCCACATGATCATCTCGGGCGGTATCAATATCTACCCGCAGGAAGCCGAGAACCTGCTGGTGACCCACCCCAAGGTGATGGACGCGGCCGTGATCGGTGTGCCCAACGAAGAGTTTGGCGAAGAGGTCAAAGCCGTGGTGCAACCGCGCGACATGGCTGATGCAGGCCCCGCGCTTGCTGCCGAGCTGATCGCGTTCTGCCGCGCCCACCTGTCCCACGTCAAATGCCCGCGCAGCGTGGACTTTGAAGCCGAGCTGCCCCGCCACGCCACCGGCAAGCTGTACAAACGCTTGCTGCGGGATCGGTATTGGGCGGGGCGGGCGAGCAGGCTGGTTTAGCGGTTTAGGCCTTTTGCTATTTGCTATTTGCCGGTGAACGTTCGCAGCGCATCCAACACCCGCACCGCCGCATAGGCATCGTTCGCAGCGTAGACAATTTGCGCTTCCGTCAAATGTGCATTGGCCCAATTGCTGGTCGCGGCTTTTTTGGATTTGATGAAGCGCTGGTTGAACAACACGGCCACGGCGCCTTTGACGCCCATGTCTTTGCGGTAGCCGCGCTGGTGGAACACGGTGTTCAAGTCCAACACGCCCAAGGGCGCGATGCCCAGTTTGTGAATGATGCGTTTGCGATCGTCGCCCAGGCCAAAACCGGCTTTGGTGATGCCATCCTGGGCCAGCAGCTCGGCCGCAATGGCCCGGCAGTGCGGGTCGTGCAACTGGAACACCCAGGCGTGTTCAGGCGTGGACAATTGCAAAATATGCGGGCCGTCAGACACCTCACCCACTTTGAAGGTCGGCTTACTTTCGGTGTCAAAACCCCAGGCCGTGGCACCCGCCAGCTGGGCTTGGGCCTCGCGGGCTTGGGCACCGGTACTGACCAGGGTGATGCGGTCCAGCCCCAGCCGTTCAAACGGCGGGAGCAAGGCGATGGCATCTTTGTCGGGGGTGCTGAGGCGGGAGTGTTGCTGGGCGGGGTGGTCAGTGTTCATAGGGTCGTATCATCGTTCACAAAGGAGCCAGCATGAGGATTTCTACCATTGCCGCATTGCGCACCCTCTATGCGCCAGCCCGCGAACGCTCGGTCAAGAAAGAGCTGGCGCAGTTGGACGCGCACTGCACCCGCTTCATTGCTCAGTCGCCGTTTGTGGTGGTGGCAAGCGCGGGAGCAAACGGGGCCATGGATGCCTCGCCGCGCGGCGGCACGCCGGGTTTTGTCAAAGTGCTGGACGCGGCTGCGTTGCTGATCCCCGACTCGCCTGGCAACAACCGCTTGGACACCCTGGAGAACATCATCCAGACCGGCCGCGTGGGCCTGTTGTTTTTGCTGCCTGGCGTGGACGAAACCCTGCGCGTCAATGGCCGCGCCACGCTCTCCATCGCCGAGGCCGACCTGGCGCTGTTCGCCCACGCCGAACGTGTTCCCAAACTGGTGATTCGAGTCGCCGTCGACGCCGTTTACCTGCATTGCGCCAAAGCCTTGATGCGCTCGAATTTGTGGGATGCAACACGCCATGTCGAGCGGTCAAGCTTGCCGTCGATGGGTGAAATGCTCAGGGACCAGATGGGTGGCGACAGCGTTGCGGAAACCCAGGCGCAGATGCTGGCGCGTTACGCGGCGGACTTGTGAAACCCACTTGCACTGACGGGGCGTCGACGGAGCGCTGAAGGGCGTCAATGGGGTCGCGCACCCTGCGGAATCGTGGAATACTGGGGCGGTTTTTATCGGCCCCGCCCTCCACTTCAAGAAAGGCTTTTCAAATGACCAAACTTTGCATTTCCATGGCTGCGGCCATCTTTGTTTCTGCCTGTGCCAGCAACATGGCGGGCCAAAGCGCGACCGCGCAACTGGCCGCCACCCAGGGCAACACGGCCGCGGGCACGGTCACCTTCACCCAGCAAGGCAATGCTGTGCTGGTGGCAGGCGAGGTTCGCGGACTGGCACCGGGCAAGGAACATGGCTTCCACATCCATGACAAAGGCGATTGTTCCAGCGGCGATGGCATGAGCACGGGCGGACACTTCAACCCGACCGGCGCAGCCCATGGCGCACATGACCAAAACCAGCATCACGCGGGCGATCTGGTCAGTCTGAAAGCCGACGCGTACGGGATGGCGCGTTTCAGCTACACGTCCACGACGCTGAGTGTGGGGCAAGGCATGGCCGATGTGATTGGCCGTGGCCTGATTGTTCACCGCGACGCTGACGACTTCAAAACCCAACCCACCGGCAACTCAGGCCCGCGCATTGCCTGTGCCGTCATTGCCAAAGGCTGAGGCGATCTCCGCGCGTGCCATGCGCCATTTGCGGCTGGGCGTTCTGGTCTGCCTGGCCATGCTGGCGTTTGCCTGCAACTCCCTGTTGTGCCGCCTGGCACTGAAAACCACCCCCATTGACCCGGCCTCCTTCACCACGGCGAGGCTGGTTTCCGGTGCGCTGATGTTGTGGCTGGTGGTGCGATTCAAACACCGGTCCAGTTCGACCTCGGTGTCCGGTCATGCCGGCGCAGCGGGCGCGGTGGGCGCGGTGGGCGCAGCGGGCGACTGGTTGTCCGCCGCGGCACTGTTTGCTTACGCCGCTGCGTTTTCGCTGGCCTATGCGAGCCTGTCCGCAGCCACCGGCGCGCTGCTGCTGTTTGGCTCGGTGCAGGCCACCATGATCGGCTACGGCATCTGCACCGGTGAGCGCATGCGGGCTTTGCAATTGGCCGGGTTTGCACTGGCGCTGGGTGGGCTGGTGGCGCTGATGTTGCCGGGGCTGGCTGCGCCCAGCCTGGTCAGCTCGCTGTCCATGGCCGTTGCGGGCGTGGCTTGGGGCGTGTATTCGCTGCGTGGCAAACGGGTGTCCGGCACCGCAGCTGCCGACCCCACGGCGGTCACTGCAGGCAATTTTTTACGCGCCGCGCCAATGGCGCTGGCCTTGAGTTTGGCCATGGTCAGCCGCCTGTCCTGGGACGGCGCGGGCCTGTTGTATGCGGCACTGTCAGGTGCCTTGGCTTCGGGCTTGGGTTATGCCGTCTGGTATGCGGCCCTGCCCGCGCTGAAGGCCACCCACGCGGCGACGGTGCAACTCAGCGTGCCGGTGATTGCCGCCCTGGGCGGCGTGGCACTGCTGGGCGAATCACTCACGCAAACGCTGGTGCTGGCCTCTGTCGCCATTCTGGGTGGCATCGCGCTGGTGATTTCGGACAAAAAGTAAAGGGCATTTCTAGAAATTCAAATTTTCGGGATGAAGTGCAAGGCGCCCGGAGCGCAGCAACCGCAAATGCACTTGGGTGCATGAGGATTGCGAGCACCGCGCAACGCCGCAATTCGCCCGAAAAATGAATTTATAGAAGTGCCCTAAGCGCCGGTTTGGCCGCTCAATCCAGCTTGATACCCAGCTCCACCGCGACCTTGATCCAGATGGGCACGTCGTGCTCCCACTGTCTGCGGGTTTCAGTCAGGTTTTTAGGTTTGTTGGGGATGCCGAAAGACTCGCGCAGTTTGCCCGCACGCTCGCTGTTGGCCCCGTCTACCGCGACGGAGGACAAAAGCTTGAGCACGGCCTCGGGCGTGCCCGCCGGAGCCATCAGCGGCAGTGCGCCCTCCAGTCCGACCAGAATGTCGTTAAGCCCTTGCTCTTGCAGGGTGGGCACATCCGGCAATTTGGGTGAGCGGTAGCCGCCGGTCACGCCGATGGCGCGCACGCCACGGCCGGCCACGGTGTTGAAGGCCTGGTAACTGCCAATGGCGATCTGCAATTGCCCGGACACCACGTCCACCCACATGGGCGACTCGCCCCGATAGTGCACCGACTGGATCTTGGTGCCTTCGCGGCGATTGGTCTGGTCTGCCACCAGGTGGGGGTAAGACCCTGGCGAGTAGCTGCCCATGTTCGTGCTGTTGGGATTGGCCTTGGCGAAATCAATGAATTCCTTGAAGTTGCGTGCTGGCACCTTGTCTGATACCGCCACGACCAGCGGGCCCGAGGGGAAATTGGCAATCGGCGTGAGGTCTTTGTCCAGGTTGTAGGGCAGCTTGGAATACAACACGCGGTTTTGCCACAGCGTGCCCGAGGTCGAGACCAGCAGTGTGTAGCCGTCTGGCGGCGCTTTGGCAACCATGTCGATGGCGATGACGGCCCCAGCGCCGGGGCGGTTGTCCACCACCACGGTCTGGCCGGTTTTGGTGGCCAGCTGGTCGGCGTAGAGGCGCGCGTAGGCGTCGGTCAGCCCGCCTGGCGCAAAACCCACCACGATGCGAATCGGTTTGCTGGGCCACTTTGATGCGCTGGCCGTTTGCGCCAAGGTATTGGGCACCACGGCCGCTGCACCCAAGGCGGCGGTGGTGGATAAAAACTGGCGGCGGGACGAACGGTGCGAATCCGGCATGAGGAAAATCCTTGGGTTGCGATTTGGGCAGTCTATCGCCCCGTGCCCACGCCCCAAAGGGGGGAAACCCCTGCGTTTTGCCAAGGGTTCGTGCCCTCGTTTTGCCCCTGGCCGCAGCCAGCTCAACAGCGGGCCAGACCCACGGCACATTGTCTGTCCGCATTGCCACACCACCCACCGCGTCCGCGCAGACCCATGGGCCAGCGCATCCGACTGCGGGCAATGCAAAAAGCCCCTGTTCACCACGCACCCCGTGCCACTGGATGAAGCCACGTTTGACAAACACATCAGCCGCAACCAGATTCCCGTGCGGGTTGATTTTTGGGCGCCCTGGGCACACCGGACATCGTCCGCTGGGCGAACGCCCATCTGCCGCTTTAGCGCGTCACTCAAAAAGCGCGGCTTGCTGGGGTGAGGGTGGCACAGACGCGGGCGCAGCCGGCGGCATTGGCATCGCCGGCCCGCGCTGCCTGACGGGTTGCCTGGCGGGCAGCGCAGCCGGTTCACCCGCCAACTGCCCAGCAGCAGGCGCCTGCAGCAGCGCAATGGCTTGGCTTTCGGTGGCATTGAGCCAGGTCTGCCACAGTTCGCGCGGCACGATGACCAGGCTGCGTTTTTCATCTCCCGGGCGATGCATTCGGCCCATCAATGCGTGGCCGTCCGCATTGACTGTCAGCAAGGAGAAGCTGCTGATGGCTTGCCCGCTGGCCTGGTCTATCCAACGCTCCCAAAGGGCCGCCGCTGCAATCGGGTCGCGGCTGGCTTGCCGAATGCACCAGCGCACGGCTTTGCCAGTCTCCCAACAGGGTTCGTAAAAGTTCTCCATAGGAACCAAGGCAAATTGACGCGCCCGCCAAGGGCCGCGGTAGCTGGGTTTGTCCGCCACGGATTCACTGCGGGCGTTATAAGTTTTGCGGGCCATGTCGGCGCCCGCTTTGAGGTTTTTGCTCCAGCGGGGAATCAGCCCGAATCGGGCAAGTTGCAAGACCGGAACACCGTCACCCGGGGTGCCGCCAGCCATCACAATCGGCGCTTGGTAACCCGGAAATGTCTCAGGCGGCCACTCGCCCTCAGGCAAATGGCCAAGCCCCAGGCGCATCGCTTTCAGCCGGTCACGCGAAGTGGGGGTGTAATTGGTGCACACTTTGGCTGTGTTCAGGTTTAGTTTGCAAGATTTTACGAGTCCCTATCCAGCCAATTCACTTGGGTGCATGAAGATTTCGAGCACCGCTGAATGCAAAGTGTTCACTCACGATCAGTGCCGCAATTCGCCCGAAAAATGAATTTATAGAAATGCCCTTTGCCCAAAACCCACCATGACGACAGCCACACTCCAGATTCAAGGCGTTGATGTGTTCATTGACGGCCCGGCAGACCAGCCACACGCGCCTACCGTGGTGATGATCCACGGCTGGCCCGACACACACCGCCTGTGGGACGCCAGCGTGCAAGCCCTCAAAGGCCGCTACCGCTGCGTGCGTTTTACGCTGCCGGGTTATGAGCTGTCTCAGCCACCCCGACCCACGTCGGTGGTCGACATGGTCGCCCTGTTTGCAGCCATCGTCAACAAGGTCAGCCCGTTCGAACCGGTCACCCTGATGCTGCACGACTGGGGCTGCATTTTTGGCTACGAATACGCTGCGCTCAACGCCAGCCGCGTGAGCCGAGTGGTGGGTCTGGACGTCGGCGACCACAACACCAGCGCCTTTCACCGTTCGCTCAAAACCTCGCACAAGCTGATGATTCTGGCCTATCAGATGTGGCTGGCCATCGCCTGGAAGCTGGGCGCTGCGTTGGGGCCACTGGGTGGCAGGCTGGGCACCTGGATGACCCGCTGGATGGCGCGCGCCCTGGGTTGCAAAGCCGACAGTGGACGAATCAGCTGGCAAATGAACTTCCCCTACGCCATGCAATGGTTCGGGCTGTTGGGCGGCTTCAAGATGATGCAACGGGTCAAGCTGAAGTGCCCCATGTTGTTCATTTACGGCCAGCACAAACCCTTCATGTTCCATTCAGCGCCGTGGCTGGCTCATCTGCAATCGCAAAAAGGCAGCGAGGTCCATGCGCTTAAAACTGGCCACTGGGTGATGCTGCGCGACCCTGCGCAATTCAACAGCCTGGTGTTGCGCTGGCTGAATGAGGCACCCGGCAGTTCGCGCTGACGAACACTATATTTAATATAGCTAACTATTCAATATTCACGGGGACAATCAGCACTCCAGCCTTGTGAACAGACATCAAAATGCTGCAACCCGCCTCACACGACGTCGCCGGGTCTCGCAGCCGGTTTGCGCCCGTGCAACATGGCGGCGATCAAGTTTTCACGATGGCGCAGCGAGGTGAACACGGCACCCGCCACATGCAAAAGCAGCAACGGAATCAGGGCATGGCCCAACACGCTGTGCAGGTCTTCCAGCCACTTGACACCCCAAAAACGGTCGGTGGTGAACAGCCAGCCCGACAGGCCGGTGGCGACGGCGTCGGCCAGCAGCGCCAGCACCATCCAGCCGCCCAGTGGGTTGTGGCCCAGGTAACGCACGTCCCGTTTGTGCAGCACAGCGCGGGCGTAAGACAGCGTGGCAGACAGGCCCCGCACAAAATGCGAAAACCGCCAGTAACCTTGGCCCGCCACACCCAGCAAGGTGCGCACACAGGCGGCCGCCAACGCAAGGTAACCTGACCATTCGTGCAATTTGCCAACCCCTTCGTGGGTGGCAAAACTGACAAGCATCGACACGGCAAGCGTCCAGTGCAGCACACGCACGCCAAGGCTCCAGACGGGCTGGGTGGACGGGCGCCGCAGGGTGGGCGTCGGCGCGTCCTGCAAAGGGGAACTCATCGCGCCTTGATGGGCACCGGGGCGAGCGTCACCGGATGAAAATAAAACTCGCCGCGCTGGCCTTTGTCGTCCAGCGCATAGACCTCATAACAGCCGCCATCTTCTTTGATGCGGCGCACGGTGTAGCCTTTTTCTTTGAGCTGCGCCTCCAATTTTTCAACCGGTTGCCAGCCACTCTTGGGGCCGGAGTCGCAGGTGGCCAAGCCAGTGGCCTGGGCGCTGGTGGCGGACAGGCCCGCCAGCCCAACCAGGCCGGACAGGCAGACGGTCCACAGGGCGTTTGATTTCGTCATGGTGAGACTCCTTCAGTTGACATCAGGCCGGTATTTTCGGCGGTAAAAACACGATCAGGCCACGGCGTTTGTTTCAAAACGCGGCGATAAGTTTCAAACTTGCCGTCACGTCCACGTTGCCGCCAATGTCCACAACACCTTTCACGACAGGGGGCGGGTGAGGTACACGCCTTCGCGCCCCACAATCACCGCGCGGGCCGGCATCATGACGGTGCACTCGTCACACGGCGCGCGAATTTCCAGTGCGCCATCGGTCGCGATCAGCTCGTCTTTGGCAAAGGTTTCAAAACCAATCAAAGGCCGTACAAACTTGAATTCTGTGGTCTGGATGACGCAGGTGCGCAGCAGTTCGAGCCGGATCTGCTGGATATTTGGCGCAGGGTTGGCGGGCTGGTCAATCAGGCCAAAATGCGCCAGAAAATCAAGTGACACCTGGGTCGCCAGGTCAGCGCTGGCCTGCAAAAAATGTTGGCCGCATTCAACCACCATGGCCACGCATTGGCTGTCGGGCAATCCGTGCCGGCCATGCTGGATGAGCGGCACGCCGCTGCCCAAGCCATCCGGCATGACCATGTGCACATGCGGACGGCCAATGGCCAGGGCCGCCACGGCGTTGCGTTCAAAGGCCGGGTACACCCAGAATGGCGTGACGTCCTGACTGGTCGAGTGAATGTCCAGAATATGGTCTGCGGCGAGCATCACGGGCCGCAGCGTGCGGATTCGGCGCAATTCAGGGCTGTCTTCGTGGCCGTCCAGCCATTCAGGCGACCAGATGCGGTTCATGTTGTGCACGATCTGGCGGCTGTCAAACGGCTTGTCGGTATCAAAGGTCTCATAGGCTTCGACGTTGGAAAAACTCACCGTCAAGGTGCCAATTTTGGGCCGCACCGCGGAGTCCAGCAAATGGGTGGCGGCCACCATGCCGCAAATTTCGTTGCCGTGAGTCAAGGCATTGATGACCACATGCGGACCAGGTTTGCCAGACTCAAACCGGTGCACGTAATCAACGCCCACATTGCCCTGACGGTAGGCCGACAGGTCGCGCGGGACAACTTCAAGTTTGGGGGGCGCAAAACTCGTCATGGGCTGTCCTTGTGATGGTCTTTACTGTACACGCGCCCAGCGCCAAGTGCCTCACCGCTCTGCCAGTTTGCCGCACCGGACACGGCCAGGGCGCTCAGAGTGGCGCAGGCCAGGTGTCAGGCGCGCCCGGCGATGTGGCGGAACATGATGCGGCCTTTGGTCAGGTCGTAGGGCGAGAGTTCCAGCGAGACGTTGTCACCCGCGATGATGCGGATGTGGTGTTTGCGCATTTTGCCGCCGGTGTAAGCAATCAGCTCGTGGCCGTTTTCCAGCGTCACGCGAAAACGCGAGTCAGGCAAGACCTCGGTCACCTTGCCGCGCATTTCAATCAGTTCTTCTTTGGCCATGGCAATTTTTCCTGGAGACGTAATGGGGCAAGTTGGGGGCAAGGCCAAGCTTCATGCAAAGTCGCCCTGCGCCCTGGCATGAAAGTTCGTTCTTTCACGTTAATGCCTGAAAGCCCTGAATCCCACCACAATGGCCAGGTCTGGAACTTGGGTCTTGAGAGAGGCGCCGCCCAAGCGCGTCAAATCAGTTTGAGGCGCACATTGGATGCGGCAGAGGTGCTTGTCAGGCTTAGGGACGATTATACGCGGCGCCTCTTCAGGTGCCGCCCGGCGCACCCGGCGCACGGCCCCGGGATTTTTTTGACTCAAGCCGCGCCGCCTCAAGGGCCTGCCCCTGCGCCAGCCATTGGGCAAATTCTTCAGGCGTTTCAAGCGAAATGCGCCCCAAAGCCTCGCTGCGAAAATCCATCAGGACGATCTCGGCGGCCTTTTGCAAATTGACCTTTGCGCCGCGCTGGACGGCACCCCGGTTGCGGCCAATGCCGGCCAGCAGGTCTTCGTCCTGCAAGGTGCCTGCCGCGTCAATCTTGTAACGCCGCTCAAGCTGGCTGGCGTAACGTTGCTTCAGATAGTGCAGCAGTTCCAGCGCCACCTCCTGCTCGTCAAAGGCATTGCGGCCAATCGCACCGCTGGCGGCCAGGTTGAACCCGCTTCTGTCCACGATGATTTTGGGCCACAACACGCCAGGCGTGTCAAACAGATAAAACCCGTCAGCCAGGGTGATGCGTTGTTCGAGTTTGGTGATGCCTGCTTCGTCACCGGTCTTGGCGGCGCGTTTGCCCGTCAAGGTGTTGATCAGGGTCGATTTGCCCACGTTAGGAATGCCGCAAATCAGCACCCGCATGGGTTTGCTCATGCTGCCACGGGCCGGGGCCAGCGCATGGCAGGCCTGGATGATTTTTTGCGCCGGCGTGCTGACGCTGGCATCCAGGCCAATCGCCTGTGTGCCCGGCAAGGCGTTGTAATGCGCCAGCCAAAGTTCGGTGCAGGCAGCGTCGGCAAGATCCTGTTTGTTCAGCACCTTGAGCGAGGGCTTGCCCAGGGTCAGCGCCGCCAGCATGGGGTTGGCGCTGGAGCCCGGCAAACGGGCATCCAACAACTCAACCACCACGTCAATTTCTTTGACGCGCTCGGCAATCGCCTTGCGCGTCAGGTGCATATGGCCGGGGAACCACTGGATGGCCATAACTGCCTAGGTGCCTTCGGGCCGGGTGACCGCTGGCTCAGACCGCAACAAACGTGCCGCCCAGCAATTCGGGCAAACGGCCCACATCCATCTTGAAGCCGCAGGCTTGCGGATGGCCGCCGCCACCCATGCTGACCGCCAGCGGAATGCAGTTGAACCCGCTTCTGGAACGAAACCCCACCTTGATCGTGCCGCTTTTATGAAACACCCACATCAAGGCAAAGGTGCCGCTTTGGGCGCACAGAACGTCGCCCAGCAGGCTGTGGAAGACGCTGGGCGCGTTGACCATCAGGCCGCGCTGGCCGTTGAAGACCACGGGCCGTGCCGCCTCGGCCATGTCGTGCGTGAGCTTGTGGAATTTGTCGTCCATGGCCTGGCCACGCGCCATGAAGTCCGTCAATTGCGCCGGGCTGAAGCAGGCAATTTCTTTCCAACGCCGCAGGTCAAAAGGCTCCATTTCAAGGGCCGCCAAAAAAGCGGCGCTTTGCGGGTATTGCCACAACCAAAGGTCACGGTCCTCCACATAACGCACCAGGTCGGGCAGTGCCGCGTCGGGCTGGAAAAACTCCCAAGCCAGGCGCGCGCCTGATTTTTTCATGTCAAAGTGAATCACGCCGCAGCGGCATTCAAGCCCGGACAAACCGTCTTGGGCACTTTTGTGATGGTCCAGCAGCACCAGCTTGGCAACCCGCTCGCCGATGCTGCGCATGATGTCCATGGAGAACGAAAAATCGAGAATGTAAACCGCGCGCCCGTGCAAGTCCGGCAGATCCTGCATGGACTTGACCTCCCCATGGTCCAGCCCAAGGTACTGCGCCCGCTCGCCAAAGAAAAGCCAGGCGGCCAGCGCGGCAGCAAAACCATCGGAACAATTGCCGCCATGGTAGATCACCAGCGGATTCGGGTCGTCCAGTTCAGGCGCGACCAACAGCCGCTTAGGGAGAATGCTCATGAATTTTATTTTTTTGAATGAAGGCCATTTCCAACAACCGCAAGGCACAACATGCCAGCCAGCGCAGCGGCCTGCATCGGCATTGAACCCAACCGGGTCAAGCCGGGTCCAGCACCCGCAGCTCCATGCCACGCACCATGTCTTTCACAGCGACGCGGTAGGTCTTCATGTGTGGTGCACCGGCATGCGCCTTGAGCGCGGCTACGCTGGCCCATTGCTCCATCACCGTCACACGGTCCGGCCCGGTTTTGAACTGGGTTGGAAAACCAGTTTCAGCATCGACCGCCGGACCATAGGCGATGCAGCCATCCTCGGCGCGGACCGCCGCGAGATTTTTTTTAAATTCAGCCAGGAACGCGTTGCGTGTTCCGGGGGCCAGGTCAATGGTGGCAATCACATAAATCATGGGG
>JANYCG010000182.1 GCA_025360385.1 Burkholderiales bacterium | reverse complement strand
CCGACTGGCGATGGCAGCCGTCCAAGACCCGCCAGCACCGCCGTGACATGCAATCGGCCTACTTTGCAACACGGGCACTGCAACATATCGACCTGCGCCACCCGAGCCAAGAAGGCGTGGGCTGACTCCTGAGCTTGCGGGTTGGATGGGGGCATCTGCAAAGCCAGGCGGGCCGCTGCCAGCTTGACCTCTTTGCAGCCACTGGCCAACACCCCATAGTGGCGAATACGCTTGATGCCAGTGGGCAGGCCCGCCACAAGAACCCTGCCTGGGGCCGACTTCTTGTGGTTGGGCTGCAGCATGTGCTGCCCAAGGGCTTGCAGCGGGCCAGAAACTTTGGTTTTTTGCACCACAACTGTCGGCGTACCGTGCAACTGGTGCAGCTCAAGCATGGGGTGCATGGGGTGCCCATGCCAGTCGATACGACATCGCCACCCACGCGACCTGTCTGGCGCTGCGCCTGCGGGCAGCCGATGGTGATTGTGCGCAGGCGTGTGCGAGCGGATGCGATGTCGGCACGATCCGCGTGCACTGCGCCGCAGATGCTGCGGCCTGACAAGCCCAATGCGGGGGAGGTCGCAAAGCACTGAGACGGTTCAAACAGCGCTTGCCCTATGACGGTTTTGGCCCCCGAGGTCTGCCGCAGGATGAGCGCATTCAAAATCTGGTGGCTTCATCATCAACAACGCTTTGCGCATCGTTGAACGCCTGATCTAGCCACCCAAGCGGCCTTCACAGGCCGCTCGCCGCAGCCGAATTCTCGGATCAATCTACAGCGGCTTCTTCCACTCTTCACACACCATCACCGGGCCTGTCCAACAAACGGATCAGATCGCGGCGAAGCGCGATCTATCCTTATTCGTTAGGCACCTCCAACGCTCACTACCGCCAGTCGATCGACGATTGCTGCAGCGCCACGAAAAGCTTCTATGGCAGCAAGAAGATCACCGGCTTCGCCAACTTCCAGAAGCCATCCAAACACGTTTCCGGCGTCGGTTGTTGGGGATGCCGCTACGGCGACGGATGTATCGGGTTTGCCTGCGATGGCATCTCTGGTCTTGAATAGCATGCCAGCTGGGCTCAACTCCGCTAGGTCCACCTTTCTCACGCCGCCAGCTCGGGGTTTGGCGCCCAGCTCCGCGAGTTTCTCCCTCGCCACGCTGAAGTTGCAGTGAAGTATCTTATTTCTCAACTGCCGACATAGCGCCAGCGTATTCTTCTCATCGTCAGACAGCGCGCTACCGAAGTATGTACCGACCTCCGCCTCGATGTCTTCGAGCCGCTGCGTGTGTGCGTACAGTTGTAAGGCTGGAAGTTTGTCGGCCAAGAGGCGTAGCTTGAGCTCGACGAACGCGCCTTCGCCAGCGGCGACCTTGTATTGGTCCAAGTAGATGGTGTGCGGAGGAACTTGCATTTGAGGTGCCTAACGTTTGAGATGAGAGGCAAACAACGGCGGCACGACCTGAGCAAAAGCACCCAGGCTTGACCCGCCGTTGTTTGTCCTCTCGATTGAAGGGTTAGGCATCTGGTGAGGCACGCTAAATGCGATGCTGTGCGTGGACAAAGCGTAAGCCGAATAGATGCCCGCAGCAAACGGAAACTGCAAGCGTGAAGCGCGACTTTGTATTGCCGAGAGGATCGGGTAGGCGTGTGTGAGCGTCTGGAACGAGCTTCACAAGAATAGAGACCTTTTCTGCAATTTCAGGAGGTTCGACATTGTGCGCAAGCTGGTTGCGAAGGCTATTCGTTCCCTCAATGAACTGCCAGATGTGGGTAGGTGTCGATTGAAGCGCGAATGCACGAACAAGAAGAACACGCTGCTTAAAGGTTAGTCGTGCTTTCTCCAGAGACTTCGGATCAAGAGCGAGCGTTGTCAGGAGGGCTGTGAGGCGCTCTTCAATGAGTAGGTGCCCTGTGATGACCAGAGCCAACACACTCTCGCTTTCTGGCATGAGGCGCAGAACCCGGGTTGCAATGTCTTGCTGTGATTCCAGATTTTCCACTGAAAAGCCTTGATGGAAATTTAAATGCCTAACGTAATGTACACCGCAACACCTGCGAGATAAGTTGGCAATTTGGATTATAAAAACAGGAATATTCCCCTGTCCCATATGAATAGTATGCTCCATTAAAAATAGCGCCAAACCCCGCACTCTGTCAGCAATGTACCAGCGCCACGGGCAATATTCAAGGCAATACTCAAGCGCGAACCTGGCACACCCAATCAAGCCAACTGCAAACAGTCGGCCTCAGATTCAGCACCACCCAATCAGCCACCTACCCGGTGCAGTGGTGGTGCGATGTGACCGGGCTTGGTGGCGGGCCGCGGATCGCGGCGGTAACCAAGCGGCAGTAAACATGCAGCGGCAAACAAGCGACGGCATCCCCGCAGCGAAGGCAAGGCACAATCACACCAAGGAGCCCCACCCACCCATGACCTCACGCATCACGCTGACCGCCGGCCATTCAGGTGCGACGTCGAGCCCGACCTGGGCGCTTGCGTCGCCGGCCTGTGGATGGGCGGTGTGCCGGTGCTGCGGTCGGCGGCGGTGGGGCAGATCAAGACGGCGCGTGAATCGGGCAGCTACCCGCTGGTGCCGTTCTCCAACCGCATCGGCAACGCCAAACTCACCTGGAACGGCACCAGCCACCCTTTGGTCAAAAACTTTGGCAACGAGCCGCATGCCATCCACGGCGTGGGCTGGCAGCGGCCCTGGGAGGTGCTGGACCAGAGCAGCAGCTTTGCCATGCTCTCCTACGAACACAAGCCCGACGCCGCCTGGCCGTTTGCCTTCGACACCTCGCAGGCCTTCCGGCTCACGGCCAATGAACTGGCGCTGACCTTGAGCATCACCAACCAGTCCAAGACCGCCACGCCGGTGGGGCTGGGCTGGCACCCCTGGTTCGTCAAGCGGGCGCAATGCCGCATCAACTTCAAGGCGGCCGGCCGCTGGGAGATGGACGCGGCCAAGCTGCCCACGGCGCGCACGCCCACAAGCGGCATGGACGTGGAAGCCGCGCTGCTTGACGTGGACCACTGCTTTGACGGCTGGAGCGGCGAGCTGCATCTGCAAGATGCGCTGTTCCACACCCGCGTCAGCAGCGCGCTGTCGCACCTCGTGGTTTGCACCAATGCGGCGCTGGGCCACATCGCCATCGAGCCGGTGAGCCATGTCAACAACGCCATCAGTTTGGTAGAACGCGGTGTGGCCACGGCTGAGGCACTTGGGCTGCAGGTGCTGCAACCGGGCGAGTCAATGTCGGCCGACATGACGATCCGGGTGGAGCCCGTGTGATGCGCGCCTGGTCTGCCGCCGCCCCCACCGTGTGCCAGCTTGGCGAATCGCCTTTTTGGCACCCCCGTGAGCAAACTTTGTATTGGGTGGACATCCCTGGCCAACTGATTTTGCGCAGCAATGTGTTGATGGGCACGGTCGAAACCTGGCCCCTGCCCAGCGAACCAGGCTGCATCGCCCCGGCGGCCAGCGGCGGGCTGGTGATTGCGCTGCGTGATGGTGTGTACCGCGCGCACGAATGGGCCGGCGCGTTGACGCTGGTGCAGCGCTTTGCGCACGACCCGGCCACCACACGCTTCAACGACGGCAAGGCCGACGTGTTTGGCCGCTTCTGGGCTGGCACCATGTTCGAGCCGCGCACAGCTGCCGCTGCCGAGCTGTTTGCATTGGACTGCCGCGCCGGGGCCACGCCCAGCGTGCAGCGCATGGCTGTAGGTGCCACCATTGCCAACGGCCTGGCCTGGTCGCCCGACAACCGCACCGTTTACTGGGCCGATACCACCACGGCCCTCATCCGCGCGTGGGACTGGGATGCCGCTGCAAACACCATGAGCCGCGAGCGGGAGTTCGCCCGCTTTCCCGACAAGCCAGCGGGCTGGGTGCCAGCGCAATCGCGCGAACTGTCGGGCTACGAGGGCCGCCCGGATGGCGCCGCGGTGGACGCACAAGGCAACTATTGGGCGGCCATGTTTGAGGGCGGCCAACTGCTCAAGCTCAGCCCCGCAGGCCAGGTGCTCGAACGCATCGCCTTGCCTGCGCAATGCCCCACCATGCCCTGCTTTGGGGGTGACGATTTGCGCACCCTGTATGTCACCACCGCCAGCTACAAGCGGCCTGCCGAGGAGTTGGCCCGCCTGCCGCTTTCAGGCTGTACGCTGGCCTTGCGTGTGGATGTGCCGGGCTTGCCCGTTAACTTTTTTGTGGATTGACCTGCGCCATGTCAGCTTTGAACCAGTGGGTTGAACAAGTTCGCGCGGCGGCGGCGGCCAAAACGCAGCTGCGCATCCGGGGTGGTGGCAGCAAGGACTTTTATCGCCCCGGTGGCCAGGGCGAATTGCGAGGGGAACTGCTCGACACCACGGCGTTCAATGGCATTGTGAGCTACGAGCCCAGCGAGTTGGTGGTCACCGTTCGCGCCGGCACGCCATTGGCTGAACTGGAGGCCGCACTGGCCGACCAGGGCCAATGCCTGCCGTTTGAGCCGCCGCATTTTCAGATCAGCCATGGCGCCAGCCAGGCGACGGTCGGCGGTATGGTGGCTGCGGGTTTAAGCGGCCCGGCCCGCGCCAGCGTGGGGGGCGTGCGTGACTACATGCTGGGCGTGCAGATCCTGAATGGCCGCGCCGAGTTGCTCAACTTTGGTGGCACCGTCATGAAAAACGTGGCGGGCTACGACGTGTCGCGGCTGATGGTGGGTGCCCTGGGCACGCTGGGGCTGATCACCGAGGTGTCGCTCAAGGTTTTGCCCGTCGCGCCGGCTGAAGCCACCCTGGTGTTTGAACTGCCCCAGGCGCAGGCGCTGGCGCAACTGCACCTGTGGGGCGCACAGCCCCTGCCTTTGAACGCAAGCTGCTGGGTGCATGACGATGCGCCGCAAGCGAGCGCGCCGGGTGACGGCGCCAGTAGGGGCACCAGCAGGAGCGACAGCGGGCTCGGCGGGCGTGAGCTGCTGTTTGTGCGCTTGCGCGGCGCCGTGGCAGCCGTCGAGTCGGCCTGCCACAAGATGTTGCAACAGGCGGCCGGGTCACGCCTGGACAACGCAGCCGCAGCGCCCGATTGGCTGGCCTGCCGTGATTTGCGTTTGCCCTTTTTCGCGGCACCAACACCCGGTGCCAACCGGGTGCTGTGGCGTTTAAGCGTTCCGCAAACCGCCCCGGTTCTGCCATTGCCCTGGCCCCAGTTCGTCGAGTGGCATGGCGGTTTGCGCTGGCTGTGGGCGCCCTTGGATGCCGCCCAAACCCTGCACGACGCGGCGTTGCGCGTCGGCGGGAGTGCTTCATTATTTATAGCTAACTATTCAACTCCCACGGGAACATTAGGCACTTTTGACTCTCAAACATTGCTCAACCCGGCTTTGAAGCAGATTCACAGCCGCCTCAAGGCCGAGTTTGACCCGGCTCATGTTTTCAACCCGGGCCGCCTGTTGGCGGACCTGTAGCCGCAGCGCCAGCTATGCAAACCAATCTCGCCCCTGAATACAAAAACACAGCCGACGGCAAAGCGGCCGAAGCCATTTTGCGTAAGTGTGTGCATTGCGGGTTTTGCACGGCGACCTGCCCCACCTACCAGTTGCTGGGTGATGAGCTGGACGGCCCGCGTGGCCGCATCTACCTGATGAAGCAGGTGTTGGAAGGCGTTACGCCCACGCGCAAAACCCAGTTGCACCTGGACCGTTGTCTGACCTGCCGCAACTGCGAAAGCACCTGCCCCAGTGGCGTGGACTATGGCCACCTGGTGGACATTGGCCGCAAGCTGGTCGACGCCAAGGTGCCGCGCCCGCCTGCGGAAAAAGCCTTGCGCTGGGCGCTCAAAGAGGGGCTGACCTCGCCGCTGTTTTCACCGGCCATGAAGATGGGGCAACTGGTGCGCGGCCTGCTGCCCAAGGCCTTGCAGAACAAGGTGCCCGCTGCGCAGGTGGCGGGCCGGTGGCCTGCGCGCACGCACGCACGCAAGGTGCTGTTGCTCAAGGGTTGTGTGCAGCCGGCCATGCTGCCCAACATCGACACGGCCACGGCGCGGGTGCTGGACGCGGTGGGCGTGCAATGCCTGGTGGCGCCGCTGCAAACCTGTTGTGGCGCGGTGAAGTTCCACCTGAACGACCACGATGGCGGCAAGGCCCAGATGCGGGCCAACATCGACGCGTGGTGGCCCTATGTTGAAGTTGTTTCAGGGCACGGTGTGGAGGCGATCCTGATGAACGCGTCAGGCTGCGGCGTGATGGTCAAAGACTACGGCCACCTGTTGCGCGACGAACCGCAGTACGCGGCCAAAGCCGCGCACATCAGCAGCCTGTGCAAGGACTTGAGCGAGTGGCTGCCCGAGATCGCGCAGGGCCTGCAGGGCAAGCTCAAGCCGGCCAGCCAACTTGGCGTGAAAAGCGTGGCCTTCCACCCGCCCTGCACGCTGCAGCACGGCCAGCAACTCAAGGGTGGCGTGGAGCAGCACCTGGCGCTGTTGGGCATTGACGTCAAACCCATCCTGAACGAAGCCCACCTGTGCTGCGGCTCGGCCGGCACCTATTCGGTGTTGCAGCCCGACATCGCCTACCAGCTGCGCGACCGCAAGTTGGGCCACCTCAAGGCCACCGAGGCCCAGGTGATTTTGAGCGCCAATATCGGGTGCATCACGCACCTGCAAAGCGGCACGGCCACGCCGGTG
>JANYCG010000186.1 GCA_025360385.1 Burkholderiales bacterium | reverse complement strand
GTGATACACGCAACTGGTCGCCGATTGGAGCGGTCACTCTCAACCCGGAACGTGACTGCGTCATCAAGGCGTATTCGGGTTACAACGATATTCAGCGGTTGGCCGCATGAATGAGGCGACAAGTAGCTTGACACGCGCCGCCAGCCAGGACAGAGCAATGATTTCACGGTGCATCAGGCCGCAGGCAGTGACTTTCCGACCAGCGTGCAGGATACGCTTGGCTCATTGACCAACCTGGATTTCACCAACCCTCAGGAGAATATAAGGGTTTGCAAATTCATGAATCCAGAGTAAACCTTCGCCATCGAGTTTTCTTTGGACCATAGCAAATACAAGGTCGCCCTCAATCAAACTGCGATGGTGACCGGGACCATCAACAACCAGCCTGTCAACGGCCCCATGGTCCTCAACGCGCAGAATTTCAATTACACACTGCACAACGGTTTGAACCATCTGATGGTGAACGCTGTCTGGTTGCGCCATCTGTATGGGCCTGAACAACAGGCGGGGGACTTGCAATTGATCAGCCGGGTCGGGGCCGGCATTTTGTTGCCCCATGCCGACAATACAATTTTGGGAAATCAAAACCAGGTGGGTCCCAAGACCCAAAACATCTGTTGTTTCTCCGCCAACGACTGGTGGCAAGTGAATGGCTGGACGGCCGGTGTGGAGCTGGGTGTGCGTTACAAAGTCTACAAGTCAATTTTCCTTGAGCTCACGTCAAAACTGGCCTACGGTGTCCTGCGCGGTGTGCCTGTATTCCAGGGTACGGCTGATCAGAAGATTTGGATGAGCGAACAGGTATTGTCCGCAGGCTTCCTGTTTTAGGCGGTAAGCCGGATGAAATTGTCCTCTGCCGTGTGCACTTCATTGGGATTTTTGATGCGCGATGATGACATGATTTCAACAGCCCTTGACTTCAAAGCAGCCCAAGGTCCTTGGCCTTGACCCCGGCGAATACCTGTTCATTCTGCGAGGGGCTCAGGCCATACTGTCGGGCAAACAACCCAGCCAATACCGCGCGGTAATCGTTCAGAACCTGGAAATCCCGATTCTGAAACAGTGTTGAGGCCTCTACCCGGACTTGATCTCCGGCGATTTTGCCGCCGCGAAGGCCCCCGCCCAAGACCCAGTACACCGAGCCATGGCCGTGGTCTGTGCCCCGATTGCCGTTCTGGCGGAAAGTGCGCCCGAACTCACTCATGACGACGATGGTGGTGTCGCGCCACAGCGCGCCCATCTCTTGAGAAAACGCCAACAGTCCATGACCCAACTCATCAAACCGCCCGGCCAGATAACCACTGGAGCCGCCCTGGTTGACGTGGGTATCCCAGCCTCCGACATCCACGAAACCAATGCTGTAGCGCTCCCTCATGAGTCGCGCAACGCGCCTGGCTTCCAGCTCAAAACCTTTGGCGGAAATCGCATTGCGATTGGCTGCGTCCATCTCGGCTGTCATTTCCCGCATGACTTCATCACGCACTGCGAACCCTTCTGTGACGGTGGCCGCAAGCCGGGTGCCCTGGTACATCGAGGCGATGATATTGCTTTGACGGGCGTCTACCGAGGGCTTGGCAAGGGACTTGAGCGCTGTGTTCGGTACGCGGATGCTGCCCTGGAATGCCAGTGGAAGCTGGTCGGTAAATGACATCGGGTCGGCACCCCGGACGAGGGCAGCGAGCCGGTTCAGGAATCCGGAACGGTAGTTTCGACTCTGCTCCAGCGGCTGGCCCAATTCAATGCTGTCCTGGGTCTCGAAGTGGCTGCGCGAAGTGTCGGGCGTACCGGCAAACGGGATAAACGCCGCCTCGCCACTTTGAAACAGGGGGTACACCGTTTCGCGCAATGCGGGGTGCAGACCCCAGTCACTGGTCAAGGACAAGGCCGAGCCGAGGTCGGCGGAAGGACGGGGGATGGCAATGTTGGGCCGGGATTCGTAGTAGAAGTTGCTGCCGATCGGGACGAGCAAGTTGGCTGCGTCATAACCGCCTCGCAAAAAGACGATCAGCAAACGGGGCTGGTTTGCACCGGCGGCAAACAGGCGTCCACCGGCCAGTGCCAGGCTAGCACTGCCCCATGTTTTGACGAAATGGCGGCGATTCATGGATTCTCCAGAGCCCTTCAGCGAGCCATCATATCCGGCGAAGACAGCAGGAAGGTGTTCCACTCTGAAGGGGACGCCGCCTGTTCCAGTGCTTTGCGTGTACCCGCACTCAAGGTCTTGCTGATGGACTGGTAGTACAGCGCATTGGCCAATTGGGGAAACGCGGGCCGCTCCAATGGCAGAGGTCCTTCAGAACGGAACAGTCCGGCATTTCCTGATCCAATCGCTTTGGCCACCTCAAACCGCGTTGCCATCTGGCCCGGACTGGCCCAGGCCGATTCGCCCATGGGATAGCCGTCTGGCGTCTGGCGCCCATACATCGGTTCACCCATGCGGTTAAGCCAGTTCAGGATGGGGCCAGCGTTCAGGATAGGTTTGTCGTCGTAAGCCATGCGCACTGTGGATATCACGTAGCGCATTGGATCCTTGAATTTGTGGCCCGCGCCCTGGCCAAATTCAGGCGAGGTCAGCAAAGTCTTCAGGGTCTCGGCAATGTCGCCATCAGAGCGCTGAAATGCCTGACTCATGCGGTCAATCAATGGCGAAGGCGGATCATCAGCCAGCCAGTACTGGGCCAATTTGCGGCTGATGAATCTGGCGGTGGAAGGATGGCGGGCCAGGCGATTCAGGGCTTCTTCAACTTCGGCCAGACCCTTGGCACGCAAGGGCTGTCCTAACAACTGCTTCTCAGTGAAGTCGTGGCGATTGGGGTTGAACTCAAACAGGCCCTGTCTGACGAAATAAGCCTGCAGGTCGCGCCGCACGGCTGGATTGCCAGGCTGGAGGTTGACGCCCACCCCTGTCAATACGCGCGCAAGCTCCTGCACATCTTTCTGGCCATACCCTCCATCCACTCCCAAGGTATGGAGTTCCATCAGCTCGCGGGCAAAGTTCTCGTTGATACGGCCGGCCGCATTTTGCTCGTTGTCCAGGTAGCGCAGCATGGCCGGGTGGTAGACAACTGCGGCCAGCAGGTCGGTGAATTTGCCAAGAGCGCGGGGCCGAATCGCGGCGTCTTCATAGTCGCCCACCAAAACCCGCAGATTGTTTTTGTATTGGAAGACGCTGAAATGATTCATCCAGAACCAGGTCATCTGTTCCTGAATCTGGTTCGACGAATAGAGTGCCCGCAAAATATGCCGCGTTGCAGCCTCGCGGCCCAAACGGTTCAATTCCTGCTGGTAACCTTGCTGGGCCGTTTTCTTCTCTTCGTTGTTGGCCAAAGCATCGGCGTCTTTGCGCCTTTGTTCGAGGTCCTGAACCAGGGCGCCGAAGGGACGCGACGAGATGGTCAGCGCCTGTATCTGGCTGCTGATCGCTTCAGGAAAGCTGGCGGCAGCCGGATGGAGTTGTTGCGCCAGGTAGGCGTCAAATCTCTGCCCAGAATGGGCTTCGACCAAGGACGGCGTGGCGCCCCAAGTCAGGCGGTTTAGCCACTTGTAGGCATCGACCGGCACCGCAGACGGGGCTTGAGGCACAGTCATGGATGCCACGCTTGCGTCGAGCTTTGCTGCTTCAGGTGCCGCACAGCCTGCCAGCGTCAGCGCCACACCGAAGTGGGCCGACCACCTGAGGCCGAAGGGGAACGGGCTTTGCATTGGCAGACTGTGGAGGCCAGGCAGTTTATTCAACCTGGCCGTCTAATCCATCGGCGATTACAGGCGACGCTCTGCCTGGTTGGTTTTGAGCTTGTCGATTTTATGGCTCTGTTTGTTCTCGGCATGCTGGAGGTTGGCCTGTTCCTGGGCGTTGACATTGCCATCCTGGCCGGCGCGGTATTCTTTGCCATCCACCCGTGCCTGCCCGGCATCCAGGCGGCCGACTTCGCGGTTGGTCAAGCTGCCATTCTTGACGCCGTTTTCAATGCGCTGGTCCTGGTTAACGTTGCGTTGCACATCGGCCTGCATGCGCTGGGATGAGGTGGACAGCGGGTCACCCTTCACGCCGTTGCTGCGGGCTTGCTCGATGTCCCTGCTGGCGCGGTTTTCGGCGTTGGTGATGCGTGCGCGCTCGGCGGGGGTGAGCTTGCCGTCTTTGAGGGCATTGGCTTCGAGCTTGTTGACATTGCGCTCGTCGCGCTCTAGCCGCGCGGCCTCGCGGGTATTGAGGGAGCCATCTTGCAGACCTTTTTCAATTCTCTGCTGCTGGTTGACGTCACGCTGCTGGATTTCCTGAAGCGATTGGGCGAAAGCACCGGCTGTAAGGCCGGCAAAACACAGTGCGATGAACAGTTTGGTGGGTTTCATGGGGTACTCCTGATTGTGGTTGGTGGCGACAGCCCTGCTGCCTGGAGATTCAACGACCTGGTCTTTGTACTGGCTTACCGCGCTTACAACTTGTCTCAACTCTTTGTGCTTGGCATAAGGCTAGTGGCAACATGCGCGCGTTGCCAAGCCGCATCGACGTGGTTGATGCCCTTGGTGCCGATCATCGCCTAAACAGGCTGACCGCCAACTGACCAGAGGGATGGGGCTTCTAATTACGAATCAGCTATGGATGCGCTGAATAAGCAGTCTGATTTTCAGCGCATCCCTAGCAGTTTTCACGCAATTCCAGCAGTTTCCTGCCCTATTTGAGGTAAGACTTCAGGACCGAAACGACCTCTTCAAGATCATGCTCGCGCTGATCGGGATCGGTTGCACCCGATCCCAAGTGATCCCGCAAGTGATGTTCGAGGACCTCTGACATCAGGCCATTGACTGCCCCTCGAATAGCCGCAATCTGCTGCAGGATCGCTGCACAGTCAGCCTCTGACTCAAGCGCTTTCTCTAATGCATCGGATTGGCCGCGAATACGCCGAACTCTGGTGAGCAGTTTAGTTTTGCCTTTGATCGTGTGAGCCACGTGACTTCTTCCTTTAACTAATTAAAGTATACTGGGGTATAGTATAAGTGCAGCGCATCAACGCAACACAACCACGCGGAAGAGCCCTAAATGCCCCCCATCGCAGAACTCATCCAACAAGGCGCAACCAATCTGTGGGTCTTCATTCCCACCGCAATCTTGCTCGGAGCGTTGCATGGGCTGGAGCCCGGACACTCCAAGACGATGATGGCGTCGTTCATCATTACGGTCAAAGGTTCGGTTGGCCAAGCAGCCCTTCTTGGGTTATGCGCTGCATTTTCTCATTCGTTGATCGTGTGGGCACTAGCGGCAGCGGCCTTGAAGTTCGGCAACGAACTCATCGCCGAACTGGCTGAGCCTTATTTCATGCTCTTGTCCGCCTTGGTGGTGCTTGGTGTTTCCGTGTGGATGTTCGTGCGCACGCGCCAAGACGAACTGGCAGCGAAGGCCCATCAGCATGCGCCACACGGCGGCAAGATCATCAATACGGGGCATGGGATCGTAGTGTTGGAGGTGTTCGAGACCGGTGTGCCCCCCAGATTTCGGCTGCATGCCTATGACAACGGCATGGCTGCCAAGGGCTTCGATGCCCACGAATCGGTGTCGATAGAGACACTTCGCCCTGACGGGTCTAAGCAAATTTTCGAGTTCAAGCCCTCTGGAACGTTCCTGGAATCTGTTCAGGAAATCCCCGAACCCCACGAATTCGAGGCAGTGGTTTGTATGGGTCATGGTGATCACATTCATCGCTTTGAAGTCAGCTTTTCAGAGGACGGCCCTGACCATGCGCATTCCCAAGGTCATCATCGCCATGATGTCGCAGATGACTTGCTGGGCGGAGACGGGACCTATCAAGATGCCCATGAACGCTCCCACGCGGAAGACATCAAACGCCGCTTTGTCGGACAGAAGGTAACCACTGGCCAGATCGCCATGTTCGGATTGACTGGCGGTTTGGTTCCCTGCCCGGCGTCGGTGACGATACTGATGATCTGCCTGCACCTGAAGCGGTTCACCCTGGGGGCGGTTATGGTTGCCAGTTTCAGCCTTGGCCTGGCGGTCTCACTTGTCAGCGTCGGTGTCATCGCAGCTTGGGGTGCGCGACAGGTTGGCAAACGCTTTGGCAATGGCAAGTTCAGTGATTTGACCCGCAAGATGCCCTACTTTTCCAGCGGCTTGATGTCGTTCGTTGCAATCCTTATGGGTATCCAAGCCTTGATGCAGCTCACCGCGAATTGAGCCTATCAGGTAAGATCATTTTGTCACTGGGGAGTCGTCGGCCTTAGATTCCTTGAAGGTGCGTGCGTCAACACACTTGATTCACACGATCATGGCGCAAACGGTTTCCGACTTGGCAAGACCTTTGACCATTCAGCCTCCGGTTTGGCCGGGGAGGCGCGTGGTCAATTGTCTTTTTGCCCTGCCTGGGAACTTAAAAATGGAAGCACTTTTCACCTCGATGGGCGTCGTCGCACTGGCAGAGATCGGCGACAAGACCCAACTTCTCGCGTTCGTCCTGGCAGCGAGATTCAAGAAACCACGACCCATCATCGCCGCAATACTCTGCGCAACACTGGTAAACCATGGCATTGCCGGCGCGCTGGGCGCTTGGATCACATCCATGCTGACGCCTGATGTTCTGCGTTGGGTGGTCGGGATTTCATTACTCGGGATGGCGATGTGGACCATGATCCCAGACAAGATTGAAGAAGAAGAGACGCAAGTTGCAAAGCACTTGGGTGTGTTTGGTGCCACTCTGGTGACGTTCTTCCTGGCGGAGATGGGAGATAAGACTCAGATCGCCACGGTGGCCATGGCCGCACACTTTCCAAATCCGGTTATGGTGGTGATTGGCACCACGCTGGGCATGTTGGTTGCAGATGTTCCAGCAGTTTTTGTGGGCGACCGCTTTTCCAAGAAGATCCCGATGAAGCTGGTTCATTCGATTGCGGCGGCGATGTTCGCTGTGATGGGTGTCTTAGCATTGCTCCAGGTTGATACCTGGATCAAGTAAAGCACCAACGCGACGCTGGCCTATGCGCGTTTACGCCCTGGCCACAGGCATGTCGCTGAACTTCGTGGTGTATTGAGGCGTTGGTCTATCCTGTCGCGTCGACCAGTCGCAGGTCGCGCTCCCGCCGACAGCGCTTCCTACATGGATGGCACAGGTCTTTGGGCACTTCAATTCGCGGTGCTACTATTGGTGCTCAAAATTTTCACAGGAGCATGTCATGGGTCTTTTAAACGAAATCATTGGTGCCGTCGTGGCTGAGGAAGCGGTTGCCAAGCTGGATCCGGAGGCTGGATTTTTTAAGAAGGCCATAGCTGCCGTGGCTGGCTTTGAGGGCGAAAAAGTTTTGGAAGAGAAGCTCGCCGAGCACAATGCGCACGTCGACGGCGGATCTTCACCCACGACCTGATGAGAGGCGTGACCTCCCTGAGGTTCGGGGGGATGAATACCGTATAGCGGCCTGAGGATTGCGCACATAGGCCGCGTTGCGGGCCACTGCTTTCCCTATGCTCATGAAATGGCTCTGTCACGTTAAGCGCCAAACCATGAGAATGGCGGCATGCAAGACATGATTGCCGCTGCGACGATGATCCCCGAACTGCGCAAAGTGCTCAAGCGCTTGCACTATCCGCTGGATAGGGATGCTGGTGTGCGCACGCTGGTACGCCGCTGACCCGTTGAGCTTTAGGCATTTGGAGGAGATGATGCAGGAGCGCGGCGTCTTTGTGGATCACTTTACCGTGCATCGCTGGGCGCTGAAGATTCTGCCTGTCATGGCACTCGTCTTTCGTCGCCGCAAACGGCCAGTGGGTACAAGCTGGCGAATGGATGAAACTTACATTAAGGTGGCAGGCCAATGGAAGTACCTGTACCGCGCTGTCGACAAGGATGGCGACACGGTGGACTTTCTGCTTACCGCCCAAGCGGGACTTGGCAGCGGCACGGCCTTACCTGGAGCGCGCCATCAACTGGCATGGGCGGCCTGAAAAAATCACCATCGACAAGATTGGCGCAAACACCACGGCTATCAAAAGCGTCAATGACGACGCCTGTGTCGAAATTGAACTACGCCAAAGCAAATATCTTAGCAACCTCATTGAGCGGGATCACCGGGCAGTGAAACGAATCACTGTCCCGATGTTGGGGTTCAAGTCATTTTGGAGTGCTCAAAAGCTTATCGCCGGCATCCAGACCATGCATAGGGTGAAAAAAAAGGGCAATTGAAATGCCCCGCCCGGTCAGCCCATGTCCGCAGCAGATCAGCTCTACGGGCTGGCTTTCTGATCTCCTGACAGCATGTGCCCAATTTAGATGAGTCCACCTTACTGCGACAGAACCTGCGCGGTTGTTGATGGCGATTTTCATTTGTTGGATAGGTTCATAGCGGCAAGCGTATTGAGGAAGTTTTTGGGGATGAGGGCTGATGGTTCTTGCAGGCGAGAAGAGGGTGGGGCTGGGTGTAACAAGTTAGGCTGGATAACTGTGGCGAGGCCCTTGTGCGACGCGGCGAACTGCTGTTGAGCTGTGATCATGGCGGTAGTCAATGCGAGCAAAGCCGAGCCACGCCTGCGCGGAGGAATAGGTGCCAGATAGCTAAAGACAGGCGAAGATGGAGCTAGCGTAATCAAGACAACAAAATCGTCATCCCCACTGGATATGGCAGTGGCTTGTTGCGGCGCCAATTGTCGCGCGAGGCCAACGGCCGCGTTGTGGGAAATCAAAAGTGGCCAGTGCTTGAAAGGCGAGTGCTGCAAATAATCATGGCATGGAGATCCGACTGGTAGTCGAAGACGGAATCGCAGCGGACTGTTGGAAAGCATGCCGCGATTGTGGGCTTAAAGATCGCTGAAATTCCAAAATTGGCAATAAGCCACTCATTCTTTAAAAAATCACGAGTTTCTTGAACGCGGCGACTAGAAATGTGTCGGCGGGCACAAAAGTGTGTTGGCGAACACAAAAGTGTGTCGGCGAACACAAAAGTGTGTCGGCGGACACAAAAGTGTGCCCGTGAACACAAAAGTGAGCCGGCGTCGAGCCAAGTCTGAGCCGGATGCCAGTCCGAACCCTAGTAAACCAGTGGCCGGGGTGTCTGGTTGGTCGGAAACTGTCGCTGGATCGGTTGGGATGGTATTGGCTGGGCACTTGTTCAAGCCAGCAGGTTATTGCCTGTCGAGAGTGGTGAACAAGGGTGAAGAGAGGTCGAAACCACACATTTCTCCTCTGAGAACCTGCCATAGGCACTCCAATAACAAGGGTGAATAGGGTGAAAAAAAGTTGCAAACGCCAAAAAGACACTGTCATACGGTCTGAATCCCCTTTGGACAGTTTGCACGAAGGCCAGCGCCAACGTGCCTTGGACGCCCCACTGAAACGTTGAAAAGAGGCGATCCACGCTCCAGGGCGTGTCCCTGGGTCACGGTGTACACCAGTGCCTTGTGCCAGGAGGCTACCACCGTGCAGAACGTCTGGCTCTAAAGGCCTTGCGCAAAGCCATTCAACTGGCCAATGCTGACTCTGCGCTGGCATCGGTGTAGATTGGCTTGATGTTGGTCTTCACCATCAATGCCTAGGCCCGCTTCGCCATAGCGTAGTTGCGGAAATTGGTCCGCTGCACCACACCGTCCACGCTGTCTATCCTGCCGTACACCCTGGCCGGTGTTGTAATTCGCACTTTTTGCGAAAATATTGATACATTGAGCCAATTTGAACGTAAACTACAAGCTCTGGTCGTGTAAACGTCCTTGTCGCCAGCGACCTCGCAAGTGGTTGTGGTGGTGGCCTATCAAGCCTTGATGCCGGTTCGCCGGACGACAATTAAAAACCTGTAGTGCGACCCGCACTCAGGCTGACCTCGGAACTTCCCACAGGGAAGGCCGTAGGGAGAATGCCATTGCCCATAGGGCAGTGGCGCATTGGGTTTTCCATACCAACTACGCGCCTTCATTGGGCGTTGTCTGTGGGCATGCGCAAACCGATCTTCCCCCTGCAAGGGGACTTCACCGAAGCTTGAGGTGAATGCCGATCAATCCGAGACCAAAACAGGGTCTGCGCCAGCTCAAAACCAGCCCATCGCCGCCCCCTGTGGCCGGCGCGGTGGTCTGAGACTGGACAAGTCAAAGCAACAAGCTCCTCTATCTGGCCCCCATTTGCCCATGTGCAGCGCAGACTGCGCCCATGGGCAACAATGAAATGGGACACCCAGCCCACCCGCGCCTGCTAACGCCGCGCGGACAGGGAGAGGAAGTCGATCCGAAGACCTTGGTCGGTCAAGCGGGTAGTCGGCGGATGCTTGTAGAGTCAACCAGCACACCTTCTCCAAGCATTGGGAGAATGCGTGGCTGGACGACGGGTTTGCGGCGCCAAAAAAGGCCGCAGCGCATGAACTCCACCGAATTGGTGGGTTCGTGGCTGTGCTGTTCGTCCTTGCCCTTGAGCAGAGGACGAACAGCACAGTGCCACCTTCCTGGCAAGGCAGGGACGCAGACCACTTGGGGTCTTCGTCATGGTCGCACGACACTGTTTAAATACATGCTTGACCACGGCCCAATGGGCCAGTCAGCTCCCGAATAGGGAGCGTGACACCAAGAACCCGGATAGCGCACCGGCCCCAATGCGCCTTTCAAATCCACGCCCGTGCGCCCCTGCGCCCGTTGGCTTTTTCCATGCAACTAGGAGCTTTAGATGGACTTCGAATCTTCGACCACCACCGGACACGCCCCGGACAAATCGGCGTTTGTGCCCGCGCGAGCAGGGCAGGCCCGCACTCGCCCGCAAAAAGCGAACGGCCTGCGTTCAACGCGCAGCTTGGAGCAGCGCATCTATATTGGCGCCGCGGATGTGGCGCTCATGGCCGGGCCTGGTCGTGTGGATCTGCCCGGGCTCAACGACACCGACTGGAAGCGCCAGTTGTCGGACTTTTTGCACAAGTACGGACGCAACCCGCAGCGCGGCTCCAAAGTGCGGGTCAGCGAGGAGACTTTGCGCAACCGCACCGATCAGATGTTTCGCACGGTGCGGGAGCTGGTTCACGTCAAAGACGTCCATGTGCGCTGCCTAGGCGACTGCAAGCCGCGACTGCTGCCGCGCATGTTCCAGCTCTGGGATGAGTTGAACATTGGTAAGCGTGCGCAGATTAATTACTTCAATACTTGGAGGTGGTTCTGGCGCATGGCCGGGATCGAGATTCAGCCCATTGCGCACTATGCCCGCACACCCGGCGAATTCACCATTGACCGCAACGCCCAACAAGACAAAAGTTGGGCGGGCAATGGCGTAGACGTGCAAGCCATCATCGAACAAATCGAGCAGGAGGATCCCGTGGCGGCGCGCTTGGTGCGGATGATGTCCGAGTTTGGATTGCGGCTGAAGGAGGCGATTCGTTTGGAGCCGCACGAAGCCGATGGCGGCGATCGGCTTAACATCACCAAGGGAGCAAAAAACGGCCGCCCACGCGAGATTGTGTTCGGCAACCTTGCTGAAGCTGATTACCGGGCCGTGATTGACCAGGCCAAGGAGGAAGTGCCGCGTTTGAACCATATGGCCTGGGCTAGGCGCTCCCTGAAGCAGGCCAAACAACGCATGTACACCTTGAGTCGCAAATATGGGTTGACCAAGCACGAGTTGGGCGTCACCTGGCATGGGCTGCGACATGAGTTCGCCATCGACCAGTTGGAGAAGCAAACTGGGGAGCTGGCACCCGTGCGCGGGGGTCGCTTCAGCATGCTCACGCTGAAGCAGACCCTGCCGGCGCGCGAGCGAATTTCTGGCGCATTGGGGCACAACAGACCATGGGTAACAGGCGCTTACTATGGGAGCTCAACGACAGCCTTTGCCCAAGAGCAGCGCAACTTCGAGAGCAGTTGGACACTGTTGAACAAGGCCCTGGACCCCCATTTGGATCAGCTTCTTCAGGCGAGCGGGGCCGACAACCTGTTTCTGGTTGGCGTACGTGCGCAGGGCTTGTCCATGGACAAGCACGTTCCGTTCCACTTACTGCTGCCCTCGGACGTCAAAGGGCCAAGGGCTCTATTGTTGGCTGAGCAGGTGGCTCCGATCGTCCGCGCTAATACGGGTGTGGATTGCATCGTCCAACTTTGGGATCACTTACCCACCACGGAGAAGGCCTTGTATTCCAATAAATGTGTGCCGCTGGTGTCGACGTACGACCCGGTGGACAGTTTTAAGGAAATGACCAAGCGGCGGCAATCAGAGGCGTTGCGCACGGCGCCACTCGTAGGCCTCAAGCGCGAATACCCACGTCATCCCGCCGTCGAACCGCAGGGAAAGGGCGCAGACAACTCCCGGGAAACGGGTATTGATTCGGCCCTATGAAGTCAGCACTAACTGACGTCAATCTCCTGGGAAGTTTTTGTCGAAAATTAAAACTTCACAGGTCTGGGGAGACCTCCTGAGCGCGCTGTGCCAAAACGCCCAGAAGAGACTTCAGCGCCGAATTTCAATGGGAATAGCGATGGCCCGTGGCGGCGATGGGCATTTCCGTGCTGGCCGACACCCAGTCGTCCAGGCCAGCAGGCTTGCACGGCATCAGGTGGTCCGAGGGTTGCCACCAGGCGCAGTAGGTCCAAGGTTCGAATTCGTCGGCCTGCGGGTCACCGTCCACGCTTGCGTTGAATCCCAGCTGAAGTTGCACGTCCTCCCATGGCGCAGGGTAGGTGCCTTGGCCCCGAGGCATCGGCATCAAGCACACGCTGTGGCCGCTAGCCAGGCCAAAGGCGACGGCGGTGGATAGCTGCATGGCGCGCGCGACATCGACGGCTTCGTGCCACGGCAGCGGCGCATGCGCGAGTACCTGGCGCAAGGGTTGGCCCCCGCTTGCGAACTGACTGCTCGCCAGGGCACCCATTCGGGCGCAGGCCGCTGGGGCAGGGCGCAAGACCGGTGCCGTTGCCTGCCAAGGCCACAGCAGCAGGGCCGGCGTCAGCAAGACCAAAGGCCTGCGTGCCGAACGCAGGGTGTGGTTGAGCCGGGTGCCGTCGAAGAGGCCGCTGACCACCCGAGCCTGCCCCGTGAAGGTGCGCACCAACTTGTTCAAGGTGCGGTGGACTTCTAGGGGCGAGCCGTCATAGGCAGCCTCAGCATCCAGCATCACGGGCAGATGGTTCCATCGAGGCACCAAGCCCTTGTCGTCGGGCGCGGTGACGGGCAGGGTTGCGAGCCAGCAAGCCGAAAGTGATGAAGCCAGGCCTGCAGGGTCGGGTAGCACGAGGCGGGTGAAGCTTTCAAAAGGGAGGCTGGGTTGAACCAGCACCGGCCATGCATAGAGCCGCGCGCGCCAACCTCGGCCCTTGGCGTCGAGGATGGGAAGCTCGGGCCGGTTGGAGGCTTCACGCAGCGCGAGACGTGCCGCATCGAGCTCGGTCAGGACACTCTGGTTGGAGAGGTATCGTTGGAGCAACTCCTCACTATTGGCTGCCAGCAGGGCATGCGGCCGGGTGCTGACGTGGATGCGGTGGCCGTGGGGCGCACCGTCAGGCGGCAAAAAGGGGATGGGAGCCATGGGGAATCCGTGTTTGAGTTGAAAAAAAGTACCCGAAGGGCAAGGAAACGGTCTGGGAATTGGAGAGTGAAGTTAGATAGCGGCTGCAACGCCCGATGGTCACGCCCCGGTGGTGAAACTGAACTTCTTGGTGAAGGCCACACCGTCGCGGGTGCCGGCAATGGCGGCCTCGTAGGCGGTAAAGGGCTTGAGGGGCGCATCGGCGGCAATCCAAGTCTCATGGCTTTGCGAGGCTAGTGGCGGGCCAAAGAACGGCTCATTGCCGTACCTGGCTCCGGCGGGCGGGCGCAATGTGATGGCGGTGCCGGTGGCAACGTCTTTGAGCGTGCTGGAGGTGATCACCAGCGTTGCTCCAGTGCGAGTGCGCACTTGGATGGTGGGGCCCAGCGGCTGGGCTAACAAGTCACGGCCAGGGATCGGGTTCGGATCCTCGCCCTGCAACTGGCGCGGGATGCCCGTGCGACCTTCACAGGGATAGGTGAGTACGGCGTCGGTGACCGGCTCTTGGTTGCCGGTGGCGTTCAAGTTGGCCAGGTCGATCCAGACGGCGATTCGCCCGCCCGGTGGGCTGGACACCTGGTCGCGGTCGCTGCGCACGGCAATGCCCACCTCGATGGCACCTTCCAGCAGTTTGCGAGCGTGCAAGGGGGCGCTGAAAAGTTTCGCCACGGCATCGGCGCCTCGGCCTGTCGTGTCCGAGGTTCCCTGCTGGGAGACTCCGATATCGCGCACCACAAAACTGCCCGGCGCTGCGTAGCCCGCAGTGGCCGCCCGGTCGGCCGGTGCCACAGCTGTGAAGCCAGGTGTGCCACCAATCTGGTAGTGCCCACTGTAGCCATTGCGCAGTTGCCAGTCGGCATGGCCACGGGCTGCGGTATCCAGGGCCACATTCTGGCGAACCTTGCCAAAGCCACAGGCGTAGAGTGATTCGTTGATGGCGTTGAAGGCGGCCAGTTCTTCACTGCTCGCCGGATAGGTCGGCGTCGGCACGCTGGACACCAAGGCCGCAGAGGGCGTGGCGTCAGAAGCTGAGGTGAACGCAGTCCCAGTTGGCGGCTTGATGGCCGAACCCGAGTGGGAATCGCTGCCGCCGCCGCCGCAACCGGCTAGGCTGGCCAGGAACGCCATGACGGCCAGGGCAGCGGGGATCTGCTGGGGGTTGCGATGGCCGCGACAGGGCTTGGAGGAAGTAAAGGAGTAGGGTAGCTTTGATGGTTTAAAAGTCATGGGAAATCACGAAATCAGTGATAAAAATAAAAAATGGGGTGGTGTGCAGGGTGGGTCAACTTGCTCACGGCAGAGCGCGTCTTGGAGGCAAGCCAACCAGGCGGTGGCCTAGGCTGCCGTAAGAGTTGGGCTTGGGCAGAGAGGCCGACAAACGGTCGGCTGGGGCAACGCGTGTGCTGAGAAGGAGGCGACCCCATTGGGCGGTCAGGCCGATGGGGCCTCCTGTTTCCAGCAGGCATCCAAGTGCACGTTAGAAGGTTGAGGGTTGGAAGGTACGCAAGGGACATGCTTTCAAAGTACCAGAAGGTCTTTGAAATGCAAGTGGGCTTTTGCGGAAGTTTTAAGCAAACAGACGCAGGGCATCCGAATTGACGCCGTCAAGCCCTGGCGCCAGTCTTGGCGGCGGGCAATGGGCGCGAAAATAGGCTCGATTTTGGCAATACGAGATGGGCGCAAATGCGTTGGCCTAACTTTCATGAATCTGAGCGACGCCCCGGATGATGAAAGAAACTCAAGGGTGGAGGTGCTGGGGTAGATGCCCGCCGGCTAACTTTACACTTTTGACGGGTTGGGCACTATTAGCCAATATGGTGGAGCGCTTTTTTAGAAACCTCAGCGAGGACCGGCTCAAGCGCGGCGTATTCAGGAGTGTTGACGAGTTGGTTGCTGCAATCGAGCTCTTTGTGCTGGCTCACAATGACAACCCCAAGCCATTCATCTGGACTGCCAGCGCTCGTGACATTCTGGAGAAAGTCATCCGCGCGAA
>JANYCG010000159.1 GCA_025360385.1 Burkholderiales bacterium | reverse complement strand
CGGTCGTTGTCACGCTGGTGCAGGCCGATGCTGGGCTCATCCAGCACGTACATCACCCCAGTGAGGCCCGAGCCGATTTGGGAGGCCAGGCGGATGCGTTGGGATTCGCCGCCGCTCAAGGTCTCGGCGCTGCGATCCAGGCTTAAATAATTCAGGCCCACATCGTTCAGGAACTTGAGTCGCAGGCCGATTTCTCTCACGATTTTTACCGCGATGTCACCCTTGGCGCCGGACAGCGTCAAAGCGCTGAAGTACTCAAAACTCTCGCGCAGGGTGCTGTGGCTGATGTCAAAAATCGCCTTGGCGTTGGGGCCCTCGCCAAGTTTGACGTGGCGCGCCTCACGCCGCAGCCGCGCGCCGCCGCAGTCGCTGCATGGCTTGCTGCTGCGGTAACGCGCCAGGTCTTCACGCACCAGGGCGGAGTCGGTCTCGCGGTAACGCCGTTGCATATTGGGCAGGATGCCTTCAAACGGGTGGCGTCGGCTGATTTTGCGGCCCGCCGATTGACCCGAATCCATCACGTAACTGAACTTGATCTCTTCCTCGCCCGAGCCGTGCAAGACCGCGTGCTGCACGCTGGCGGGTAGTTTGTCAAAGGCCAGGTCCAGGTCAAACTTGTAGTGTTTGGCCAGGCTCTCCAGCATTGAAAAATAGTAGCCGTTGCGTCGGTCCCAGCCTTTGATGGCACCGCCAGCCAGGCTCAGGGCCGGGAAGGCCACCACGCGGGCGTCGTCAAAAAAATCCTGTTGACCCAGGCCGTCGCAACTCGGGCAGGCCCCCACCGGCGAGTTGAAGGAGAACAGGCGGGGCTCCAGCTCCTGAATCGAATAGTGGCACCTGGGACAGGCGAATTTGGCGTTGAAAAGATGTTCTACTGAAGAAATACGAGAAATGTTCCCGTCATTGCTTGATAGTTTGCTATCTATTTTAGATTTCTCGGTGGATGGAATTTCCATCGCGATGACGCGGCCATCGGCCAGTTTGAGCGCCGCCTCAAAACTCTCAGCCAGGCGTTGCGTCATGTCGGCTTTGACCCTCAACCGGTCTACCACCACGTCAATGTCGTGTTTTTCAGTCTTTTTGAGCTTGGGCAAGTCATCAAACTCAAACAGGCCATCATCGACCCGGAACCGCACATAGCCCTGCGCCTGCATGTTGGCAAACAGGTCCAGGAACTCGCCTTTTTTCTCGCGGGCGACCGGGGCCAGAATCATCAGGCGCGTGCCTTCGGGCAGGGCCAGCACGGCATCCACCATCTGGCTGACGGTTTGAGCTTGCAACGGCAGCTTGTGGTCCGGGCAATGTGGTGTGCCGGCGCGGGCAAACAGCAGGCGCAGGTAGTCATGGATTTCAGTGACCGTGCCCACTGTGGAGCGCGGGTTGTGGCTGGTGGCTTTTTGTTCGATGGAGATGGCGGGCGACAGGCCTTCGATCACGTCGACGTCCGGCTTGTCCATCAACTGCAAAAACTGCCTTGCGTAGGTCGAGAGGCTCTCCACGTAGCGGCGCTGGCCCTCGGCGTAGAGCGTGTCGAAGGCGAGTGAGGATTTGCCCGAACCGCTCAAGCCGGTGATCACCACCAACTGGTTGCGCGGGATGTCCAGGTCGATGTTTTTCAGGTTGTGAGTGCGCGCGCCGCGAATGCTGATGGTCTGGTGCTGCAAGGCAGTGGCCAGATAGGCGCCGTCAGAAGTAGAGTTCAAAGGGATTACCGGACAGGTTGAGGGCAACCCAGCATCATAGCCAATTGAGGGTTTGCGAGCCTTGCCGCGAGCCTAGCCGAGTTGTTGGTCAAACATCGGATCCCTCTTGAATCGACGGGGTGGTCATAATGGCTCCAATAGGGTGACCAACAGGGAGGCCAATTGGCAGAAAGCATAATGTTGGCTCCCGCGGTTTCAGACCCGTCGGGTTTTCATTTTTTTTGATCCTCCTCCAACTTCATCAAGGACCGAACCATGGCCTCCGTCAACAAAGTCATCCTCGTCGGCAATTTGGGGCGCGACCCCGAAGTGCGCACCTTCCCCAGCGGCGACCGCGTCGCCAATGTCACCATCGCCACCACCGACAAATGGAAAGACAAGCAGTCCAACGAGATGCGTGAAGCCACGGAATGGCACCGCATCGTCTTCAACGGCCGCCTGGCTGAAATCGTCGAGCAATACCTGCGTAAAGGCGCGCAAATCTATGTAGAAGGATCTTTGCGCACCCGCAAGTGGACGGACAAAGACGGCGTCGAAAAATACACCACCGAAATCCGCGCCGACCAGATGCAGATGCTCGGCAGCCGCCAGGGCCAGGGTGGGCCATCCGGGGACGACGATGGCTATGGCGGCGGTGCAAGTGGCGGTTACGCGCGCCCCGCACCGGCTTCACGCCCGCAAGCCCAGGCACCCAAGGCGGCAGCGCCCGCTAAAGCCGGCAGCGGCTTTGAGGACATGGACGACGACATTCCGTTTTAACACGCAATTTTCATCTTGGGTCACCAGGCCCGCAGCTCGCAAGCTGCGGGCTTTTTAATGGACACCACGACCGCATGGCCAAGTTATTTCTGACCCACCCCGACGACGCCCGCAGCAACTACTACGGCCAGCGCGCCCTGGCCGGGCTGCGTTCACAGGCCGACGTGCACCTGAACACCAGCGGGCGGGAACTGACCACGGCCGAGCTGATCGTCGCCGCACAGGCTTGCGACATCATCGTGTCGTACCGGCAGACACCGGGCACTGCCGAACTGTTCAAGGCACTGCCCCGCTTGGTGGCCTTCATGCGTTGTGCCATCGACATCCGCAACGTCGATGTGCAAGCCGCCAGCCAGCAGGGCATCCTGGTCACGCAGGCCAGTGCCGGCTTTATCGCATCCGTCTCGGAGTGGGTGATTGGCGCGATGATTGACCTGTGCCGCCAGATCAGTGCCGCATCAGAGGCCTACCACGCCGACCGGGTGCCAGTTGCCGCCATGGGCCGGGAACTGCGGGGTGCCGCCTTGGGTGTGATTGGGTATGGCCAGATCAGCCGCTACCTGTGCCCGCTGGGCCTCGCATTGGGCATGCGGGTGCTGGTGCATGACCCGTATGCCAGGGTT
>JANYCG010000136.1 GCA_025360385.1 Burkholderiales bacterium | reverse complement strand
GTCCATATCTCGGGGAACAGCACCACGTCCAGCATCTTGCGCAGGTAACTCACGCCGCCAGTGCCACCGGTGCCGCGTTTAAAGCCGATCACCCGCTCCACGGTGGTGACGTGGCGAAAGCGCCAGAGCCTGAAGGCATCTTCGAGGTCGGTGAGCTCTTCGCCCAGCTGGTACACATCCCAGTGTTGCTGGGGCTTGCGGTAGGCGAGCAGCCAGGCCTGTTCGACCTCGGTGCTGGCCACGTAGGGCTGCGTCCAGTCGCGCGCCAGGTGGCTTGCAGGCACCGGCAGGCCACGGCGCGACAACAGCTTGAGCGCCTCGTCGTACAGCGAGGGCGCTTCATAGGCGGCTTGCACTTGCGCCAGCAGATCGGGCCGGTGCGCATGGGGCTTGAGCATGGCGGCATTTTTATTGCCCAGGGCAAACTCAATGCATCGGTACTGCGCACTCTGGAAGCCGCTGGAGTTGGCCAGATAGGGCCGGATGGCGCTGTACTCGGGCGGCGTCATGGTGGCCAGCACGTCCCAGGCGTGCACCAGCTGCTCCATGATTTTGCTGACGCGCGCCAGCATCTTGAACGCCGTGCCCAACTCGTCACCGGCGACGCATCGAATCGCAGCGCGCAATTCGTGCAGCAACAGCTTCATCCACAACTCGCTGGTTTGGTGCTGGATGATGAACAGCATCTCGTTGTGGTCGGGCGAAAGCGGCTTTTGCGCAGCGAGGATCTCGTCAAGATGCAGGTAGTCGCCATAACTCATGGACTGGCTGAAGTCGAGCTGGGCTTTTTCTTCGGCGACGACGGTCTCTGCCACCGTGGGGTTGGGCTTCAATGCATTGCTTGAAGTTTGATTCGTCTGCGCCATGGTCTTGTGCCTTCGTTTGCAAGTCAGGTGACGGCCTGCTTCTGGTTGAACTGCGGCTGCTTCCATTGTCCGGTTTCAAGCACCTCTTTGAGGTGTTCCACGGCCAGCCAGACGTCCTCATAACCGGTGTAAAGCGGCGAGAAGCCAAATCGCAGGATGTCCGGACTGGCACTGTCGCCCGCGCGGAAATCGCCAATCACGCCGCGTGCGATCAGGGCTTGCACGATGGCAAACGCGCCACTGCCAAAGCCGTCGTCTGCGGCCTTGCGCGTCAACGACACCTGGGAGCCGCGCTGCGCATGCGCCAGTGGCGTGGCCACAGCCAGACCATTGCCGCCACAACGCTGGGCTACCAGATCAATGAACAAATCGGTCAACGCCAGTGACTTGGCGCGCAAGGCCGCCATGCCGCCCAGGGGCTCGGCGGCCAGCAGTGTGTCCAGCCCGCAGCCCAGTGCGGCCAGGCTCAGCATGGGTTGTGTGCCGCACAGATAACTTGCAATGCCCGGCGTCGGCGTATAGCCGGGGGTGAAGGCAAAAGGCGTGGCGTGGCCCCACCAGCCGCTCAGGGGTTGGCGCAGATCCACGTCGCTGCGTTGCAAAAGTCTTGGGTTGACCCACACAAACGCGGGGGCACCGGGGCCGCCGTTCAAATATTTGTAGCCGCAACCCACGGCAAAGTCGGCGTTGGAGCCATTCAAATCAACGGGTACCGCACCCGCGCTGTGTGCCAGGTCCCACACCGTCAGGGCACCCGCCTGGTGGGCTGCGGCGGTAAGGGCCGCCATGTCGTGCATGGCCCCGGTGCGGTAGTTGACGTGGGTGAGCATCAGCACCGCCAGGTCGGCATTCAGCGTGGCGGCAATCCCGTCGGGCTCCACCAATTGCAGCTGCATGCCATGGTCTTTGCACAGGCCTTCGGCAATGTACAGGTCAGTCGGGAAATTGCTGCGTTCGCTTACCACCAGCTTGCGTTCGGGCGCATCGTGGGCCACCAATTGCAGGGCGCAGCTGAGCACTTTGTAGAGGTTGACCGAGGTGCTGTCGGTGGCCACCACTTCATCTGGGTTCGCGCCGATCAGTCGGGCAATTTTGTCGCCCAGTTGCCGGGGCTGGTCGAACCAGCCCGCCGTGTTCCAAGAGCGGATCAGGCCAATGCCCCATTCTTGGGTGAGCACGTGGGCGACTTTGGCGGCTGCGGCTTTGGGCATCGCGCCCAGCGAGTTGCCGTCCAGGTAAATCACGTCCTTGGGCAGGCTGAATAAATCACGCAAGGGGCGCAGCGGGTCTTGCGCATCAAGGGCGCGGCAGTCGTTCAAGGTTTTCATAGCAGGCGCAACGGTAGCACCGCTGAAAAACCCGTGGTGTCGGTTATTTCCAACGCCCGGCAAATTCCCTTGGCTCAGAGCCGACCCAAGAGCAAAAACTCCATCAAGGCCTTCTGTGCATGCAAGCGGTTCTCGGCCTCGTCCCAGACCACCGATTGCGGGCCGTCAATCACCTCGGCCTGCACCTCTTCGCCCCGGTGCGCGGGCAGGCAATGCATGAAGAGTGCGTCGGGCTTGGCCGCGCGCATCATGTCGGCGTCCACACACCAGTCGGCAAAGGCTTTTTTGCGGGCCGCGTTCTCGGCCTCGTAACCCATGCTGGTCCAGACATCGGTGGTGACCAAATCCGCGCCGGCGCAAGCCTGCATTGGGTCTTTGAAAACCTGGTAACTGTCGGCCGAGCGCAAGCCGGCAATGCTCTGATCCACCTCATAGCCGCCGGGCGTGCTCACATGCACCTTGAAGCCCAAAATCTCGCTGGCCTGCAGCCAGGTGTTGGCCATGTTGTTGCCGTCGCCCACCCAGGCCACGGTTTTGCCCTGAATGGAGCCCCGTTGTTCGATGTAGGTGAAGATGTCGGCCAGGATCTGGCAGGGGTGAAACTCGTTGGTCAGCCCGTTGATGACGGGCACGCGCGAATGCGCCGCAAACAGGTCGATCTTGGCCTGCTCGTAGGTTCGGATCATCACCAGGTCCACCATGCGGCTGATCACCTTGGCGCTGTCGTCTATCGGCTCGGCGCGGCCCAACTGGCTGTCGCCCGTGGTCAGGTGCACCACACTGCCGCCCAATTGGTACATGCCAGCTTCGAAACTCACGCGGGTGCGGGTGGAGGCCTTTTCAAAAATCATCGCCAGGGTGCGGTCTACCAAAGGCTGGTGTTTCTCGTAGGCCTTGAACTTTTTCTTGATCAGTGCCGCGCGGGCGAACAGGTAGGCGTAGTCGTCTGCGTTGAGGTCGCTGAATTGCAGGTAATGTGAAATTATTTTTGGCATGTTGCAGGTCAATCGGCCTCAGGCCAGATGTTGCTTGATGAGCGGGCACAGAATGCGGATGATTTCGTCGGCTTCGGCCAGGGTGATGATCAGGGGGGGCACTAGGCGGATCACACTGTCGGCGGTCACGCTCAGCAGCAGGCCGATGTCGGCCGCCTGCGTCAAAATCACGCCGCAGGGTTTGGCCAGGTCGATGCCGATCATCAGGCCTTGGCCACGGATTTCTTTCACGCCGCCATTGGCAATTTCAGCCGCCAGTTCACGCGCCAGCGCAGCCTTGAAATGCGCTCCCACCCGCTCGGCGTTGGCCAGTAGGCCCTCTTCTTCCATGATGCGGATCGTCTCAACTCCAGCCCGCATGGCCAGCGGGTTGCCGCCAAAGGTTGTGCCATGGTTGCCGGGCTGGAAGATGTTGGCCGCCTTGGGCCCTGCCACCACCGCGCCAATCGGCACGCCCGAGCCCAGGCCTTTAGCCAGGGGCATCACGTCCGGCACAATGCCGGCCCATTGGTGCGCAAACCATTTGCCGGTGCGGCCCATGCCGCATTGCACCTCGTCGATCATCATCAGCCAGTCGTTCTCATCGCAAAGTTTGCGGGCATCACGCAGGTAGTCCAGGTGCATGGCATGGATACCCCCTTCGCCCTGGATAGCCTCAAAAAACACGGCCACGACATTCGGGTTGCCCTGGGTGGCTTGTTTCAGCGCGGCGATGTCGTTGATTGGCACACGGATAAAGCCTTCAACCAGGGGGCCAAAGCCGGCCTGGATTTTCGGGTTGCCCGTGGCGCTGAGCGTGGCGATGGAGCGGCCATGGAAGGCCTTCTCGTAGACCACAATTTCGGGCCGTTCAATGCCCTTATCGTGGCCAAATTTGCGCGCCAGCTTCAGGGCGGCCTCGTTCGCCTCCAGCCCGGTCGAGCAGAAAAACACATTGGTCATGCCCGACAGAGCCACCAGCTTTTTGGCAAGCTGCTCCTGGCCCGGCACATGATAGTAGTTGGAGCTGTGGATGATTTTGGCGATCTGGTCTTGTAGCGCCGGCACCAGTTTGGGATGGTTGTGCCCTAAGGTGTTGACCGCAATGCCGCCCAGGCCGTCGATATAGGCTTTGCCATTGACGTCCCACACCCGGCAGCCCTGGCCATGCGACAGCGCAATCGGCACGCGGCCATAGGTGTTCATCACGTGGGGCGACGCCGCCGTGATGAAACCTGCCGCGTCGGCAAAAGCGCCGCTTGCCGGGGCAGATGGGGCTGGGGCAAGCTGGTTTGGCAAAGCGGCTACGTTCATGTGTCAACTCCAAAAAGGGGCACCCAAAATGAATCGGCCCAGGGGGACAGGATTCAAATCTTGTCGCGTGGGCCGCTGAGTTGTGATTTTAGGCGCTAGGGTTGGGGGCGTATTTGACAATTTGGCATCACAGCGATGCGCGTAATGTGATCCTGAATTTTTGAGTTCGGGCGCAAATCTTGCGTGCCTTAAAATTCTTGTGCAGTGCAGCAAAGCCTCGCCCCATTATTCACATCGCGCCATGGTTCCCAATTCCGCCAAAGAAGTTTTCATACTGGGTGTCACCAAGGCGGGCAAGGCGTTCCGGCCGAGCGACTGGGCTGAGCGGCTGGCGGGCGTGATGAGCCAGTTTCGCCCTGGTGGGCCGCAGCCGGGCAGCCATTTGGGTTATTCGCCCTGGTGCGTTCCAACGAGTTATGGCGACATCAAATGTGTCATTGTGAACCGGGACTTGCGCGATCATGATGTGATGGCCTGGGACTTTTGCATCCACTTTGCCCGGGACAATGATTTGCGGGTGGAACTGGCGGCGCCGGTAAGTGAGCCCGGCAAAACCTGACGCCCACAAAAAAACCGCCAGAACTCGCGTTGTGGCGGTTTTTCTGCTTTGCTGGCAGCGCACCCGTTGCAAACGGCAGATCAATTTTTTTGAGAAACCGATCCGTGCGGGTTGCCTGATGAATCAGGCTGATGGATAAAGCCGATCAGGCTGGTTTTGCAGCCGCTGCCGGGGCAGCAGCCTGGTTCGCGCTGGTCACCAGGTTTTTCACCCGGGTGGACAGGCGGCTCTTGTCGCGGGCCGCCTTGTTCTTGTGGAAGATGCCCTTGTCGGCCACGGTGTCAACCACGGCTTGCATTTTCCCAAAGGCCTCGGTGGCCTTGGTTTTGTCCCCGGAGGCAACAGCTTTTTCAACGTTCTTGACCGCCGTGCGGTACTGTGAACGCAAGGAGGTGTTGGCGGCGTTGATTTTGACGTCCTGGCGGACGCGTTTGCGGCCCGACGCGAGGCGCGGGTTCTTTTTCTTGGGTTTTCCAGATGCCATATAAGTAGTTCCTTGTGTCTGAGGATGATGCCAGCAAAGCTTTCGATTATAACATTCAGGCCTCAATCGTCGGCGATTCTGGCGACTTGGCTGGGAGCAGCTTCTCCAGCTCGCCAATGTCGACAGGGTCAATCTGTTCAGGCTTGAGGTAACGCTTGGCAAACGCAAGCCAGATGCGGCTGTGCAGGAAATACCGGAATAAATCGGCATCCAGGTGCTGGTCTTTGCACATCAGGGCCATGATCTTTAGCGATTCAGTCAAGGTTTTGGGCGCTTTGTAAGGCCGATCGGCTGCGGTAAGCGCTTCAAACACGTCGGCCAGGGCCATCACCCGGTCTTCCACCCTGAGTTGTGCGCCCCCAAGTTTGCGGGGGTAACCTTTGCCGTCGATCCTTTCATGGTGGGTGGCGGCAATGTCGGGCACACGCGCCAAATGGCCGGGCCATGGCAGGCCCTTGAGCATCACCAGGGTCTGGACAATGTGGTCGTTGATTTTGAAGCGATCTTCGTCGGTTAACGTGCCCCGTCGCACGCTCAGGTTGTGCAACTCACCCATGTTCTGCTGGGTTTCAGACGGAACCATGTCAAATCCGTGTACGTTTTGCGGGTCGTCCCGGCTGACGTGCGGCTTGCGCTCGCCCCAGGGGATGACGTGTTCGGCCCGGTCTGACAACAAGCGTTCTGTCGCCGCCGCCGGCCATGCCTGCTGGCCAGCGCCCGCCAGACGGCGGCCCTCGTCGCCCGAGAGCCCCAGGCTATGGTCAAAATGGCGCACCCAGGTCTGGCCCGCAACACCGGCAAGCCGCGTGATGGCGCTGTCAGACATGAATTCAGCGCCCACATTGCATTGCGCCACAAAGGCGAAATCGGACTGCAATTGTTGCTCCTGCGCCTCTAGGCTGGCCTGTGACTTGGCAGCATCGTCGCCGCCCAACAGCCGCTTCAAGTGTGCGATTTCAGCATCGCGCCACAACACTTCAAACCGGGTGCGCACTTCGTGGATGCGGTTGTAAATGGCTTCAAGTTTGGTGGCTTTGTCCACGACGTGTTCCGGGCTGGTGACCTTGCCGCAGTCATGCAGCCAAGCGCCCAGGTGAAACTCGTGGCGTTGCTCGTCGCTCATAGTGAAGTTTGCGTAAGGGCCTTCAGTGTCACTGACCATGCGGTCGACCATCAGGCCCGCCAGCACCGGCACGCGCTCGCAGTGCCCGCCGGTGTAAGGGCTCTTGGCGTCGATGGCGCCGGCCATCAATCGGATCACTGCATCCAGCAGTTTTTTTTGTGCCTCGATCAATTGGCGTGTCTCGATGGACACTGCCAGCATGCCCGACAGGTTGCGCACAAAATCGGCAAAAGCAGGGTCTGCATGTCCAGCATCCAGGCGGTATTGCAGCACCAGGATGCCTTCGAGCTTGCCATTGCGACCCTGAAGTTTCACCTGCAGTTCACCCAGGATAGCGGCTACCTCGCGCTGAACCACGGGAGGCGATTGTTCAACGGTGCTTAAGCCATGTGGCTCGGAGCCCGAGAAAAAATCTCCCCTGAACGCAACGCGGCGCAACTGGGGCTGGTCGTCGTCGCGCAGGTACACGGCTCCGGCAGCGCAGCGGGTGGCGGTGACCACCTGGAGCAGCACGTTGTCCAACATGCGCTCGACTTTGGGCTCGGTCGCCATGTCGTGGCTGATTTGCAAAAACGTCTGTATCGTCTTGCCCATGTCGCCCATCACGTCGGACAGGGTGTTGACCTCTTTAATCAGTGTTGGCGCCGTTTGCCCCTGCACAAAATCAAAGCGGTTCATGCGCCGGGCAAGGCCGGTCAGACGATCCAGGTTTTTGCCGATGATGGCACCGGCCTGCCAGCCAAATGGCAATAAAATCAACACCAGGCCCGCAATCCAGAAAATCATCTGTTGTGCCCGGGCTTTGAGTTCAGCCAGGAAGTCATCAGCTGGCGCTGTGACCATCAGGTAGACGCCATCCACCTGCCAGGCGTCAAACAGCAGTTTCGCGCCCAGCCAGTCTTGATCCGAGCTAGCGAAGTTGACAAATTTTCCGGTAGGCGCCTGTGCAGCCAACAAATTTGTAAAACTGGCAACGCCCAGTTTATCCACCGCCTGAAAATCAAAGCCATCGTCTTTTTTGAGCAAGACTCTGGACATGTCCGGATAAATCAACACTTTGCCCGCGCGGTCGATCAGCGCAAGTTCGGTGTGCTCGGTCATGCGAAGCGACTTTAAACTTGATGCCAGGTCATCCAAAATCAGGTCGACGCCGAGCACGGCTTGCCGGGCTTTGCTTGGAATGCTCAGGCTGATGCCGACATGTTTGGTACTGAAAAAAATGTAAGGCGCGGACGCGACGGCGCTGTCGCTGGCGGAATTGAGCCCGGCCTGATACCAGGGGCGGGTACGCGGGTCAAACTGGTAGTCCGGCACAACACGGCGTTCAACTAAAGCGAGCTTGGCGTCAAAAAACAAATACTCGCCCTGCGTCAGTCCATCGTGTTTGAATTCCCTTGACTGAACGACATATTTGGCCTCGTTTGGCCCATTGAACAATGCTACCGTGGCCGGCGCATTCAAGGGCCGCACCAGAAAAAACGAGCCGTCAGGATGCCCGACGTAGACCGCAGACATCAGGCCGCTGGACGCCAGCAAATCGGCCAACATGGGCAGATGCTCAAGGCGTTGATCGAGCGTCGTTGCGCCGACCAGCGACGTGCCCGAGAGAATGCGCAGGCTGGCCTTGACGGGATCAAGCAGGCGATTCGATTTTTCCAGCACCAGCTTGCCTGCGTCCCTTGCCGATTCTGCGGCGCTGTCCAGCATGCTGGCCCGCACCGCCCGCCAGCCAACGTAACTGAGCATCAGGGCCATCGCCAGCATGGCCAGGACGATGGCCGACGCCAACGATGGCTTGATCGGCCACCCTCTTGTTGACCTCCGCCAGCTGGTTGTGATGGTCTTGTTTGAAAAATCCGTCACCAGTGTTTCTGTCGGCATTTTTGTATCTCCCTCTTGTTTTGTGTCGCGCCAAATAGTCGGGTAGGGTAGCCAACTGGGCTCAGCCCAAATGCGAAGAGCTTACTCGACAACGGAAAGCCGCCGAGCCCCGGGATTCGCCATGGGCCATGGCGACGCCTCAATCGTCCCGGCTACACTTTGCGCCGTGTCCCTATTGAAGTCCGCCTCCGTCATTTCACTGCTCACGCTGGCCTCACGCATCGCCGGCTTGGTGCGTGACCAATTATTCGCCGCGGCGTTTGGCGCCAGCGCCATGACAGACGCGTTTTACGTGGCGTTTCGCATCCCCAACCTGTTTCGGCGCCTGTTTGGCGAAGGGGCTTTCAGCCAGGCCTTTGTGCCGGTGCTGGCGGCCAGCAAAACAAATGTCGGACTTGAGGGCACCCGCAAGCTGATTGACAACGTGGCCGCCGTGCTGGTCTGGGTGCTGGTGGCCACCAGCCTGCTGGGTGTGGTGGGTGCGCCGCTGCTGGTGTGGGCCATGGCGGGCGGTTTGCAACAAGATCCGCAGGCTTATGCGGCGGCGATTGTCATGACGCGCTGGATGTTCCCCTACATCCTGTTCATTTCACTGGTGTCGTTTGCGTCGGGCATCTTGAACACCTGGCGCAAATTTGCGGTGCCGGCCGCCACACCGGTCTTGCTCAACCTGGCCATGATTGCCGCGACGGTTTGGGGCACGCCGTGGTTCAAATCGCATGGCATTGAGCCGATTTATGCGCAGGTGGTGGGGGTGATGCTGGGCGGCGTCTTGCAGTTGGGCGTGCAGGTTCCGGCCCTGTTGCGCCTGGGCTTGTTTCCCCGCTTCACCGGCAGTTGGCGGGCTGCTCGGGCCGCCTGGCAAGACCCGGCGACGCGCCGTGTTGCCGGCTTGATGGGGCCTGCGCTGTTGGGCGTTGGCGTGGCGCAAATCTCGCTGTTCATCAACACCCAGATTGCCTCGCGTTTGACCGTCGGCAGCGTCACCTGGCTGAGCAATGCCGACCGGTTGATGGAGTTCCCCACTGCCATGTTGGGCGTGGCCCTGGGGGTGGTTCTGATGCCCCAGTTGGCCAGCGCACGTGCGGCCGAGAGACCCGAGCACTACTCGGCCATGCTGGATTGGGGTTTGCGCCTGGTGGTGTTGCTGGCGGTGCCGTGTTCGGCGGCCCTGCTGGTGTTTGCCAAGCCGCTGGTCGCGGTGATTTTCCAATATGGCGCTTACACCGAACACGATGTCGATCAAACCACACTGGCCCTGATGGGTTGGGGTGTGGGCCTGGTGGGCGTGGTTGCCATCAAGGTGTTGGCACCGGGTTTTTATGCCAGCCACGACATGAAAACGCCGGCCCGCATTGCCGTGGCCGTACTGGTCATCACGCAATTGCTGAACTGGGTGCTGGTACCCCTGTTTGCCCATGCCGCGTTGACCCTGTCGGTGGGCCTGGGTGCCTTGGTCAATGCCGGCTGGCTGCTGGTTGGGCTGCGCCTGCGCAAGAGTTACCAACCTGGGCCGGGTTGGGGCATTTTTCTGTTGCAGGTGATTGCCGCGACCGCATTGCTGGCGGTGTTTTTGATGTGGTGCAACGGAGCGCTGCCCTGGACCCGCATGCCAGGCGAACATTGGAAGCGCGCCGGGATGCTGGCCCTTGTTTTGATGGCGTCGGCCGCTCTGTATTTTGGAGCGGCGATGGCGGCGGGGCTAAAATTGCGGCAATTCATCCGGCGTTGACTGTTCGCGTCTTTCCCCCTAAATTGCCCTGGCCATGAACCTGTCGTTTGATCCGCCCACCGCCCTGTCGTATTTTGCGTCACTGGTGCAAAGTGATGAGGGCTTGCCCTTGCTGGAGGCGGCCGTCAGCCTGGCGCAGGACGAGTACCCCGACCTGGACGTGCAGCAGGCGCTGAATGAGGTCGATCAGCTGCTGGGTCGGCTCAAACGCCGCATCCCCACCGACGCGCCGCAACTGCACAAATTGCGCCTGCTGAACCGCTTTTTCTTTGAGGACCTGGGCTTTGCAGGCAACGTCAACAATTACTACGACCCCGACAACAGCTACGTGAGCGTCGTCTTGCGCACCCGCCGCGCCATCCCCATCACGCTGGCAGTGATCTGGCTGGAACTGGCTCAAGCCATGGGCCTGGCGGCGCATGGGGTGGGTTTTCCGGGGCATTTCATGGTCAAGGTCAGCCTGCCCAAGGGCCAGGTGGTGATGGATCCGGTGAGCGGCAAATCGCTGGGCCGGGAAGAGTTGTCCGAACGATTGGAGCCATTTCAGAAACGCAGCGGCCTGGTGGGGGATTTTGAAGTGCCGCTGGGCCTGTACTTGCAAGCCAGCACCCCGCGCGACATCTTGGCACGCATGTTGCGCAACTTGAAGGAAATCCATCGCGCCCAGCAGGACTGGCCGCGCCTGGTGGCAGTGCAAGACCGTCTGCTGGTGCTGCTTCCGCAGGCTTGGTCGGAGTACCGTGACAGAGGGATGGCGCAAATCCACGCCGGCAACACGCGCCAGGCGGTGCAAGACCTCGAGACCTACCTCGCGCACGCGCGAGATGGGCTCGACATCGACGCCGTGGCCGCCCAGGTCAAGCAGCTGCGCCGCGCAAGCAACTGATGCCATTTCCAAATCATCCGTGAAAGTCCTTGTCCCTCAAAGTCGGGAAACTCGCCGCGCCGTTGGCACTGTCGTCGGCACGTCGGCTTCAGGAATGATGTGCAAATGGCATGACCTGGCCTTGCCGCGATTTGCCGCCGCCCTGCTGGTGCTGGTGTGCGCCTGGGCCGGGCAGGCCGCCCATGCCCAATTTGACCCCGGCAAAGTGGTGCCAGAACCTGCTGCCATCACGGCGCGGTTTGCGCCCCCGCCGGTGGCCTACGACACGCCCGGTTTTCGCCCTGGCCGGGCAGATTTTGCCTCGCATGCTGAGGTGTTGGCCTTTGCCGATGCGCTGGCCCGCCAATCACCCCATCTCACGGTGGAGCGGCTGGGACTCACGCAGCAGGGCCGCGTCATGCCATTGCTGGTGTTGGCCGACCAGGGGCGCTTTGACGCGCGCCGCCCGACTGTACTGGTGGTGGGGCAGCAGCACGGCAACGAGCCGGCCGGCGGCGAGGCCGCGCTGGTGCTGGCGCAGCAATTTGCCGGCCCGCGCGCGGACCTGCTCAAACAGGTCAACCTGCTCATCATCCCGCGCGGCAACCCGGATGGTGCCGAGCGCTTTGTGCGGGTGACTGCCAGCGGCATTGACGTGAACCGGGACCATCTGCTGCTCAACACGCCAGAGGGCCGCATGCTGGCCGCTATGGCCACGCGTTACCGCCCGCAGGTGGTGATGGACCTGCATGAATTCACTGTGGCGGGCCGTTGGGCCGAGAAGTTTGGCGTGGCCCAGAAATACGACGGCTTGCTGCAACCCGCCACTGTGGGCAACCTGGACCCGGCACTTGCTGCTGTGGCGCAGCAGCAGTACATCGCCGGCATTCACGCGGCTTTCGCCAAGGCCGGCTTGA
>JANYCG010000128.1 GCA_025360385.1 Burkholderiales bacterium | reverse complement strand
TGCAGGGCTGGGCAGACGGACAAGGCCCTGCGGCAGCCAACGCGCGGCAGCCCGCAACCCACGTCAGCTGGTTTGCCGCAGCTGCCTACTGCCAGAGCGAAAACGCCCGCCTGCCCACCTGGCATGAATGGGAATACGCCGCCTCGGCCGACACCACGCGGCGCGACGCCAGGGCCGACCCTGTGTGGCGCGCCCGCATTCTCGACTGGTATGGCCAGCCCTCGGGCCCTTTGCCGCAAGTGGGCAGCTCCGCGCCCAATGTCTACGGCGTGCGCGACCTGCACGGCGTCATCTGGGAATGGGTGGACGATTTTGGCGCCCTCATGGTCAGCGGCGACAACCGCACGCAGGGCGACCCGGACACCTTGCGCTTCTGCGGCGCCGGCGCGCTGTCGGCGAACGACCGCGAAAACTACCCCGTGCTGATGCGCATCGCCATGCTGTCGTCGCTGGACGCCGCCAGCACCAACCGCAACCTGGGTTTTCGCTGCGTGCGCGACACACCGTCCAAACGCACGCCAGCCCTGTCAAGGAGCCAACGATGAAACCATCCCGCCGCACCCTGCTGGCCTGGGCGCCAGCCGCCCTGTTGTTGACGTCCGGCATTGCCGGCGGCGCGCAGCCAGCCTGGCCGCCGAAGTCCCTTTACCGGCTTGAAGCGCCGTTGACCGACCAGGACGGCCGTACCTTGCGCTGGCAGGACGGAGTGGCGAGCGTCGCAGCCGGCCAGCCCCGCATCGTGAGCATGTTCTACACCCATTGCGACATGGTGTGCCCCATGTTGTTTGAGGCAATACGCGGCATTGAAGGCGGCCTGCCGGCCCAGGCGCGCGCGCGGCTGCAGGTGGGCCTGGTGTCGCTGGATCCTGCCCGTGACGACGTGGCGGCGCTGAAGGCCACCGCCGCCCAGCGCGGCGGCGACCCGGCCCGCTGGCGCCTGTACCGGACCAAGGAAACCGACGTCCGCAAGATCGCCGGCGTGCTGGGCGTGCGCTACCGGCGCCTGAGCAGCGGCGAATTCAACCATTCAACACTCATCATCCTGCTGGACGGGCAGGGCGTGGAACTGGCCCGCACAGAAAACATCGCCAAGCCGGATGCAGCCTTCATCAAGGCTGTGCAGAAGGCTACGGGCGGCGCTTGAAGCCTGCGCCTGGTGTTCGCCCGGTGGTCCGCCACCCGCCCGGCACGGCGACAGCGCAATGTGCTGCGGTTTGGTGACGGGAGTTCCGCACGGGTATGAAAATTTCGTGCGAGACGGTGCTCGCGGAAATTTTTGAGGTGCACGACGATCACTACCGCGACGCGTCCCGTCTCCAAGCCCGGTCACATCGCGCTATCACCGCACCGGGCGGGTGGCTGCTTGGGTGGTGTTGAATCCGACGCGGACGGTTTGCATTTGGCATGATTGGGTGAGCCAAGTCCGCGCTTGTCTGCTGCCGGTGACGCTGCTACATTGCTGGCAGAGTGCGGGGTTTGGCGCTACTTTTAATGGAGCAAACTATTTAAATGGGACGAGGGGAAATGCCTGTTTTTATACTTCGAATTGCCACGCTATACCGTAGGTTTATAAGCGTTTATTGAGTCATGACACCAACCGATGATTGGCACGCCCTTTGGACCAAAGTACTCGGCATGACTGTGGACGATTTCAGCAAGTTCGTTCCAGCCTTAGTTGCCGTAGTTGCCTTGTTCCTCGGGCCATGGATGCAGTGGCTAATTGCGAGGCGACAAGGGAAGATGCAGGCCGATATCGCAAAACTACAGGTCGAGACTCAGTCGCGCATAGCGACCCGTCAGATTGCAGATAACATCTCGACCAAGCGCCAGAGTTGGATCGATGAATTGCGGAAAGATGCCGCCGAATTCCTTACTGTAGTTGGGCAGATTCAGGAACTCAAAAGACCCCGCGACGAGCAAGTCATCGCGATGGCGGAAGTCCAAGGAGACTTCAAGGAGCGTCTCGTCAGTGAGATGCGTGCCAAAGAACTCGGCACTCGCATAAGGCTGCGCCTAAATCCGAACGAGGCTGAGCACAACCATCTTGTCAAACTCATTGCCGAGATGGGATCAAAGGGATACGACCTGAACCGCAGGTACACCGCTGCCGATGAAGCCGAAGCTGCGAAAATATTCAACGAAGCTAGCAACGCAGTCGTCGCTCATCTGCAACAGATCCTGAAGCATGAGTGGGAGCGGGTGAAGAAGGGAGACGCATGAAGCAACCGAGTCCAAGGTGGGCAGCCGCGCGAGCGAGGCCCAAACCTTCCTTCAAGCAGACCCGGCTACGACGGTCCGCTTGAGTAAAACGTTGGCTGCTATCATTTGGATATCTGGTTGCGCATATTCCATAGAGGAAATTGGCCTATTTGGCTGGAAATTCTGGCCGGTACCCGTGGTTTCACCAACACCGTCAACGCACCCGCCGAGCGTGGTGATGGCGCAATGTGATCGGGCTTTGATTTGGACAGCGCGCAAAGCGGCCCTGGCACACCGCAAAAAATGCCAACATGCTTCCGCATGAGGCATTTTTAGGACTCGCGTGCGTCCAAGCCAATACCGCAGCGCGTTGCGCCGTCGACACGCGGACATCGATACCGCCGGACGCCAGTTCGCTGAGCAAAAAGGTTGCGGCATTGCCCACATCGTCGATGGTCACGTTGCAGCGCCACAGTTATAGGACAGTTATTTTGACAAACCCAGTCCAGTTGTGGTGCACTGCATTCTTGGTCGAAGTAGATTCACGGGCACTTGTGCTTTATCTCAAAGGAGGAATAGGTGAACAAAAGTGAGCATCCATCAATATTGAATCGCGCTGACTTCCTGGCCGCAAAGGAGCGTGGTCTTTCAGCCAGCAAGATGCTTCGAGATTTGGCCGATAGAGAAAACAGATCAGCTACGCATCACGACGTTGCGACCCTGCACGAAAAGCTGGTCGAAATTGCAGATGCACAAAAAAATACCTCATTTCGACCAATGACACCGTATGAGTTTGATCTCATCATGGAGCATTTATCACGCATAGACGACCGGACTGACACCATTTATTTCGGTCTAAAGGTCGCAGTCTGGACGTTCGGATTGCTTGGTATGGTGGAGCTAATTCGTAAGTTTTTTCTATAGCAATCCATCGGCTTCCCGCTTGTGCCTATTGAGATTTCCCAAAAACATGACATCCGCTTCCGTTGTTCGGAGCGAATGCGAAACATTTGGCCTGCGCTGCGCACGCTTGGTGTGGTGCTCGGGGGTTGGCTAATGTTCGTCGGGTTCAAGAAATGGCTACGGCTGCCGAAACATCAGCACTAGCAGGGCGGTCGACTCAGACGCGGTGCGGAAAGGTGAGGGTCAACTGTATGTTACGGAGCGCCACCCACGGTCGTGGTTGACTTTTGAATATTGGTAGCTACAATAAATAGTGCATTTCATATTCTACCCAAACAAAGACAAGCTGAATTTGGCCAACCATGGCCTATCGCTTTCGTTGGCGGAGAAACTGGTTTGGGATGAGGCATATGTTTGGGTGGATCCACGTTACCCGTATGACGAGTTGCGAATGATTGGACTGGTTCCCGAGGACAACACGCTGTATTACGTGGCATTTGTTGATCGTGGCGATGTGCGCAGAATCATCAGCCTGCGCTTTGCCGAGAGACGAGAGGTGAAAAAATATGTCGAAAACAGCCAGTAAGCGCACCATCCTGATGCCGTCGGTCAAGGACAACGCGAGAATTGTTGCAGCAGCCAAGGCCGACCCGGATGCCAAACCCATGACGAAGGCGCAGCTGGATGCGCTTGTACCGATCAGCGTTGCGAGAGGCCGGCCAAAATCCGAGAACAAAAAGCTGCTTCTCTCCGTTCGCTACAGCGTCGAGGTCATAGAGTATTTTCGTTCGACTGGCGATGGCTGGCAGGCGCGCATGGACAGTGTGCTCCGCCAATATGTGAGCAAGCATCTGCCCCGCAGCAAAGCGACGTGACTGGTTGCATGTCACAGACTTGAAGCCGCTAACGTCCACGTCGTTGATGGTCGCGTTGCGGCGTATAGGCGAGTAGTGCTAGGATTTGCCCATGAATACTGCGACCATTACCAGTGAAGCGCTGTCCCTCCCGGTGCAGCAACGGGCAGAATTGGCAGCGCAGCTTTTGTCCAGCCTTGACGCGCTGTCCAAAACCGAAATTGAACTGCTTTGGTTTCAAGAGGCGGCACGCCGGGCCGCAGAAATGGATGAAGGCTTGTCCAAACGCATTCCGGCTGAGGAAGTGCGACGGCAAGCAAATGCTTTGCTCAAGTGAGTTACTTCTTTAGCGAAGCGGCGCGCCTTGAGCACCTTGAGCATGTGGCGTATTACGAGTCCTGTCAGATTGGACTTGGCGCACGATATCTGGTGGCATTCGATACTGCAATGACGATCGTCTGCGAAGCGCCAGATCGCTATCGCGTTGAATTCCCCCCTGCTATTCGCAAGGTCCGCGTACCAGGTTTTCCTTACAACGTCCTCTATCGGATTGTGGGTTCAGACATTGAAGTTCTGGTCGTTGCGGCGCATCGGCGGCGCCCAGGCTATTGGTTGGCCCGGCTCTAACTGCTTGCCCAAATCGGATGCCAGCGTTGCTGCTCAGGCCCCTGCAGGCTCCGCAATGCCCCCCACCACCTGGCTGAAGCCGCCATCCACATAGGTGATTTCCGCCGACACACCCGCCGCCAGGTCACTCAACAAGAAGGCGGCGACATTGCCCACATCGTCAATCGTGACGTTGCGGCGGATGGGTGACTCTGCGGCGACCACGCTCAGAATCTTGCCAAAGCCCTTGATGCCGCTGGCGGCCAGCGTCTTGATCGGGCCGGCACTGATGCCATTGACGCGCATGCCTGGCCTGTCACGTATTTGGCCGAGTGATTCGGCCAGGTAACGTACCGACGCCTCCAGCGACGCCTTGGCCAGGCCCATGGTGTTGTAGTTGGGCACGGTGCGCAGGGCGCCCAGGTAAGTCAGGGTGAGCAGGGCGCTTTTTGGGTTGAGCATGGGCAGCGCGGCCTTGGCCAGGGCCGGGAAGCTGTAGGCGCTGATGTCGTGGGCAATTTTGAAACCCTCTCGGCTCAAACCGTCCAGGAAGTCACCGGCGATGGATTCGCGCGGCGCGTAACCAATGGCATGCACAAAACCGTCAAACGTCGGCCAGGCGGCGGACAGGTCCTTGAACAAGGCTGCAATTTGTTCATCACTGCCCACGTCGCAGTCAAAAATAAGTTGGCTGCCAAAGTCGGCCGCAAACTCGGTGATGCGCCCTTTGAAACGTTCGCCCACATAGCTGAAGGCCAGCTCGGCACCTTCGCGGTGGCAGGCGCGGGCGATACCGTAGGCGATGGAGCGGTTGCTCAAGACACCGGTGATGAGTAGTTTTTTGCCAGTCAGAAAGCCCATGAATTTGCCTCTTGGTTCTTGGATAGACGGTGAATAGGGCAGAATTGTCGCATGCGTCCCCTCGTGATTTGCCTCCTGTCCTTGATCTGCGCACCGACCTGGGCTGCACACGGTTACGCGCTGTGGGGCGACTTGAAATACCCGCCGGGCTTTACCCACTTCGACTACGTCAAACCCGACGCGCCCAAAGGCGGCGAACTGCGCCTGGTGAGCAATCTGCGCACCTCCACCTTTGACAAATTCAACCCCTTCACCATCAAGGGCAGTGCGCCGGCGTATTTGTCGGGCCTGATGTTTGACTCCTTGCTCGCAGGCGCGATGGACGAAACCGGGTCAGCCTATGGCCTGTTGGCCAGTGACGTCGCCGTGGCGGCGGACGGTTTGAGCGCTATTTTCAAAATCCGGCCCGAGGCGCGTTTTCACAATGGTGACGCGGTGCTGGCGGCCGATGTCAAATTCAGCTACGACACGCTGATGGGCCCCTACACCTCGCCCGCCTACAAAACGGCACTCGAAGACGTGGCCGGTCTGGACGTGGTTGACGCGCAAACCCTGCGTTACCGCTTCAAAAAGCCCAACCGCGAGTTGCCCATCACCGTGGGTGGCCTGCCTGTTTTCAGCCAAAAATGGGGCAATGCGCTGGACCCAAAAACCGGCAAGACAAAAAGTTTTGACCAGGTGGTGACCGACACGCCCATCGGCAGCGGCCCCTACAAAATCGGCCCGGTCAAGTTTGGCAAAGACATCACCTATCTGCTGGACAAAACGTATTGGGCGCGGGATTTGAATGTGCGTCGGGGTTCCAATAATTTTGAAAAAATCACCGTCAAAATTTACAAAGACAACACCGCCCGGCTGGAGGCCCTGAAGGCGGGGGAGTTCGATTTGATGCGTTTCTTCTCGGCCGGTGACTGGGCGCGGCGCGTCACCGGCAAAAAATTTGATTCGGGCGAACTGGTCAAGGCCGAGTTCAAACACCGTCTGCCCTCGGGGTTTCAAAGTTATGTGCTGAACACGCGGCGCGAGCAGTTCAAGGACGTGCGGGTGCGCGAGGCGCTGGACCTGGCAGTGGATTACGAGTACATGAACCGCCAGATGTTTTACAACGCCTACCAACGCGTGGCAGGCATGTTTGGCAACACTGACTGCCAGGCCAAAGGCCTGCCCGCGCCGGAAGAACTGGCGCTGCTGGAGCCCTTGCGCGCCAACCTGGCGCCCGCCACGTTTGGCCCCATGTACACGCCCCCGCGCACCGACGGCAAGGCCAGCCTGCGCGACAACCTGCGTCAGGCGCGCGCGCTGTTGAAGCAGGCCGGTTGGGAGTTCAAAGACGGGGCTTTGCGCAACGCGCAGGGCAAAGCTTTTTCGATGGAATACCTGGACAGCAGCGAAGGCGGCGTGCGCACCCTGTCGCCGTGGATGCGCAGCCTTGACAAACTCGGCATCACGCTGAAATTTCGACCAGTGGACTTTGCACTGTTGCAGCAGCGCTGGCAAAAATTTGACTTTGACCTGACCACCGTCGCCTACCCTGGCACCCACAGCCCAGGGCAGGAGTACGCCGATATTTTTGGCTCCAAAGCGGCCGACACCGAAGACTCCGGCAACATGACAGGCACCAAAAACCCGGCGGTCGATTCGCTCATCAACAGCATGGTCGGGGCCAAAACCAAGGCCGAATTTTTGCCCGCCTGCCGCGCGCTGGAGCGTGCCATTGCCCATAGCCATGTTTTGATTCCGCAGTGGACGGCCGGCACGCACCGCATCGTCTACAACGCCTGGCGGCTGGAAAAACCCAAAGACATGCCACCGTATTCCCCCGGCGAGGCCTGGGCCATTGACACCTGGTGGGCAAAATGAGGCTCCCCCCCATTGCGGGCCCACTTCGTGTGGCCGCCGCCCACCCCCAAGGGGGCAACACCAGCGGCCCGGCAAAGCCTGTTCCGCGGTGTTCCGCGATGAAAGCAAGGTGTCATTGATGTTGGCTTATATTTTCAAGCGTTTGCTGCTGATGATCCCCACGCTGTTCGGCGCACTGCTGCTGACGTTCGTGGTCATCCAGTTCGTGCCGGGCGGGCCGGTGGAGCAGTTTTTGGCCGAGGCCAAAACCGGGGCGGGCGGCAGCACCGAAAGCGGCGGCATGAGTTACCGTGGCGCCCAGGGGGTTGACCCCAAACGCATTGAACAAATCAAGGCGCTGTATGGGTTTGACAAACCGGCACCCGAGCGTTTTGTGCAGATGCTGGGGCAGTTTGCGCGCTTCGATTTGGGCAAAAGTTTCTTCCAGAACAAAGCCGTGTCCGAGCTGGTCTGGGAGAAGCTGCCAGTCTCCATCAGCCTGGGCTTGTGGACATTTTTCATCAGTTACCTGGTCGCCGTGCCCTTGGGCGTGGCCAAGGCGGTGCGGGCCGGGTCGCGCTTCGACCTGGTCACCACCTTGCTGATTTTGCTGGGTTACGCCATCCCCGGCTTTGTGCTGGGTGTGGCGCTGCTTGTGATTTTTGGCGGCCAATTGCAGTGGTTTCCGTTGCGCGGCCTGAGCTCGCCGAATTGGGATGATTTGAGCTGGGCCAGCAAGGTGGTGGATTACCTCTGGCATATCGCTATGCCCATCACCGCCATGGTGCTGGGTAGTTTTGCGGTGACGGCCATGCTGACCAAAAACGCGTTTCTGGAAGAAATCCGCAAGCAGTATGTGGTGACGGCCCGCGCCAAGGGCCTGAGCGACCGCCAGGTGTTGTGGAAACATGTGTTCCGCAATGCGCTGATCCCCATCATCACCGGTTTTCCGGCTGCGTTCATTGGTGCGTTTTTTACCGGGTCGCTGTTGATCGAGACGCTGTTTTCGCTCGACGGGCTGGGTCTGCTGAGTTACGAGAGTGTGATCCGCCGCGACTACCCAGTGGTGCTGGGCACGCTGTATTTGTTCACCTTGATCGGGCTGGTGACCAAACTGGTCTCCGACCTGTCTTATGTGTGGGTTGACCCGAGGGTAAAGTTTGACTGATCCTGATGCCATCGCAGTACACGCAGTGACAAGCGTGGGGGCATCACCATCCAGACGTGCCTGGCTGCGCTTCAAACGCAACCGGCTGGGTTTCTGGAGCCTGGTCATCTTCTGCACCTTGGTCGTGTTGAGCCTGGGCGCTGAGTTGATCTCCAACGACCGTCCCATCGTTGTGCGTTATCAGGGCCAAACCTATTTTCCGATGCTCAAAGACTACTCGGAGAAAACCTTTGGGGGTGACTTTGAAACCAGCGCCGATTACCTGGACCCTTTCATCCGCGACCAGTTCTCCAAAGCCGGCAACTGGGCCCTGTTCGCACCCAACCCGTATGGCCCCAAAACCCTGAACTACTTTGCCAAATCGCCCAACCCGTCCGCGCCCACACTGGACAACCTGCTGGGCACTGACGACCGGGGGCGCGACCTGCTGGCCCAGCTCATCTATGGCTTTCGCGTGAGCGTGCTGTTCGCGCTGGCCCTGACTTTTGTGGGGGTGGTCCTGGGCATCGTCACCGGGGCGATCCAGGGCTTTTTTGGCGGCAAAACGGACCTGGCCTTCCAGCGCTTCATCGAGATCTGGGGCTCCATGCCCGAGCTCTACCTGCTCATCATCTTCAGCGCGGTGTTTGCGCCGTCCATCGCCCTGCTGCTGGTGCTGCTGAGCCTGTTCGGCTGGATGGGCTTGTCGGACTATGTGCGCGCCGAGTTCTTCCGCAACCGGCAGCTCGACTATGTGCGCGCCGCGCGCGCGCTGGGGGTCGGCAACTGGCAGATCATCTGGCGGCACATCCTGCCCAACAGCCTGACGCCGGTGGTGACCTTTTTGCCGTTTCGCATGAGCGGCGCGATTTTGGCGCTGACCTCGCTCGACTTTTTGGGCCTGGGTGTGCCCCCTGGCACGCCTTCTCTGGGCGAGCTTTTGTCGCAAGGCAAAAACAGCATCGACGCCTGGTGGATTTCGCTGTCCACCTTTGCGGTGCTGGTGGTCACGCTCCTGTTGTTGACCTTCATGGGCGATGCGCTGCGCGATGCACTGGATCCGCGCAAGGCCGAGAGATGAGCGGGCAGCCCATGAAGGACTCAGCCGTTCGCCCTGAGCTGGCCGAAGGGCTTGGTCAATCTCAAACCGGGCAGAACGGCATGCACCGGCGCGACGAATCAATCACATCGCTGCTCGAGGTCAAAAACCTGAGCATTTCTTTCGGTGGTCACGAGGTCGTCCATGGCATCGATTTCAGTATTGCGCAGGGGGAAAAACTGGCCCTGGTGGGCGAATCCGGCTCGGGCAAAACCGTGACCGCCCTGAGCCTGCTGCGCCTGCTGCAAGATGCGCAGACAAGCGGGCAAGCCGTGTTCAAGGGGCTGCCGGGCCAGGCGCAGGCCGACCTGCTGACCCTGCCCCTCAAAGCCTTGCAGTCCTTGCGAGGGCAAGACATTTCAATGATTTTTCAGGAGCCCATGACGGCGTTGAACCCCCTGATGACCATCGGGGCGCAAATTGCCGAGGTGATTGCACTGAAACAGGCTGAAGTTCCCGTCAATGCTCAACAGTTAGCTATTAAATTAATAGAATCCACAGGGATTGACGATGCCCCGAGGCGGGCCAAGGCTTATCCGCACCAATTGAGCGGCGGCCAGCGTCAGCGTGCCATGATCGCCATGGCCCTGGCCTGCCGCCCCAAGCTGCTGCTGGCCGACGAACCGACCACCGCGCTGGACGTGACGGTGCGCGGCCAGATTCTGGAGCTGATCAGCACTCTGCAACAGCAATACGGCATGGCGGTGTTGATGATCACACACGACCTGAACCTGGTGCGCAAATTTGCCGACCGTGTCGTCATCATGGAAAACGGGCACATCGTCGAGCAAGGCCCGGTGCAGGACGTGTTCACCAACCCGCAACACGCCTACACCCGCAAGTTGATCGACAGCGCCCCCACGCGCGATGTCCGCGAGGTGGGCGAGGGGGTGCGGGGCCGGCAAAACGGCAAAGGCGGACCCGGCGGACAAGTCAGCGCCGACCCGCTGCCCGCAGATCGCCCTATTTTGGTCGCCAAGAACCTGCGGGTGGTTTACCCGGTGCCGCTGCCTGGCTTTCGTGGCTGGTTCAAACACGGCGAGTTCGTCGCGGTCAAAGGCGCAACGCTGGAAGTGTTGCCTGGCCAGACCCTGGGCGTGGTGGGGGAGTCTGGCTCCGGCAAATCAACGCTGGCGCTGGCCGCGCTGGGTTTGATTCCGTCCAGCGGCGTGATGGAAATCGACGGCCAGCCCTGGGGCGGAAGCTCTCAAACCCCTGCCAGAACCCTGGCCCTGCGCAAAACCATGCAGGTGGTGTTTCAAGATCCATTTTCATCGCTGTCACCGCGTCTGACGGTGGAGGAGATCGTCGGTGAAGGCCTGTTGGTGCATGCGCCAAAACACTCAAAAGCAGAGCGCTGCACCCAGGTCGTACAAGCCCTGGAGGACGTTGGGCTGACCCAGGCGCAGTTCCCTGGTTTGTTGGCGCGGTACCCGCATGAGTTCTCGGGCGGCCAGCGCCAGCGCATGGCCATTGCCCGCGCCCTCATCGTCAAACCGCAGCTCCTGGTGCTTGACGAGCCCACCAGCGCACTGGACGTCACCATCCAGAAACAGGTGCTGCAACTTTTGCAGCGCCTGCAACGCGAACGGGGTTTGAGTTATTTGCTGATCACCCACGATGTTGCCGTCATCCGCGCCATGGCCCACCATGTGATCGTCATGCGCCACGCTGAAATTCTGGAGAGTGGTCCCATGGCGCAGGTGTTTGCTGAGCCAAAACATGACTACACGCGCACCTTGCTGGCGGCGGCGGGCTAGAAGCGGCAAGATTTGTCGTCGTTTGAAGAAAACTTCCTGCCCGCGGGCTCGAAGTCAGGCTTGACGTATGGGTGTCAACCCAAGCGCCAAAACACAAGGCACCGCGCAGACGGGTGACTCTGAATCGGCTGATTTCAGCGGTTTTTGGAGTACAATCCGAGGCTCACGACCAAACGGGCGGGTATCTACCGCCCGTTTTTTTTGGGCGTTTGTTTTTGCGTTTTTCGCCAAGGCAGCGTGGGGTGGCTTCGGGTGGCTTCAAGTGTTTGAAAAGGGCGTCAGTGGCTGTACAGGAAATTGTCGAGCAAACCGTAACCGGCCTGGGTTACGAACTGGTGGAGATTGACCGCTCTGCCGGGGGTTTGCTGCGCATCACGATAGAGCTGCCCTGGGTGGCCGGCGCTGTAGAGCAATTTGTCAACGTCGAAGATTGCGAAAAGGTCACGCGGCAGTTGCAGTTTGCGCTGGAGGTGGAGGCGGTGGATTACAAGCGGCTGGAGGTGTCTTCCCCTGGCATTGACCGCCGTCTGAACGGTGAAAAAGATTTTGTGCGTTTTGCGGGACAGGTGATCGACGTGACGCTGAAGGCCCCCATGGGCGCGTCGGCGGCGGGCCAGGTCAGCGCCAACCGCAAGAAGTTTCGGGGTGCCTTGGAGCGTATAGGAAACACTGCGGGCGTGGGCAACACCGAGGGTGTGGCCAGTGCAAGCAGTGCGGCAGGCGCTTTGGGCTGGCAGATTGTCTGGCGTGACGAGCCAGTGGTGAAGCCCGGTGCCAAGGTCAGCAAGAAGCGGCCTGTGGCACCTTTGCAGGCCTTGGGTTTTACGCTGGAAGAATTGAGGGAGGCGCGTTTGGCGCCTCTGGTAAGTTTTAACGGACGAAGCGTCCTAAACGACGCGGGTCGGAGTGTCAAAGCTGACGCGCCGGTCACAAACGATTGATATAGGAGAGTCTCAGGCATGAATCGCGAAATGTTAATGCTGGTTGAAGCGATCTCGCGCGAGAAAAGCGTCGAGCGGGATGTGGTCTTTGGTGCTGTTGAAGCGGCCTTGGCCCAGGCCACCAAAAAGTTGCACACGGGCGACGTGGACATCCGCGTGGCGGTAGACCGCGACAGCGGCAACTACGAGACTTTCCGTCGCTGGCATGTGGTGCCCGATGAGGCCGGTTTGCAACTGCCCGACCAGGAGATTTTGCTGTTTGAAGCCAAAGAGCAGATCGCCGACATCGAGGTCGACGAATACATCGAAGAAACCGTCGAGTCAGTGCCGATCGGCCGTATTGGTGCCATGGCGGCCAAACAGGTCATCCTGCAAAAAATCCGCGACGCCGAGCGCGAGATGCTGCTCAATGATTTCATGAGCCGTGGCGACAACATCTTTGTCGGCACGGTCAAGCGCATGGACAAGGGCGACATCATCGTCGAGAGCGGTCGGGTTGAAGGCCGGCTGCGACGCGGCGAGATGATCCCTAAAGAAAACCTGCGTTCGGGCGACCGGGTGCGCGCCATGATCATGGAGGTGGACTTGACGCTGCGTGGTGCGCCCATCATCCTGTCGCGCTCGGCACCCGAGTTCATGATCGAGCTGTTCCGTTCGGAAGTGCCCGAGATCGAGCAAGGCCTGCTGGAGATCAAATCCTGCGCCCGTGACGCGGGCTCCCGCGCCAAGATCGCAGTCGTGTCGCATGACAAACGGGTGGACCCGATTGGCACCTGCGTCGGCGTACGCGGCACACGCGTCAACGGCGTGACGACCGAGCTGGCCGGTGAACGGGTTGACATCGTGTTGTGGAGCGAAGACCCGGCGCAATTTGTGATCGGCGCCCTGGCCCCGGCCAATGTCTCAAGCATCGTGGTCGATGAAGAACGCCACGCCATGGACGTGGTGGTCGATGAGGAAAACCTGGCCATCGCCATTGGGCGTGGCGGTCAGAACGTGCGCCTCGCTTCTGAGTTGACCGGCTGGAAGATCAACATCATGGACGCGGCTGAGTCAGCGCAAAAGCAGGCCACCGAGACCGATTCAGGCCGCAAACTGTTCATGGAAAAACTCGACGTGGACGAGGAAATCGCCGACATCCTGATCGCCGAAGGCTTCACCAGCCTCGAAGAAGTGGCCTACGTGCCGCTACAAGAGATGCTGGAGATCGAAAGCTTTGACGAAGACACCGTGAACGAACTGCGCACCCGCGCCAAAGACGCCTTGCTGACGATGGAAATCGCGCATGAAGAAAGTGTTGACGAAGTCTCGCAAGACCTGCGCGACCTTGAAGGCCTGACGCCCGAGCTGATTGGCAAACTGGCCGACGCCGGCGTCCACACCCGCGACGACCTGGCCGACCTGGCTGTCGACGAACTCACAGATATCACTGGCCAGTCCGCGGACGACGCCAAGATCATGATCATGAAGGCGCGCGAGCATTGGTTTGCCAATGAAGCTGCCCCTCAGGCTTGATGGTCATGAAAAAAGGTAACACCACAAATGTCAAGTACGACCGTCGCCGAGTTTGCCACCGAACTCAAAAAATCAACCGACACCCTGCTTGAGCAGCTTCAGTCCGCCGGGGTGGCCAAATTGGTCGCCACCGACACACTGTCCGACGCAGACAAACACAAGTTGCTTGGTTTCCTTCAGTCCAGCCATGGTACGGCCAGCGCTGACCGCAAAAAAATCACGCTGGGCAAAAAATCGACCAGCGAAATCAAGCAGGCCGATGCCACAGGCAAAGCACGCATCATTCCGGTCACGACCAAGAAGGTGCGAACCTTTGTGCGCCGTGAAGACGGTGCCGACGTGCCTGCAGAAGCGGTCATCGAAGCAGAGGCAGAAGTTGAGGCATCTACGGCAGCACACTTCCTCGACAGCGCCGAATTGGCGCGTCGTGAAGAAGAAGCCCGCCGCCAGGCTGAGTTGATCCGCCGCCAGGAAGAAGAGCTGTCGGCACGCCGCCTGGAACGCGAACAGCAAGAAGCCCGCGCCCGTGACGTCGCTGAAAAAGCCGCTGCAGCCGCTATCCAGGCACAAAAATCGGCTGAAGTCCCCGTCAAACCTGAACATACTGCTGCTAAAGATGTAGCGCCTGTCGCCGCTCCTTCCGTCGCAGGTGGTGCCGTTGATGCCGCCGGGCCAGAGGCTACGCACCTTGACGCTGCCGCTGTCGCTGCACAAGCGGCGCAAGACCGTGAAATCGCCATTGCCAAAGTCCACGCCGACGCCCGCGACAAAGCCGCGGCCGACTCCAAGGCCAAAGCGGCTGAGGACACGGCCCGTGCTGTGGACTTGAGCGTGCGCCGTCGCAAAGCCGAAGACGAAGCAGCCGCCATTCGGCTGATGATGTCGGCTCCCGCCAAAAAAGCGCCACCGCCGCCCAAGAAAGAAGAAGTCAAAATCGCGGTGAAACCGGGTGCGGAT
>JANYCG010000127.1 GCA_025360385.1 Burkholderiales bacterium | reverse complement strand
ATCCATATCCGCAGCGACTTTCTGGTGGCCGATGACGACGAGCCGCACACGGTGCGCGCCGCCTTTATCCTGAACCTGGTCAACAACGACCTGCGCAGCAAGGGCATTTTGTTTTCCATCCACGATGAGGACGTGCCCGTGTTTCGGCTGCTGCGCATGCGCGCGCGCCGCGCCCCGGGCCTGATCGAAGACGCCAAGGAAGTGCTGCTCAAGCTCTTCGATGCCGACGCCGAATACTCCGCCGACACCCTGGAAGGCATTTACGACGAGCTGGAAAAGGTCAGCAAAAAAGTGCTGTCCGGCAACGTGACCGATGCCATCGCCGGCGAGGCCCTGGGTGCCATTGCCCGGCACGAGGACATGAGCGGGCGCATACGCCGCAATGTGATGGACACCCGGCGCGCCGTGAGCTTTCTGATGCGCAGCAAGATGCTCAATGCCGAGCAGTTTGACGACGCCCGCCAGATTCTGCGCGACATCGACTCGCTGGACTCCCACACCGCCTTCCTTTTTGACAAGATCAACTTCTTGATGGACGCCACGGTGGGTTTTATCAACATCAACCAAAACAAGATCATTAAGATTTTTTCAGTCGCCAGCGTGGCTTTGCTGCCGCCGACGCTGATCGCCAGTGTTTACGGCATGAACTTCAAACTCATGCCTGAACTGGACTGGTCCCTGGGCTACCCCTACGCGCTCGCGCTGATGGTGGCCAGTGCGCTGGTGCCGATGTGGTACTTCAGGAAGCGGGGCTGGTTGAAATAGGATTTTGACGCGACTTAGAGGTAAAATGCTAAAAATCCCTGTCAAACATGAACAGTTTGCTATTAATATTTAAGCAACCGATGCCAATGGTAGGATTTATTTGTCGCGCAGTTCGCGCCGCAAAATCTTGCCCACGGGCGTTTTTGGCAGCTCGGCGCGGAACTCCACCACCTTGGGCTGCTTGTAACCGGTGAGGTTTTCTTTGCAGTAGGCTCGTACCTGCGCTTCGGTCAAATCCGGGTTTTTCTTGACGATGACCAGTTTGACGGCCTCACCTGTTTTGGCGTCTGCCATGCCGACACAGGCGCATTCCATCACGCCGTCGAGCTGCGCCACCACGTCTTCCAGCTCGGTCGGGTAGACGTTGAAGCCGCTGACCAGGATCATGTCTTTTTTCCGGTCCACAATTTTGAAGTAGCCGCGCCCGTCCATCACACCGATGTCGCCGGTTTTGAAGTAGCCGTCGGCCGTCATCACCTTGGCGGTTTCATCAGGCCGCTGCCAGTAGCCCGCCATCACCTGCGGGCCTTTGATGGCGATTTCGCCCGACTGGCCTTGCGCTACTTCATTGCCGTCGTCATCCAGCAGCTTGAGCCAGGTGTTGCTGACGGGAATGCCAATGGAGCCTGAATATTCTGTCGAGGTGGCCGGGTTGCCCGTGGCCGTCGGCGAGGTTTCAGACAGGCCATACCCTTCCAGGATCGGCTTGCCGGTTTTTTCAAGCCAGATTTTGGCGACGCCACTTTGCACCGCCGTGCCGCCACCGGTGCACGCCACCAGATGGCTCCAGTCCACCGTATTGAAGTCGGGGTGGTTGGCCATGCCATTGAACAAGGTGTTAACCGCCGGGAAGACGTGTATTTTGTGCTTGGCGAGCTCTTTAAACATGCCCGGAATGTCACGCGGGTTGGCGATCAGGATCAGCTTGCCGCCCACCCGCATGGCCAGCATCATGCCGTAGGTGAACGCGAAGATGTGGTACAGCGGCAAGGCGCACACCTCGGTCATCTGTTCACCCTTGGGCACCCGGTTCAGCAACGGCGCGCCCCACACTTCGTTTTGCAGCACGTTGGCGATCAGGTTGCGGTGCAGCAGCACGGCCCCTTTTGAAACCCCCGTGGTGCCGCCTGTGTATTGCAGCACGGCCACGTCGTCGGCTCCCAGCGCGGGTTTTTTCAAGGCAACGCGCGTGCCACTGGCAACCGCCGCGTTGAAGCGCACAGCCCCTGGCAAATTGAAGGCTGGCACCATGTTCTTTTTGTGACGCACCACGTAGTTGACCAGCGCCCCTTTGACCAGCCCGAGCATGTCCCCCATGGCGCACAACACCACATGTTTCACTTGTGTGGCGCCGATGCATTTCTCCAGCGTGACGCCGAAATTCTCCAGAATGACGATGGCCTTGGCGCCCGAGTCTTTCAGCTGGTGCTCCAGCTCGCGCGGCGTGTACAGAGGGTTGATGTTGACCAGCACCAACCCGGCCCGAAGGATGGCTGCCACCGCCACTGGGTATTGCGGCACATTGGGCATCATCGCCGCGACTCGATCGCCTTTGGCCAAGCCCAATCCTTGCAGGTAAGCCGCCAAGGCGGCGCTCAAGCTGTCAGTCTGGGCGTAAGTCACGTCTTTGCCCATGAAACTGTAGGCTGCCCGGTCGGCGTATTTTTGGAAGCTCTCCTCCATCAACTGAACGACAGAGGTGTATCGCGCGACGTCAATGTCGGCCGGAACGTCTTTGGGGTAGCTTGAAAGCCAAATGCGTTCAGTCATGGTGCGGGTCTCCAAAAGTCAGTGTGCCAATGGGCATTGTGACGCTTTGCAACACACCCAAAAACTGTGTTTTCCCTAGGCCAAATTCGGGGAGAAACTCCAACTTTCACGTCCAGGCCAAGCTTCGCCTGCCCCGTGCGGCACAGGCCTGGCGCTGAAGGATTATTCGATGGCTTTGCCCATGTCTTGGATCACTTTATCCGCGTCACCAAAAAGATCGTTGAGGATATTGGCAAGGCGATCGAGTCATCGCCGCAGGTGTGACGTGGTGGGGGGGCCCCACCGACCCCGCCCTGGCGACTCACGCTGCGTCGGCCGTCCTTCGTCGGCTTCCTTGCGGTGCTCGAACTTGGGAGCCTCTGCCTCACTCATCGCGGGTCCGTGCGGCCCGGATTGGGATGGGCTGCAAGGACGATTTTGCGGCAAATAGCACCGCTATTTGCAAGAAATTCAACGCGGCAGACCGCCCAAGTCCGGGCTAACACGGGCCGCGAGGAGTGAGGCAGAGGCTCCCTTGGCCTGGCGCAGAACTCACTGCGTTCTCTACGCTCAAACAACTGCGCCAAGTTTGACCACGAAGCCCTGCGCTCCTCAGCGGCACAGAGTGAGCCGCCGGGGCGGGGCCGGTGGGGCTGATGCATTGCCTAAGCATTTGCGACAAAAGAATCGCAGCTAAAATTTTACGATGCACCCTATTCCGTCGAATCTGAAATCGTTGCACCTGTACGAAGAGTCCATCCGCGAAGAAGCCCTTGCACTCGTGTCTAAGGATGAGGCTCTGTCCGACCATCTCACGGCCATTCATGATGCACTGGATCACATAACTAACTTGCTACAGGTGGAGTCCACTCCCGACACGGACATGCATACCGTTCAGCTATTTGCAATTCGTCTTTTCAATATTGGCGCGACTACGTTGAAAGTTGGCCTGTGCGGCTATTACCAGCAGGGCTTCCAACTCTTGAGGGACTCACTCGAGACAGTTAATCTGCTCGACCTCTTTCGCCGCGACGGGGCAAAAATTTGTGAGTGGCGTACAGCTGACGACAAGAAACTGAAGAAAGACTTTGGGCCAGCGGCAGTACGACAGGCCTTAGATAAATTTCCTGCATATCGTGGTCAGAAGAATGGCCGAGAAAAATTCTATGGCCAGCTCTCGAAATACGCGGCCCATACAACCTATCGTGGATTCACTTTGATAACTTCAGGAAGTGAAGCCAAACTAGGGCCCTTCCCTGATCCTAAGTTCCTGCGTGCATTGCTTGAGGACACAGGACGGTATTTGTCTCATGCCACCATATCACTCAGCAGTTTGATTTCCGGCGACAAGACTACGCAGGCGTTGGAGGCAAAGGCTTCGTACCACGATAGCCTCCAAAAGTACAAAGACAAATACATCAAAAAATAGGCTGCACCGAAGTTCGAGTGCAATGTATCTTGGTAGAGATTTTCCCCGCGTCTAAGTGAAAGTCGCCAAGGCCGTCAACCACGACCCCCCCCGCCCCGGCGGCTCACTCTGCGCCGCTGAGGAGCGCAGGGCTTGCGGCCAGCGCGCTTGCGCGCTTCGTGGTCAAACTTGGCGCAGTTGTTTGAGCGTAGAGAACGCAGTGAACGCAGCGAGTTCTGCGCCGGGCCACAAGATCGAGCACCGCAAGGAAGCCGCCGAAGGACGGCCGGCACAGCGTGAGCCGCTGGGGCGGGGTGGGTGGCGTGGGCCCCCACCGCCTCAAATCACTCGATGGCTTTGCCCATGTCTTCGACCACTTTTTTCGCGTCACCAAACACCATCATGGTCTTGTCCATGTAAAAGAGTTCATTGTCCAGGCCGGCATAACCCGCGGCCATGGAGCGTTTGTTCACAATGATGGTTTTGGCTTTGTAGGCCTCAAGGATGGGCATGCCGTAAATCGCGCTGCCCTTGATCATGGCGGCGGGG
>JANYCG010000100.1 GCA_025360385.1 Burkholderiales bacterium | reverse complement strand
TGGCATCACCCTGGGCAATGGCGCGGTGATCGACAAAGGCAACAGCACCTGGTACTTTGGCGGCGCAGGTGTGCAGCACCTGGCCACGCTGGGCACCTCAACCCTGAACAATGCAGGCGGCACGCTGTACATCAACTCCGCTAATACCATGACGCAGTTCATCGTGGACGCGGGCGTTGTGGTGTCGGGCTATGGCGGCTTTTACGACTATTACCAGTCAAACCTGCTCAACAGCGGCACCATCAACGCCAATGTGGCCGGGCAGACTTTCAACATCAACAACACCGCCTTTGCCAATGCCGGCAGCTTGAATGTGACGGCCGGAACGCTGACGACGCCAGCGGGCTTCACCGCCAATGCCGGCACCATCAGCGCCAGTGCCGGCGCAACGTTCAGCCACCTCAATGCCCCGCTCACCAACAATGGCTCTATTCTGAGCGGCGGCAATTTCAACATGGGCACGGGCACGCTCACCAACAACGGCATCTTCAACCCCGGTGCCAGTCCTGGCTTCAGCAATATCACAGGCAACCTGGTTTTAGGTGGGGCCAGTGTGCTGAACATCGAAATTGCGGGTAACTCTCGGGGCATTGCCACAGGTTATGACGCGGTCAATGTCAGTGGCAACATCAGCCTGGGCGGCACCGTGAACGTGCTCAAAGTTGGCGGCTACACGCCCGCCGTGGGCGATGGTTTCCTGATCATCAGTGCGGGTGGCAGCCGCAGCGGTTCTTTCAATACAGTGAACCCGCCCAACGGCACCGAGACTTATGTGCAAGGCAGTGATGGCAAAAACGCTTACTTGCAGCGTGGCAACAGCTACACCGCATTGAATTTTTGGAACACCGACGCCAGTGGCAACTTCAACCAGGCGAGCAACTGGAGCGCGGGCGTGGTGCCCGGCGCCGGCCAGACCGCCTACATTGACCGAGGTCCATTGGCCAATCCGGTCATCACGGTGAACAGCGCGGTGTCCATTGGCAAACTGGTGGAGACCGAAGGGCTGACCATTGCCACAGGCGGCAATTTGACACTGTCTGGCAATGCCACGGTGGACGGCCCCTTGCTGCTGTCTGGCGGCACATTGGGCGGCACCGGCAGCCTGACCTTGACGGGCACAGGCACTTGGAATTCGGGCACGGTCAGCCTGGCAGCGCTCAACCTTGCCCCCACCAGCACTTTCAGCATAGGGGGCAGCGGCAACGGGAAGTTTTTGACGGGCGCGACTTTGAACAATTCTGGCACCCTGACGGGTGCCTTCGCCGACACGATTGGCTCAGGCGCTGGGGCTGTGTTCAACAACTTGAACGGCGGCGTGGTTAACCTGACGTCAGGCGGCACGCTGGCCTTCAACGGCGGCGGCACACAAACCGTGTTCAACAATGCCGGCACGCTCACCAAATCTGGTGGTGCAGGCACCAGCAATTTCTCCCTGGTCGGGTTTAACAACAGCGGCACGGTCAACGTCAACGCCGGTGGTATTGCAGTGACTGGCCCCATGACGCAAACCGGCACGATCGCGCTTGGCGCGGCCAGCACCAGTTTCAGTCGACCAGGCGGCTTCACCAACAGTGGCCTGCTGACAGGCAGCGGCACCTTCGATGTCACGGGCGGCACCCTGACCAACGCGGGCACCATCCGGCCTGATGGCGGCGGTGCCGACGTCACGGGCACCATGACGGTCACGGGCAACTTTGCGCAAACCGCTGCGGGCACGCTGGACTTACAAATCGAAGGCACGGCAGCGGGCAACTTTGACAAACTTGCAGTGTCCGGCAGTGCCACGCTGGATGGCACACTGGCCATCTCGGTCGCCAATGGCTTCGTGCCGGGGGCTGGCCAGTCGTTTGGCATTTTGAGTTACAGCAGTGTCGTGGGTGGCTTTGCAACCGTCACGGCTCCCGCGTTTGCAGGTTTTGCGCCGAGTTATGGGGCCACCAGCGCCGTCTACGGCGTGGCCGGGGCCTGTGCTGCCGACGATTGCTGGGTTGGCACCAGCGGCGACTGGTCGGTAGGCGCAAACTGGAGCACGGGAGTTGCACCCACCGTCGGCCAGCGCGTGCTGATCAGCGTGCCGGGCACGCAGACGATTACCTTGACCTCTGGCAGCTTCAGTTTGCTGAATGTCACCTCGGACGAGAACCTGACAATTGCCGGCGGAAGCCTGGCCATTACCGGTGCCTTCATCGCGCCTGTGGTGAACCTGTCATCCGGCAGTTTTGGCGGCTCGGGCACGATCACCGTCACCAGCGACTTCAACCAGACCGGCGGCACCTTCAGCCCAACCGGCAGCATTGACCTGACCCGCAGCCTGGGACACCTTAACTTTGCAGGCCTGACCACCGTCGGCATCATTCGGCTGGCAACCATTGGCCCATTTAATATCAATGTCGGCGGCAACCTGCAAGCCACCAACGCCGCGCTGGCCGACAACGCGGCGGCCATCAGCGTGGTGTCGGGCGGTGCGATCAACCTGAGTTCAACCACCAACCTGACTTCGGTGAGCTCCGGGGCAGTGCTGCTCAATGCAGCCGGGGCGATCGACCTCAAGGTGAATGACTTTGGCGGCAACGGCTCGGCCAACGGCATCACCGCGGCGGGCAATGTCGGCATCACAGC
>JANYCG010000081.1 GCA_025360385.1 Burkholderiales bacterium | reverse complement strand
TGCCGGGTTGGCACGGATACTGACCGCTAACCGATGATTTCAAGAGGGGACAGGCCGCACGATGTTTGACTTAGCCGAATTGTTCAAAGCCTACCTGGTGCCGTTTGTGATTGCCGTGGCCGTGGGTTTGTTGGCGATATTTTTGACCACGCGGCGCGGTGGTGAGACCGAGATTGAGGACATCCGCGATGCGCACGAGCCGCCGGCCCGCCGCACGTTTGACCCGCCTGCGGTAGAAGCCCCACCCGTTGCACCGGTGCCGGTGTTTGTCCCGGCGCCAACCTCCTACACTCCTGCGCCAAAAGTAGTGCGCTCCACGGCGGCCGACATTGACATTTCAATCGGCGACACAACCCAGTTCGAGTTGCCACTGCGTGAAACGGCGACGGTGCCGCTGACCGGCGACAGCCACTACTCGCCGCTCCATGGCGATGCCTCACCGCGCAGCATTCTGGTGGTGGACGACTCGGTCGTGCCGCGCGCCAAACTGCGCAAATTGTTTGAAACCCAGGGCTACGAGGTGCACACCGCCAACGACGGGGTCGATGCGCTTGAGCTGCTGGCCAAACGCAAATTCAGTGTCATCATCACCGACCTGGAGATGCCCAACATGGACGGTTTTGAGCTGATTGCTGCCATCCAGGGTAGCTTGGAGACCGAAGACATTCCGGTCATCGCCATCACCGGGCATGAAGACATGCAAGCGCGCGTGACCGACATTCGTGGCTTGTATGGCATCTTCAAAAAGCCCTGGAACGACCGGGAGCTGCTCAAACGCGTTGCCGTGCTGGCACACATTGGCCAGTCGTGAGCTTTCCATTTCTGCCTTGATTTGACCGATTCTTTTTCCGCCTTGACGGCGCAGCGCAATTTCATGCGCATGTGGTACGCCCGCTTGTTTGGCACCACCGGCAATCAGATGCTGCTGGTGGCCCTGGGCTGGCAGATGTATGAGCTGACCGGCAGCGCCTGGGACTTGGGGCTGGTCGGCCTGTACCAGTTTGTGCCGGCCCTGTTGTTCACTCTGCCTGCCGGGCACGCGGCCGATCGTTTGCCCCGGGTCCGAATCGTCGCCGTGTGCCTGCTCAGCCAGTTGGGCATGGCGGTGTTTTTGTGGGCCGGTTCAGTGCAAATGCCGGGGCTTGGCATGGCTAACGGGGCCGACATGGCCACCCGTATCAATGGTTTTTTTGCGACCTTCACCCACGCCTTGCCGGCCTGGGTCTGGTACGGCTTTCCAGTGATCTCACGTGAGATGTTGCTGGGCCTGTCGATTTTGGTGGGTATCGTGCGGGCCTTTCAAATGCCGGCCCAGCAGTCGCTGACGCCGCTCCTGGTGCCGCAGCATTTGTTGCCCCGTGCCACCGCTTTCAGTTCTGCGGGCATCCAGGCGGCGGTGGTGGGTGGGCCTGCGCTGGGCGGGCTGATTTTTGCCGCAGGGGCCAGCACCGTGTTCGCCGCTTGCGCCGTGTTGTCGTGCATCGGCTTTGTGCTGGTTTCGCGCCTCAGGCTGAACCTGGCCCCGCCCGTTGCGCAGCCCGTTACGCTGGCCACCGTATTTGCAGGGGTCAATTTCATTCTTCAGCGCAAGTTGCTGCTGGGCGCCCTGTCGCTGGATTTGATGGCGGGTGTGCTGGGCGGCGCCACGGCCTTGTTGCCCATGTTCGCCAAAGACATTTTGCAGGTCGACCCCATGGGCCTGGGTTTTTTACGCAGCGCCCCGGCGGTGGGGGCCTTGGTCACCTCGGTGTTGCTGGCCCGCTGGCCCTTGAGTCGGCGCGTGGGCCGCAAATTGCTGCTGTCGGTGGTGGCCTATGGCGTCGTGATGATGCTGTTTGCCGCCAGCGGCAACTACCTGTGGTCGATGTTGCTGCTGGCCTTGTCCGGCGTGGCCGACATGGTCAATGTGGTGGTGCGGCAAACCTTGGTGCAACTGGAAACGCCCGACGCCATGCGGGGCCGGGTCAGCGCCGTCAACTCCATTTTTATCGGCGCGTCGAACCAATTGGGCGAATTTGAGTCCGGCGTCACGGCCGCCTGGTGGGGCCCCGTAGGTTCGGTGCTGGCCGGCGGCCTGGCCACGGTGCTGATCGCCGCCCTGTGGTGGCGCATGTTTCCGTCGATTGCGCGGCGAGACCGCATGGTTGAAACATCTGCGCCCTAAAGCCAGTTCTGATCGGCCTTTCACGGTTTGCACCGCTCATTTATAAGCCTGCCGTAGGCGGGTTTCCTTGCGGCAGGTGCTGACGGTCGGAGGGTGCAAAAATATGTACCGCTGGCGAAATGGTCGCGACAGGGTTGCTACACGGCACCCAAAAGAAAAAAGGTTTACTGCTAAATAAATAGCAATAAACCTTTTAAATACGTGGCGGAGAGAGTGGGATTCGAACCCACGGTACCTTGCGGTACGCCTGATTTCGAGTCAGGTACATTCGGCCACTCTGCCATCTCTCCGTGCAGGGCGTATTGTACCAAGCGGGTCGGGCGCTCCCAGGCGCACGGCGGGCGCAAACCTATGGCGTGGGCGTTAATCCGCGTCCTGAAGAGATTGCAGCGCGACCTGCACCTGGTCTGGCGTCACTCCGTCCCCCAAACTCAATCCGGTCAAATCAGCGCTGCCAGATTGCAAAGTCTTCACCAGGTTTCCGGCGTCTTTGGGCCGATCAAAACCCGCACTGAGCAGCAGCAACTTGCCTTGCCCGTCCACCAGTTTGACGTAAAACTTGCCGTTTTTTTCTCGGTATTGCTTGAAGCTGGCCAAGGCGGTTTTGGCCGTTTTGGCGGCCTGGGCGCCCATGGTGGTCCCCGAGCGCAAATCGCGCAGGCCCACGGCGTCACGCAGTTGGGCCATGAAGGGTTTGGACAGGGCCCGCGCCTTGGCGGCGCCTGCCCGCAAGATGGCCTCGACCTTGGCCGGGTCGGCCATCAGGGCCTGGTAGGTGGCGCGCATGGGGGCAATTTCGCGGTCAACACGTTCAAACAAGATGTGTTTGGCATCGGCCCAGCTGATGCCGTCGGCATAGGCCTGGCGCAACGCCGCGCTCTCGTCGTCGGAGGCAAAGGCCTGGTAGATCTGGTACAGCGCGGAACCTTGAACGGCTTTGGTTTCACCCGGCGCGCGTGCATCCGTCTTGATGCCGTTGATGAGTTTCTTCAAGGCTGCACTGTCGGCAAACAAGGCAATGGTGTTGTCGTAACTCTTGCTCATCTTGCGACCATCGAGGCCGGGCAGGGTGGCGACGGACTCTTCAATCACCACCTCGGGCAGCACAAAATGCTCACCCTGTTGGCGTGGATAGCGGTGGTTGAAACTGGCCGCCATGTCGCGCGTCATTTCAAGGTGCTGCACCTGGTCGCGCCCCACCGGCACCTTGTGCGCGTTGAACATCAAGATGTCAGCGCCCATCAGCACCGGATACATGAACAGGCCAGTGTTGATGTCGGTCTCGGCTTGCGCGCCCGCCGCCAGGTTTTTGTCGACGGCCGCCTTGTAGGCGTGGGCGCGGTTCAGCAGGCCCTTACCGGTGACGCAGGTCAGGAGCCAGGTCAGCTCGGGGATCTCGGGGATGTCGGACTGGCGGTAAAACGTGACTTTGTCGGGGTTAAGGCCAGCGGCTAGCCAGCTCGCGGCAATCTCCAGGGTGGAGCGCTGGATGCGCGAAGGCTCGTCGATCTTGATCAGTGCGTGGTAGTCCGCCAGAAAATAAAAACTCTCAACATCAGCGCGCTGGCTGGCCCGCACTGACGGGCGGATGGAACCGACGTAATTGCCCAAATGCGGCGTACCGCTGGTGGTGATGCCGGTCAGGAAGCGCACTGGACTCATGGGTTGGCGAACGGGTTGAATGGAGGGAAGGGGCGGGTGTCGAAGGGGTCTCAGGCGGCTCAATGAATGTAGTGCCGCCCTCAAGCCACCAGCCACGCCAGCGGCGACAGCAAGAGGCCCAACACCCATTCGGTCAGCGCCATCACGGGTCGCATCCAGAGCCAGTCCACCACTTTCATGATGACCAGGGCCATCACGATGAAAAAGCCCCAGGGCTCAACGCGGGACACCAGCTCGGCTTGGCGGTAGGGCAGCAGGCCAACCAGAATGCGGCCGCCGTCCAGCGGTGGCAGGGGGAACAGGTTGAAGGCAAACATCACCAGGTTGACCAGAATGCCGCCCTGGCACATCTTGACAAAAAACGGCTCGGTGAAGCCAAACCCAATCAAGGCGTAAAGCAACACGCCCCAGACAAAAGCCTGCAAAAAATTCACGCAAGGCCCGGCCAGCGCGACCCACACCATGTCGCGTTTGGGGTTGCGCAAATTGCCAAATCGCACCGGCACCGGCTTGGCGTAACCGAACAAAAAGGCACCCGAGGTGGCAAAGTACAACATCAGCGGCATCAGGATGGTGCCCATTGGGTCGATGTGCGGGATCGGGTTGAGCGTGACGCGGCCCAGGCTATAGGCCGTGTTGTCGCCAAAATAGCGGGCGGCGTAACCGTGGGCGGCTTCATGCACGGTGATGGCGAGCAACACCGGCAGGGCGTAGATGAGAACCGTTTGAATCAGGTGGGCGATGTCCATGGATGAATTGTCTCAGAGTCGTTTCAGGGGTTTATAAGCCCAGCACCGCCAGAGCACCGCGCCCTTCGCGCAGCACCAGCGGTTCTCCGCCGGTCAAATCGACCACGGTCGTGGGCTCCAGCGCGCAGGCCCCGGCGTCGATCACCGCTGCCACATCGTGTTCAAAACGCTCGCGGATGTCGTGGGCGTCGTTGAGGGGTTCGGTCTCGCCGATCGCGATTAAAGTAGTCGCTAACAAGGGCCCATTGTGGAGGGCTAGAAGCTCGCTGAGCACTTTGTGGCCGGGCACGCGTAGGCCAATCGTCTTGCGTTGCGGGTGGCTGACGCGGCGGGGCACCTCTTTGCTGGCTTCCAGAATGAAGGTGTAGGCGCCGGGTGTGGCGGCTTTGAGCAGGCGGTATTGCCGGTTGTCAACTTTGGCGTAGTTGGCCAGTTCGCTCAAGTCACGGCACAACAGCGTGAGGTGGTGTTTGTCGTCCACGCCGCGAATGCGGCGCAGGGCATCGGCGGCGGCCCGGTCGTCCAGGTGGCACACCAGGGCATAACTGCTGTCGGTTGGCACGGCCAGAATGCCGCCTTTTTCCAGCATGGCGACGGCCTGTTTGAGCAGGCGCACCTGGGGGTTGTCGGGGTGGACTTCGAAGTATTGGGCCATGGCGGGTTTGCGGTGTGAGTCCTCAGGATTCCACGGGTTCCGGCCTGACGCGGTCGGGCCGGTATTTGCCCTCCCGCAGAGTCAGCCACGCCCCGGTGGCACCACAAATGGCGATCATCGAGATGCCGGCCATTGACGGCACATCTGGCACCTGTGAAAACACCAGCCAGCCGCCCAGCATGGCGAACGCAATCTGGAAATAAAGATAAGGTGTCAAGACCGATGCATCGGCCTTTTTGTAACCCAGAATCAGCAAATAGTGTCCCACCGTGCCCATGGTGCCCACCAGCAACATGCTCCACCAGTAGGCGCTGTTGTCGATGGTGATCCAGACAAAAGGCAGGGCCAGGGTCGAAGCAAGCGCACCCACCCAGCCGGTGTACAGGTGCATGGTGACCGGGTCTTCGGTGCGCGCCATGGCGCTGGTGATCAGCTGGAACGCCGTGCTCGTGCCCACCAGCGCCAGTGGCAGGAGCAGGGCCAAGTTGAAGTCGTCGCTTTGCGGCCGGATGATGAGCACGGTGCCGACAAAACCGCCCACCACCAGCGCCCAGCGCAGGGGCGAGACTTTTTCCTTCAGCTTGACGGCGGCCAGCACCGTGATGACCAGGGGCGTGAGCGACACGATGGCCGTGAACTCGGCCACCGGCGTGTGTTTCAGGCTCATGAAGGCCAGCATGCTGGAACTGGCCAGCAACAGGCCACGCACCAGCTGAAAACGCGGGTGCTGCGTGCGCAGCGCGGCCAGGCCGCGCTGTGGCAGCGCAAAAGCGGTGGTCACCAGCGCCTGAAAACTGAAGCGAAACCACATGGCCATCAAGAGCGGCACCCCGGTGGTGATGAATTTGGTGGTGGTGTCCAGCGTGGCAAAACAGGCCACAGCCGCAATCACCAAGGCAATGCCAGCCAGCGTGTGGCCCGGCCGGTTCTCGGCAACGCCACTCACCGGATTCTGTCCGCCAGCAGGTCCCACACCGGCGTCAGGTTGCCGGGCAAATAGGGCAGGGTGCCCAAGTCGGTATGCGACTCGGACGGGTCGTGGAAATCGCTGCCGCGTGATGCGGCCAGGCCAAACTCCAGCGCTGTGGCGGCGTAGGTGACGTATTCGGCCGCTGTGTGGCTGCCCGTCACCACCTCGACCGCTTGCCCGCCGTGGGCTTTGAACTCGGTGAACAGTGCGTATTCTTCGTTGGCCGTGAATTTGTAACGCGCCGGGTGGGCGATGACGGCCACGCCGCCGCCTTGGCGGATCCAGGTGACGGCATCTTTCAGGTTAGCCCATTTGTGCTCGACGTAACCCGGCTTGCCTTCGGTGAGGTACTTGCGAAACACCTCGTTGGTGTCTTTGCAAACGCCGGTTTCCACCAGAAAGCGGCCAAAGTGGGTGCGCGAGATCAAGTCCGGGTTGCCCACGTATTTCAAGGCCCCGTCAAACGCGCCCTTGATGCCCACTTTGTCCAGCCCGTCGGACATTTCCATGGCGCGTTCCCGTCGGCCGCCCCTGGTTTTTTGCAGGCCGGCAATCATGTTTTCATCGTCGGGATTGAAGCCCAGGCCGACGATGTGCACCGTGGTGCCAATGAAGGTGACCGAGATTTCTGTGCCGGTGAGGTATTTCATGCCCTGCGCCTTGGCGGCGGCGGCGGCGCGGTGCTGTCCGCCAATCTCGTCGTGGTCCGTCAGCGCCCACAGTTCGACGCCGTTTTTCCTGGCGCGTTCGGCTAACAGCTCGGGGGTCAGGGTGCCGTCAGAGACGACGGAATGGCAATGCAGGTCAGCGTTCAGGATGGAAGTCACCGGCTGATTTTAATCCCCATGGGTTTTCCCTAGAGTCATGGGGCTAACTTTGACCCTGCAGGTCTGCGCCTTCCACCAAAAACCGCACCCGGCGCAGGCCGTTCCACTCGTCGGCATCCAGCCGGAACGCCAGCAAAACCTGAGCGGGCAGTGGCTCGGTGTGGTTCCACCAGATGCCGTCGACCGGCTGTCCCTGGTGTTTGAGCTTGAGGGCCAGGTGTTTTTCACCCACCAGGCGCTGCGACACCACCTCGACCACTTCGCTGAACACCGGCGGCGCAAAGCCCTGGCCCCAGACTTCTTTGTGCAGGGTGTCAACCAACTCCACGCGGCGGTATTCGGGTTTGAGCGGGCCGTCGGTGTCCAGGCGGCGCGTCAGCGTGGCGGCGTCCAGCCATTCGCGGGCAACCTCGGCCAGGCCCTGCTCGAACCGCTCAAAATTTTCCTCCAGCACGGTGCAACCGGCCGCCATGGCATGGCCGCCAAAACGCAGCAAGACGCCGGGCTGGCGCTTCGCCACCAAGTCCAGCGCGTCGCGCAGGTGGAAGCCGGGGATGGAGCGGCCAGAGCCTTTGAGTTCATGCGCCTTGCCGGGTGCCTTGCTTTGCGCAAACACAAAGGCCGGGCGGTGCAGCTTGTCTTTGAGCCGCGAGGCCACGATGCCGACCACGCCTTCGTGGAAGGCGGCATCAAACACGCAAATCGCGCTGGGCGGCTCCTGCGATTCTTCAAACAGCGATTCGGCCAGCAGCAGGGCCTGTTCCCGCATGTCGCCTTCAATCTCGCGGCGCTGCCGGTTGATGGCGTCCAGGGTTTTGGCCAGTTCGTCGGCGCGGGCCGCATCGTCGGTCAGCAGGCATTCAATGCCCAAGGTCATGTCGGCCAGGCGGCCCGCCGCGTTGATGCGCGGGCCCAGCGCAAAGCCAAAGTCGAAGGTCGTCGCGGCCTTGGCCTGCCGCCCGGACGCTACAAAAAGACTAGCTATCCCCGCACTCATTGCGGGGACTCTGACGCGTTTTAGCCCCTGGGCTACCAATTTGCGGTTGTTGGCGTCGAGTTTGACCACATCTGCCACCGTGCCCAGGGCGACCAAGGGCAGCAGGGTGTCGAGCTTGGGCTGGTCCTGCGCGCTGAACACCCCGCGCTTGCGCAACTGCGCCCGCAGCGCCAGCAACACATAAAACATCACGCCGACCCCGGCGATGGACTTGCTTTCAAACGCGCAGCCTGGCTGGTTGGGGTTGACCGTCACGTCGGCATCGGGCAGCGTGACGGCGCCGTCAACCAGGGCAGGCAGGTGGTGGTCCGTCACCAGCACTTGCAGGCCCAGCGCCCGCGCTTTGGCCACGCCCTCAAAACTGGCGATGCCGTTGTCCACCGTGATCAGCACGTCGGCCCCGCGGGCCTTGACGCGTTCAGCAATCGGCGCGGTCAGGCCGTAGCCGTCGACCACGCGGTCTGGCACCAGGTAGCTGACGTGTTGCGCGCCCAGCAGGCGCAGGCCGCGGATGCCCACCGCGCAGGCGGTGGCGCCGTCGCAGTCGTAGTCGGCCACGATGCACAACTTTTTGCCCGCCGCGATGGCGTCGGCCAGCAGCACGGCTGCCTCTGCCGTGCCCTTCATCGACGCAGGGGGCAGCAGCAGCGCCAGGCTGTCGTCAAGTTCGGCCCGGGCCAGCACGCCGCGTGACGCGAAAAGGCGGGCCAGCAAGGGGTGCACGCCCGCCTGTTCCAGCGCCCACGCGGCGCGGGGGGGGATGTCTCGTGCTACTATTTTCATAACACACTATTCAGTATTGATAAGGACATTGGCCGAATTTTCCTCTTGAGTCGGTTCAAAAGGCGTTTTACGCCGGGTTGATCGCTGCTTTGAAAGTTTTGGCTGCCGCGTTCGCCGCACAGGGTCAGCGTCGACTGCCCGGCTTGCGCCAGGCGACTGAGTAATTCAGCGCATTCGTTGGCATCAATCCTTTGCCAGGCGGCTGCCCAGGCCCGCCAGTCCTCCACGATGGCGGCATCACGCAGGCCATTGGGCACGGTCACGGCTGGAGGGGCTGAACTTGGGGCCTGCGCCACGGACAGCTGGCGGGCCGGCAATGACCCCGTGCCGCTGACCCAGAAGGAGTTGACGGCCGGCAAGCCCCGCTCCGAGCGCGCGTCGGTCAGCGTATGGGTGTAGAGCAACATCTGCATCTCCTGTTGCAGGCGGCGTAGGGTTTTGGCCGCGCTGTCTTTGGGGATCCAGTCGTCCACCCGTGCGCCGACCACGCGGTAGGGCGATGCCGTGGCCAGGCCCGCAAACACCTTGCCGCGCGCCAGCCAGCGCGTCGGCGTGTCAAATACCAGCTCGATGCCATCGCCGGAAAAATACGCCTGCATGGCCGCCAGCAGCGCGCGGGATTCGTCCTCTTGCAAGCCCAGGGTGCGGGGGTGGACCATGCTGATGTGGCCGGTTTGCACGGCCCAATGGCAAGGCGTGATGACGGCCCACGCCTCATCTGCCGCGACCGGGTGGCCGGCCTGCGCCGCATGCCACGCGCCCCAGGGCAGTTGCCCGTCTGGCGTGGTGCCGCGCGCACTGATGCCGCAGGCTGCGCCCAGCGCCCGCTCGTGCGGCGGGGTCAGGGTGTTTTCATCTGCCAGGTCACCGCCCGCCCATTCCAGGCGATTCAGCAGCTGGGTTAAATTTGGTAAAGCCAGGCCAGCCAGTGCTGCGCCACAGGCATTTGGCAGGCAAAACGCGAAGGGGATCAGCAGGTGCATGGGGAGATTGTCGGGGACACCGCAGACTTGGGTCGAAATTCATTCAGGCTTGAGCGGCACGAATCCCGCACCTGGCCCAATGCCACAATCTCCCCATGCAACTCCCCTACGAACTCATCCTTGGCTGGCGTTACACGCGGGCCAGCCGGGGCACGCGGCGCAACGGGTTTATCTCCTTCATCTCGGGCGTGTCGATGCTGGGCATTGCGCTGGGGGTCGCGGCCCTGATCATCGTGTTGAGCGTGATGAACGGGTTTCAAAAGGAGGTCACCAACCGCATGTTGAGCGTGATTGCCCACATCGAGGTGTTTTCAGCGGATGGCGCGGCCTTGCCCGACCTGGCGTTGACCCTGAAACAAGCCCGAGCCAACCCGCAAGTGGTGGGTGCGGCCCCGTTCATTGGGGCGCAAGGCCTGCTGGGGCGCGGTGAGGACATCAAGGGCGCGATGATTCGCGGCATTGACCCGGCGCTGGAGCCCGAGGTGACGGATTTGGCGGCCGCGCTGAAGTCTTCGGTGCTGGCGCGTCTGGTGCCGGGGCAGTTTGGCATCGTGCTCGGCGGCGAATTGGCGCGATCCATGGGTGTGCGGGTGGGCGACCCGGTGACCTTGATTGCGCCCAGCGGTCAGGTGTCGCCAGCCGGCGTGGTGCCGCGCCTGAAACAAATGACCGTGGTGGGCGTGTTTGACTCGGGCCATTACGAATACGACGCCGGCCTTGCGCTGTTGCACCTGGACGACGCAGCTAAGATATTCAGGCTGGAAGGCCCAACAGGAATACGCCTGAAGCTGCGAAATTTGCAGCAAGCGCGGGACGTGGCGGCACAGTTGGGGCGCACGCTCACCGGGCAATTTTTGGTGCGTGACTGGACGCGGCAAAACCGCAACTGGTTTGCCGCCGTGCAGCTTGAAAAACGCATGATGTTCATCATCCTCACGCTGATCGTCGCCGTGGCGGCCTTCAACCTGGTCAGCACCCTGGTAATGACCGTGACGGACAAACGCGCCGACATCGCCATCCTGCGCACCCTGGGGGCCAGCCCCGGCAGCATCATGAGCATTTTTGTGGTGCAAGGGGCCATGGTGGGGGTGATTGGCACGCTGGCGGGCCTGCTGCTGGGCCTTGGCGTGGCCTACAACATTGACGTGCTGGTGCCGTTTTTGGAGCGGGTTCTGAGCGCCAGTTTTTTGCCCAAAGATATTTACCTGATCAGCCGCATGCCCAGCGACCCGCAGCAGCAGGACATTCTGCCCATCGCCGTCATCTCACTGGTGCTGGCCTTTGTGGCAACGATTTACCCAAGCTGGCACGCCAGCCGGGTGAATCCGGCGGAGGCGCTGCGGTATGAGTGATATGGCCCCCACGGTCGCCCACTTCGTGTGGCTCCCTGCCCCCCGAGGGGGCCGCGTTTCGCCTTGGGGCGGCCTGGCGGCGAAACCTGGTCAGCCCTGATGAGTGCGTGATGAGTCAATTTGTCCTTCAGGCCCACGGCCTCACCAAACGCTTCACCGAAGGCCGCCTGGACGTGGCGGTGTTGCAGGGTGTTGATTTGCAGGTCAGCGCGGGTGACACCCTCGCCATTGTCGGCGCGTCGGGTTCCGGCAAAAGTACGCTGCTGCACCTGCTGGGCGGGCTGGACGCGCCCACCAGCGGCAGCGTGCAGATCAAAGGCGTGGCGCTGGCCCGCTTGGGTGCCGCAGAGCAGGGCCGCCTGCGCAACCAGCAATTGGGCTTTATCTACCAGTTTCACCATTTGCTGCCCGAGTTCACAGCGCTTGACAATGTGGCCATGCCGCTGTGGATACGGCGCATGAGCCGCACTGAGGCTGCGCATCAAGCGACAAAAATGCTGGCTAACGTGGGTTTACAGGGCCGCCTACAACACCGCCCGGCGGAGCTTTCCGGGGGCGAGCGCCAACGCGTCGCCATTGCGCGCGCCCTGGTGACCCAGCCAGCCTGCGTGTTGGCCGACGAACCTACCGGCAATCTGGACCGCAAAACCGCTGACAGCGTGTTCGAGCTGATGCTGCAGCTGGCGCGGGACCAGGGCACGGCTTTCATCCTGGTCACCCACGACGTGGGCTTGGCAGCACGTTGCCAGCGCCAACTGAGGCTGGAAGGCGGCAGACTGACGGCGCTTTGAGTGCCACAATCTGGTTTTGAGCAGATTTGTCGGGCAGTTTTTTTAGCAAAATGTTATGACCAAGCAAGGATTCACCACCCAAAACGTCCATGCCGACCAGCACTTCGGTGTGGAGCACGGCGGCATTCACAAACCCATCCACACCTCGGTGCAGTATGGTTACGAGCGGGTCGAAGACCTGATTGGCGTGTTCCAGGGCAGCATCAAGGGCGGTTTCAACTATGCGCGCCAGGGCACACCCACCACGGCCGCGCTCGAAGCCAAAATCACGCAGATGGAGCAGGCCCTGGGCAGCATCAGTTTTGCCACCGGCATGGCCGCCATCACGGCGATGTTTTTGACGCTGCTGAAAGCGGGTGACCATCTGATCTCCAGCCAGTTCGTCTTTGGCAACACCAACAGCTTGATTGGCACCCTGCGCGATCTGGGCATCGAGGTGACCATGGTCGATGCCACCCGCACCGATGCCGTGGCCGCAGCCATCCAGCCGAATTCGCGCATGGTGTTTGTGGAGACCATTGCCAATCCGGCGACACAAGTGCCCGACCTGGGCGGCATCGGTGCCTTGTGCAAATCGCGTGGCCTGGTTTACGTGGTGGACAACACCATCACCTCGCCCTGGATTTTCTTGCCCAAGACCGTGGGGGCCAGCCTGGTCATCAACTCACTCACCAAAACCATAGCAGGCCATGGGGCGGCACTGGGCGGTGCCATCACCGACACGGGCTTGTTTGACTGGTCAACCTACCCCAACATCTTCGCCAATTACCGCCAGGGCGACCCCAAAGGCTGGGGCCTGCAGCAAGTTCGCAAAAAAGGCCTGCGCGACATGGGCGGCACCTTGTCCAGCGAGCAGGCGCACGCCATCAGCCTGGGCGCAGAAACGCTGGCCCTGCGCGCGGCTCAGACCAGCAAAACCGCGCTGGAGCTGGCTCGTTTTTTAGAGAGCCACAGCGCGGTGCAGCGTGTGTTCTACCCCATGCTCGAATCGCATCCACAGCACCTATTTGCCAAACAGCATTTCAGCGCCGGTTCGTGGCTGCTGGCTTTTGAGGTGGGCAATGAGGCGGCTTGCCTGAAATTCATCAACCGCCTGAAATTGCCGGTTGTCGCGACCGGCCTGGGCGACACACGCAGCCTGATCATTCCCGTAGCGCCGACCATTTTTTGGGAGATGGGAGCCGCCGCCCGGGCTGCGATGGGCATTTCGGATGGCTTGATCCGCTTTTCAGTGGGGCTGGAAGACACCGCCGATTTGCTGGCGGATTTTGAGCAGGCGTTGAGGTCGTGAAGTTATATGGAGGAACGATTGAATCAAATCGATTCCCCCGCCCTGAGCTGCGGGTGGGACGGCAAGGCCGGCCCTACATAATCCGGTTGAACCAGAGCAGCGACAGCCCAGCGGAAGTGATCGCCAAAATGGCCGCAAACAGGGCCAGCAGGCCGGAAATTTCAGTTTCTTTCTTTTCCACCGTCAGGCGCGAGCTCAGGGTGTCGTAAACTTTTTTGAGGTCAGTGGCGGTGCCCGCATAAAAGTACTCGGCCTGGGTTTTGTTGGCGATGGCCTTGAGGGTTTCTTCGTCGAGCTTGACGCGCATGGACCAGCCTTCAAAGCCGATGGTTTCACCATTGACCGTGCCCACCCCCACGGTGTACACGCGCACGCCGCGATCGGCCGCCATTTTGGCCGCTTCGAGCGAATCTACACCGGTGGTGCGTTGGCCATCTGTTAGCAAAATAATAGCTGCAGACGTATAAGAACCGGGGGCTTGCGGCGTAAATTCTTTCTTGTCCTTGGGCTTCTCGTCAATTGACATGCCGCGCTGGCGACCGCCATATTGCAGTTGGCCCAAATCAATGCCGGCGTCAGGAAACAAGGTGGCCAGCGACATCACGATGCCGTTGCCAATGGCGGTGCCGCGTTGCAATTGAAACCGGTCAATCGCCGACACCAGGTCTTCGCGGTTGAGTGTGGGGATTTGTGCCACCTGGGCAGAACCTGCAAAAGCCACAATGCCCACCTTGATGCCTTTGGGCAGATCGGCCAAAAACGATTTGGCGGCGTTTTGCGCGGCCACAATGCGGCTGGGCTGCACGTCGGTGGCCCGCATGCTGCCCGATACGTCCATGGCCAGCATGATGGTTTCCTGCTGCGACGGCAAACTCACCACCGCAAACGGGCGCGAAGCGGCCAGCAGCATGGCGGCGATGGCGAGCAGAAACAGCAGGGGCGGAATATGGCGGCGAAACCCCGGCCCGGTGCCCATGGCTTCGCGCACGATGGACAGGCTGGCATACCGCAGGGCGAGCCTCTTCTTGCGCTTCATCAGCCATACATAAACGGCCACCAGCAAGGGCACCAACAGCAGCAGCCACAGCAAGTTGGGCCAGAAGAAGGTCATCGGAAATTGCCGGGGCAACAAATTCGCCATGTCCATTGGGTTGTCTCCTTCGATGCCGGGCGTGAGGGGGTTCGCGGGACGCTCAGGCGGCCCGTTTGAGGTGCATGGGCAGCTTGCCACCCGCGCCCAGGCGGCTGCGCCGCTTGCGCATGTCGGTAAAACGCATGATGGATTCCACCAGGTCGTCCTGCGTGGAAAGCTCCAGCGTGTCCACCCCCGCCTTGCTCAGGGACGTGCGTAGCTCGGCCTCGCGGGCGGCCGCAATGCGGGCAAAGCGCTGGCGGAACTTGGGGTCGTGCGTGTCGACCAGAAGCTGCTCTCCACTCTCAGCGTCGCGCAGGGTGATGAGGCCCAAATCAGGCAAGTCCATTTCCAGCGGATCGACCAGGCGCACGGCCACCACTTCATGTTTCTGCGCCAGCAGCCCCAGGGCCGTTTCCCAGCCGGGTTCGCTGATGAAGTCCGACACCACGAACACCGTGGAGCGGCGGTGCACCAGGCCCGCCGCGGCATGCAGCAAGTCGCCCAGCTTGGTGCTGCCGGATTCAGCATGTTTTGGCCGACGCGCCATGGCGTGCATGAGCTGCAAGACGTGGCGGCGGCCATTGCCTGCGGGGATGACTGTATCGACGCCAGACCCATACAGCAGTGCGCCCACCCGGTTGCCATGGCGGGTCAGCAGGCGGGCTAGCACAGCGACCAAATCTGCGGAGACGTTGCGCTTGCGCTGCTCGCCCGAGCCAAAGTCGATGGACGGGCTCAGGTCCAGCAAAAACCAGGCTGTCATTTCACGGTCTTCAGTGAACACCCGCACGTGGGGAATTTGCAGGCGGGCGGTGACGTTCCAGTCGATGTGGCGCACGTCGTCGTGGTGCTGGTATTCACGCAGGTCGGCCAGGTCGATGCCGGCGCCACGCAGCAAGGTGCGGTAGTCCCCCTGCAGCAGGCCGTCCAGACGGCGGATCACCGTCCATTCGAGGCGGCGCAGCACGCTGTCGGACCCCGCAATTTGAGGGGCATTGGCGGCCTGCGCCATGGGGCTGGCCACGGGTCTGGGCTGGCGTTTGAACGGGTTGAACATGGGGCGCAGCAGGCGGCGTTGGCGTCGATTCAGGGCGGCTTCACGCCGCCAGTTTGTCGTGTTCCAGCGGCTTGGCGGGCACGGGAATTTTGGCCATGATTTTGGCGGTGATGGCATCCGGCGTGAGACCTTCGGACAAGGCTTCATACGACAGAACCAGTCGATGGCGCAACACGTCGGGCACGAGGTCTGTCATGTCTTCGGGCAACACATAAGTGCGTCCGCGCAGCATGGCCAGGGCGCGGGCGCCTTCGGTCATGTTGATGGTGGCCCGCGGGCTGGCGCCGTAGGTGATGAAGCGGGCCAGGTCTTTCAGGTCGTGTTTGGCGGGGTTGCGGGTGGCCGACACGAGGCGCACCGCGTACTGGATCATGCTGGGGTCGACATAGACCTGACGGCACTCATGCTGCAAGGCCGCCAGTTGCTCGGTGGTGGCCACGGCCGTGACAGCGACGGCTGCGCCGGTGACGCGTTGCACGATGACAAACTCTTCCTCATCGGTCGGGTAGTCGACCAGCACCTTCATCATGAAGCGGTCCACCTGCGCTTCGGGCAATGGGTAAGTACCCTCGGTTTCAATCGGGTTTTGCGTCGCCATCACCAGGAAGGGGCTGGGCACTTTGTGCGTGACGCCGGCAATCGTCACCTGGCGCTCCTGCATCACCTCAAGCAGGGCGCTTTGCACCTTGGCCGGAGCGCGGTTGATCTCGTCCGCCAGCAGCAGGTTGGTAAAGACCGGGCCGAGCGAGGTTGAAAATTCACCCGTCTTCTGGTTGTAAATGCGCGTGCCCACCAGGTCGGCCGGCACCAGGTCGGGGGTGAACTGGATGCGTTTGAAGTCGCCGCGCACCGTGTTGGCCAAGGTTTTGATGGTCAGTGTTTTGGCCAGGCCGGGCACCCCTTCCACCAGTAAATGCCCCTGCGCCAGCATGGCCACCATCACGCGTTCCAGAAAGCGGTCTTGCCCCACGACGACACGTTTTACCTCGTAAAGAATTTGTTCCATCAACTGGGCAGTTTCAGAACTTGTGGGTTTGATGTCCAGGGTGGTCACGGCTTGCATGGCGCGGGTCCTTGTGTGTTGAGGGTTTTAAAAAGGCGGCATGCCCGCAGCGCTCGCGGCATTTTCGATCGGCACGGCAAAACCGATGCCAATGAAGGTGCGCTGTTCGTTGGGGTTGAGGATGGCGGTGACGATGCCCACCACCTGGCCATCCATGGTGACCAGCGGCCCGCCCGAATTGCCGGGGTTGGCGGCGGCGTCAAACTGGATCAGGTTGGTCATTTCCTGCTTGCCTTCAGGCGACCTGAAGGTGCGCTTCAGGCCCGATACAACGCCCGCGGATACCGAGGGCCCGATGCCAAACGGAAAGCCCACCGCCACGACCTGGTCGCCTGGCCTCAGGTCTGCGGTTGAGCGCATGGTGGCGGCAATCATGTCGTCGGGGATTTTGTGGGCTTGCAACACCGCCAGGTCATCTTCCGGCTTCACGCTTTTGACCGATGCCGTGCTTTCCATGCCGTCAGAAAACGTCACCTTGATGGTCTGCGCCCCCTGGATCACGTGGAAATTGGTCAGGATGATGCCTTTGTCCACGATCACCACGCCGGTGCCTACGCCGTGTTCGATGTCTGCGTCACCCTCCGCGTTCTTGACGAAGCCCGTCACCCGCACGACGGACGGCGCAATGGCGTCGGCCGCTTTGGCGGCAGCCGACGGCAAATCTGCCGTTTCCAGCGTTTTAAGCACCGCGCTGTCGATGATTTCCTGCGTCAATTTGGGTTGCCCCGGGCGAAAATGCAGGCCGATATTGATTGCCAGCAAGATGGCCAGAACCACAATGGCCGACCACATCAGGCGCGGGTCATGGGGTGAAATTCGGCGCAGGGCTTGCAGTCTGGCCTTCAGGCTGGTTTTTGCCAGCGGCATGTCGGGTTGCGCCAAAAGCGGCATTTTGACGGAACTGCTGTACAGGGCGGATCTGCGCATTCGTTCACCTCGAAGTAAAGCATTTGGAGCGTTTGCAGGGGCACGGCAACGTTAGCACGGTTCCCGGGCGCTTGCATTGCCGCTGGCTGCTTGGCCCTCAAGGTGAATTTTGACTGGCGGGGAAAAGGTCCGGGTTTATGGTAATTTCAGCACCATGGCCTTTTGGATCGATACCCACACCCACCTCGATGCAGACGAGTTTATGCCGGATGTTCCCGTCATTAGGGAAAAGTCTGCTATCAATAATGTAAAGCACTGCGTCATCCCGGCAGTCAATGTCGCCAACTTCGAGCGCGTTCGCGGCCTGGCCCATGAACTGGGTGACAGCTACGCGCTGGGCATTCACCCTTTGTACGTGAAGTCTGCGCAAGATATCGACCTGGCCCGGCTGGATGAGGCCTTGCGCCTGCACTGTGACGACCCGCGCCTGGTCGCCGTGGGTGAAATCGGCCTTGATTTTTTTGTGCCTGAGTTGTGCGTGAGCCCCTTGCGCGAGCGGCAAGAACATTTTTGTAGCGTGCAGCTCAAGTTGGCGCGGCAATACAACTTGCCTGTGATCCTGCATGTGCGCCGTTCGGCGGATAGATTGCTCAAACACCTGCGTGACGTGGGCGGGCCAAAAGCCCAATGGCAGGGCATTGCCCATGCCTTCAACGGCAGCGAACAGCAGGCGCAGGCCTTCATCGCGCTGGGGTTCAAGCTGGGTTTTGGCGGCGCACTGACCTACGAACGCGCCTTGCGCCTACGGCATTTGGCCACGAGCCTGCCGCTGGCAGCCATCGTGATGGAAACCGATTCACCCGACATGCCGCCGCATTGGCTGTACGCAACGGCTCAGCAGCGTGCGGCAGGCTTGGCACAAGGCCGCAACACACCCAGCGAGCTGCCACGGATTGGGGCAGGGCTGGCGGCTTTGCGGGGGATCTCCGCTGATGACCTGGCGCAGGCGACCAGTCGCAACGCGATGGCAGCGCTGCCGCGCTTGCGCGGATTGCTGGGGTTGTAAGGCTGCGACCGGCCTACACGGTGCGGTGTGCCACAGGGGTTTCTGGCACCGGATACCCCGCCAAGCCAAAGGTGCCGATGATCGCTTTGTGGGTGTCGAAATAGACCTGCCAATAGTGGTCGGTGTGGGCATAAGGGCGCACGCACAGCAATGGGCCTTCAGGCGTGAACTGCAAAATCTCAATATCAGGCGCAGGGGAAGCGGCCACGTTAGGAATGGCGCTGACGGCGGTTTTGAGCCGCGCAATGGCGTCCAGCACGTCCACTGAATTGGCGACCTTGGCGACACAGTCGACACGGCGGAAAGACAATGCGCTGTAATTCTGGATGGTGCTCGAAAACACAGTGTTGTTGCCAATGATGGTGGTCACATTGTCCCCAGTCACCACGGTGGTGCCGAACAAGCCAAGTTCTTTGACGGTGCCGGTCACGCCGCCCACCGTCACCCAATCCCCGACTTTGTAGGGCCGTAGCACCTGCATGAATACCCCTGCTGCAAAGTGCGTCAGCAACCCGCCCCAGGCCGTGCCAATCGCCAGCCCGGCGCCCGCCAGCAAGACGGCAAACGACGTGGTCTTGACGCCAAAAATATCCAAAATCGCCAGGATGAGGACGATGTTGAGAATGACCGACACAATCGACTTCAGGTAGTTGGTCAGTGTGGGGTCGATCTTGCCGCCACGATGCATGGCGGCACCCATGAGGCGCACCACCAGGCTGATCAGCCATCTGCCCACAATCCAGGCGGCCAGAGCGCCCAGAAGTTTCAGGCCGAAATCGGCACCCTGAGTCGATAAAAATGTCCAAATCGCTTCAACATTCATGGCAAGCCCTTTTTTTTGAAAAGCATGAGGATAATGCAAACATCTTGAAAATTCAGACCATCGAACTGCCGGAAGTCAATTTTTCTGACGAAGGATTGATTCGCCACCTGCATTTGGGCACGCCCTGGATTCAGGGTTCCATGCGAACTGACGCGCCGCTGGCCCTGGTGCATGAGTACATCCAGCGCATGATGGCCTGGGTGCTATTTGTTGAGCCTGACAGCGTGCCCAAACGCCAGGCCATGCAGCTGGGCCTGGGCGCGGGTTCATTGACCAAATACTGCCACAAAGTCTTGAAGATGAAGACAACGGCCATTGAGATCAACCCGCAGGTGGTGATGGCCTGCAGAGGCTGGTTCAAACTGCCGACCGACAACGCTCGAATACGTGTCATTCTGGCCGACGCCGCGCAAGAGATACAAAGGCCGCAGTGGCAAGGCAATGTGGATGCCTTGCAAGTCGACTTGTACGATGACGACGCGGCCGCGCCAGTACTGGACAGTGCCGCTTTTTATGCCGGCTGCCGTTCCCTGCTGACACCGGATGGCTGCATGGCGGTCAACCTGTTTGGGCGGTCTTCAAGTTTCCAAAGCAGCGTGGACAAGATCGCCGTGGCATTTGGCACCGACGCCATTTGGTCCTTCAAGCCGACGCGGGAAGGCAATACGGTGGTTCTGGCGCAACGCAGGATGTTGCGTCCCAAGCGACAGCAACTGTTGGCACGCGCCGCTGCCATCGAGTCACGTTGGGGCCTGCCGGCCAGCAAATGGGTGCGGGTTTTGAAACCGATTTCAGAATGAGTCCAGATTTGAAAACTGTCAAACACAGCAAGCCCGCTCATGTCGGTCCCTTGGACTGGCGCCACCTGGTGCATTGGCTGCACGCTGACGGCGTGGTCACCGAGGCAGAAGCGGCCCGGACTGTGGCAAGGTGCGCACAAGCCGAAAGCGCCCAACACCCCTTGCTGCGCCTGGCCAGCGTGTCGATGCGCCGCGCCAGCGACAACAAGGCACTGGACATTGAGCTGCTGACGCAATGGCTGGCCGGCCGCGCAGGCCTGGACTACCTGCGCATTGACCCGCTAAAGGTAGATGTGGGCAAGGTGGCCGACACCATGAGCGCGGCATTTGCCGAGCGGCACAAAATACTGCCGGTGCAGTTAACGCCTGCTGAACTGGTGGTGGCAACGTCCGAGCCATTTGTGACTGACTGGGTCGCCGAGGTGGAGCGCCAGTCGCGCCGCCATGTGCGCCGCGTGGTGGCGAACCCGCAGGACATTCACAAATACACGGCCGAGTTTTTTTCGTTGGCCAAGTCGGTACGGCTGGCTCAAAAGGCGGGCGGCAACAATGGCGGCGCCAGTTTTGAGCAGCTGGTTGAACTCGGTAAAACCAATAAGCAACTCGACGCCAACGACCAAAGCGTGGTGCAGGTGGTGGACTGGTTGTGGCAATACGCGTTTGACCAGCGGGCCAGCGACATCCACCTGGAACCCCGACGCGAACAAGGCGTGATCCGCTTTCGCATCGACGGCATCCTGCACCCGGTCTACCAGATGCCCATGGGCGTGCTCAATGCCATGATGGCGCGGATCAAATTGCTGGGCCGTATGGACGTGGTCGAAAAACGTCGGCCGCAGGATGGCCGCATCAAAACCCGCAACCCGCGCGGCGATGAAATTGAAATGCGCTTGTCCACACTGCCCACTGCCTTTGGCGAAAAGATGGTGATGCGGATTTTTGACCCGGACAACGCGGTCAAGGACCTCGACGCGCTCGGGTTTTCAGCCCATGACGCCCAGCGCTGGGAGGCACTCGTCAAACGCCCTCACGGCATCATTCTGGTCACTGGGCCCACCGGGTCGGGCAAGACCACGACCCTCTATTCGACCCTGAAACGCGTTGCGACTGAAGAGGTCAATGTCAGCACGGTGGAGGATCCGATTGAAATGATCGAGCCGTCATTCAACCAGACCCAGGTGCAACCACAACTTGATTTTGGCTTCCCCGAAGGCCTGCGCGCCCTGATGCGGCAAGACCCGGACATCATCATGGTGGGTGAAATTAGAGACTTGCAAACGGCCGAAATGGCGGTGCAGGCCGCGTTGACAGGCCACTTGGTGTTTTCGACCCTGCATACCAATGACGCGACCTCAGCCGTGACGCGCCTGATGGAACTGGGGATTCCTTCCTACTTGATCAACGCCACCTTGCTGGGAGTGCTGGCGCAGCGCCTGGTGCGCACCCTGTGCAAAGAGTGCAAGGTGGCGGACGAGGCGGCCAACCGCGAGGAGCTGTGGGAGGTCGTCAAGCCGTGGCAGATTAGCGGTGGGTTCAAGCCTTATCGGCCCGTGGGTTGCGTGGATTGCCGCATGACTGGGTTTTTGGGGCGCATGGGCCTGTATGAGCTGCTGGTGGTGAGCGAAGCCTTTAAGGCCAAGGTCAGCCACGAACCCAATATCGATGTCTTGAAGCGTCAGGCCATTGCTGACGGCATGCGCCCGCTGCGTCTGGCGGGTGCTATGCGGGTGGCTGAAGGCCTGACGGTGATCCAGGAAGTCCTGTCGTCGACCCCGCCACTGGTTTGACGCGGTCTGTTGATGCAGCCCGGTGACGTATGAACCACTCGCTTTGAGCCCGGCTTGTCCTGCGCGTGTCGTAATGCCGAAGTGTCGACGGATTTCGACCGGCTCAACCCGTACAGAAACTTAGATTTAATCGGCCCGGATCAATAGTAGGTGAAACCCACATAGTCAATGGGGGATTCACAGTGCACAATCCGCCATCGAAACAACTCGAAGGAGACTGGTATGCATTTGATAAAAAGTCAAAAAGACTTTTTCGCGGGTCTGCTGTTCATGGCGCTGGGCATTGCCTTTGCCTTGGGTGCCAGAACCTACAACGTTGGCACGGGTGCACGCATGGGGCCGGGCTATTTCCCGCTGATGCTGGGGGTCGTGTTGGCCATTTTGGGCACCGTCGAGGTGGTCAAAGCGCTCATGGTTGGCAAACCTGACGGTGACAAGATTGGCAAATGGGTCTGGCGCCCGGTGGGTTACATCGTCGCGGCCAATCTGGCCTTCGGCGTTTTACTGGGCGGCCTGCCCAGCATCAAACTGCCGGCCATGGGCATGATCATTGCCATTTTTGCGTTGACGCTGATCGGTGCCCAAGCCGGTCGAGAGTTCAAACTCAAAGAAGTGCTGGTTTTATCCGCGATTCTGGCCGTCGGCAGCTACCTTGTGTTCATCCTGATGCTCAAGCTGCAGATTCAGGTTTGGCCTACGTTCATTTCGGGTTGAAGGAATAAATCATGGAATTGCTTGCAAATCTATCGCTCGGGTTCGGGGTCGCGTTCACGCCCATTAACCTTCTTTACGCCCTGATCGGATGCCTTTTGGGAACCCTGATTGGTGTCTTGCCTGGCATTGGCCCTGTCGCCACCATTGCCATGCTGCTGCCAGCCACTTACGCGCTGCCTCCTGTGTCGGCGCTTATCATGCTGGCCGGCATTTATTATGGGGCGCAATACGGCGGCTCGACGACAGCAATTTTGGTCAATTTACCGGGAGAATCCTCCTCGGTCGTCACCTGTATTGACGGCTACCAGATGGCCCGAAACGGGCGAGCGGGGCCAGCCCTGGCGGCCGCCGGTCTCGGTTCTTTCTTTGCGGGTTGCGTCGGCACCTTGATTCTGGCGGCCTTTGCACCACCCTTGACCGAACTGGCTTTCAAGTTCGGCCCGGCAGAGTATTTTTCGCTGATGATTTTGGGTTTGATCGGCGCTGTCGTGTTGGCATCGGGTTCGTTGATGAAGGCGATTGCCATGATCGTTCTGGGCCTCTTGATGGGCCTGGTCGGCACGGACGTGAATTCTGGCGTGGCGCGCTTCAGCTTCGACATTCCTGAGTTGACCGACGGCATTGGTTTTGTGGCGGTGGCCATGGGTGTGTTTGGCTATGGCGAAATCATCAGCAACCTGGCGCAGCCCGAGGATGACCGCGAAGTCTTCACCGCCAAAGTGCAAGGCCTGTGGCCGACCAAGCAAGACTTTAAGGACATGGCACCGGCAGTTTTGCGCGGAACCTTCCTGGGCTCTGCACTGGGCATCTTGCCGGGTGGCGGTGCTTTGCTGGCCTCGTTCGCCTCTTACGCGCTTGAGAAAAAACTCAAAGGCAAACCGGGCGAAGTGCCTTTTGGCAAAGGCAACATCCGCGGCGTGGCCGGCCCTGAGTCAGCCAACAACGCCGGTGCCCAAACCTCCTTCATCCCCTTGCTCACGTTAGGCATTCCGCCCAACGCCGTGATGGCTTTGATGGTCGGTGCCATGACCATTCACAACATCCAGCCTGGCCCTCAGGTGATGACCAGCAACCCGCAACTGTTCTGGGGTTTGATTGCTTCCATGTGGATCGGCAATGCCATGCTGATCATCTTGAACCTGCCGCTCATCGGCATGTGGATCAAGCTGCTGACTGTGCCTTACCGTTGGTTGTTTCCGGCCATCGTGCTGTTTTGCGCGATTGGCGTTTACACCACCAACAACAGCACCTTTGACATCTGGCTGGTGGCGGCGTTTGGCTTCATTGGTTACATGTTCAACAAACTCGGTATGGAACCCGCCCCGCTTTTGCTGGGCTTCATCCTGGGGCCGATGATGGAAGAAAACCTGCGGCGGGCCTTGCTGTTGTCCCGTGGTGACTGGAGCGTGTTTGTGACGCGCGGCCTGTCCGCCAGCCTGTTGGCGGGCGCCGTGCTGATGCTCATCATCGTGTTGCTACCCGCCGTGAAGAGCAAGCGCGAGGAAGCTTTTGTTGAAGAATAGAGCAATGGTGGCCTGAGGGCCGCTTTTGAAAGTTGATAAGCGGCACCCCTGGGTGCCGTTTTTCATTGAAAATGTCCTGATGAAACCTGCTCTATTCAAGTCTTTCGGCCAGATCGCCAGGGTTTGCATGGGTGTCCTGATAGCCATTGGCCCGATGGCAGACGAGGCACTGGCTCAAAATTACCCTGTCAAACCCGTCCGCTTGATCGTGCCCTTCCCCGCGGGCGGCGCGACCGACTTGTTCGCCCGCGTGATTTCGCAAAAAATGGCCGAAAAGCTCGGCCAACCGGTGGTCGTGGAAAACCGCCCGGGCGCCGGCGGCACGATCGGCGCAGACCTCGCCGCGAAAGCGGCACCCGACGGTTACACGCTGCTGCTGGCGACGTCCAGCACCCATTCCATAGGCCCGGCCCTGAACCCGCGAATGCCCTATGACGCGGTGCGTGATTTCACCCCCGTCGCGCACGTCGGCAACGCGCCGAGCATCATGTTGGTGCCCAACAGCGCACCGGCCAAAACCCTGAATGAATGGCTGGTCTATGCCAAGGCCAACCCCGGCAAATTGAATTACTCGTCCAGCGGTAACGGCACCATCGTGCATTTGACAGCGGAGCTGTTCAAGGCGCAGACCGGGCTGTTTATCGTGCACATTCCCTACAAAGGCACAGCTTTGGCGATTCCGGACCTGGTCAGCGGCAAAGTTGACCTGATGTTCGACTCTTTGCCGACCGGTTTGCCGCATGTGCGTGATGGCCGCCTCAGGGCCCTGGCAGTCACGTCGGCCAAACGCACGGCCATGGCCCCAGAGTTGCCCGCTGTGGCTGAAGTGTTGCCCGGCTTTGAGTCCAACACCTGGTTTGGCCTGTACGGCCCCAAAGGCCTTGCGTCCGATGTGCTGGCCCGGGTCGGCGGTGCGCTGAATCAAGCGCTGGCCGAGCCAGAGGTCAAAGACAAACTCGCGCGCTTGGGCATTGAACCCGTGGGGGGCACGACCGAGCAGTTTGTCCAAATGGCGGCAGCTGATGCAGCCAAATGGAAGCGCATCATCCTGGATCGCAAAATTACCGGCGATTGAGACACGCCATGGCCGACCCGCGCCAACAACCGCCCTAATAGTTCAACCGACATGACCTTCAATTTCAACAACCCTTATCCCAGCACCCGCATCCCCTTGTTCGCTCGCAATGTGGTGTCCACCTCGCACCCTTTGGGTGCGCAGGCCGGTTTGAAAATGTTGCACAGTGGCGGCAATGCGGTGGATGCAGCCATCGCGGCCGCGGCGGCGATGACCATTTGCGAACCCGTCAGCAATGGCCTGGGCAGCGACGCGTTTTGCATTCTGTGGGATGGCAAGGCCTTGCATGGCCTCAACGCTTCCGGCCGTGCACCCAGCGCCTGGACGCCCGATTACTTTCGAGCCAAATATGGTGCGGATGCCGCGACACCGCCCAAGCGTGGTTTTGACTCCGTCACCGTCCCGGGTGCCGTCAGCGCCTGGGTTGCTTTGAGCGAGCGGTTTGGCAAACTGCCCTTTTCCGATTTATTGCAACCGGCCATTGAAATCGCAGAGCGCGGCTACGCCGTGCCGCCCGTGGTGCAGGGCAAGTGGCACGCACCGATTCCCGAGTTGCAAGGCCTGCCTGGTTTCGCCCAGTCGTTTTTGCCGCGCGGGCGCGCTCCCCACGTTGGCGAGTTGTTCCAGTTCAAAACCGCAGGCCGCGCCCTTCGTGCGATTGCCGCGACGAAAGGTGAAGCGTTTTATCAGGGCGAAATCGCGCAGGCGGTGGCGAAGTTCTCAAGCCTCAACGGCGGCGTTTTGACGGCGGCTGATTTTGCTGCCCATCGCGCTGACTGGGTTCAACCGATTGCCAAAGACTACCGGGGCTACACCCTGCACGAAATCCCCCCCAACGGCCAGGGCATTGCAGCCCAGATGGCCTTGGGCATCCTGGCAAACTTCGACATCGCTGGGCTGGACCCGGATGGGGTTGACAGCCAGCACCTGCAGATCGAAGCCATGAAGCTGGCGTTTGCCGATGTCTACCGGTTTGTGGCGGACGCGTCGGCCATGACCTTGGGGGTGGAAGAGTTACTCAGCAGCAGCTACCTGGCCTCCCGCGCCAAGTTGATTGACCGCAACAGGGCTCAGGCCTTCAATGCGGGCAGCCCGGATGACGCGCACCGGCGCGGCGGCACCATCTACCTCACGGCGGCGGACGAGTCCGGCATGATGGTCAGCTTCATCCAGAGCAACTACATGGGTTTTGGCTCCGGCTGCGTTGAACCGATGTTTGGCATCAGCCTGCAAAACCGGGGCCACGGTTTCAGCTTGAACCCCGCCAGCCCGAACGTGGTGGCTCCCGGCAAGCGGCCCTTCCACACGATCATTCCGGCCTTCCTCACCCAAGGCGGCCAGCCGCAAATGAGTTTTGGCGTGATGGGCGGCAACATGCAGCCACAAGGACACTTGCAAACCCTGGTGCGCATGTTGGACTACGGGCAAGATCCGCAGACCGCCTGTGACGCGCCGCGCTGGCGCTTCAACCAGGGTCTGGCGCTCAATGTGGAAGCCGGCATGCCCCCGGCAACCGTGCAGGCTCTGCGTGAGCGCGGCCATCAGATGGAGGTCATCAACGACTCCTACCAGGACTTCGGTGCCGGGCAATTCATTTGGCGCACAAACGACCCCGCCAGCACCGGTTATGTGGCCGCGAGTGATGCGCGGCGCGATGGCCAGGCGGTGGGGTTTTAGCGCCATCTGTCATCGGCTCTACGCATCAGCGCCCCAAACGCTGCGCCACCGTGACAGGGCCGGGCCCTGCGGCCAGGCCGTCAAACCGGCGCCCGATGGCGGCTTCCAATTGGTCCATGCGCGTTTGCGCTGGCGGGTGGGTGCTCAGGGTGAGTGTGAACGCGCTGTTGTCGCTGGCTACCGTGCGCAACTGGAGCAATACAGCCAGCAGGCCAAACGGGTCAAACCCGGCCCGTGCTGCCAAGGCGACACCCTGGCGGTCGGCCTCATACTCGTCGCCCTGGTCCAGGCCTTTGCTGTAGATGTCTTTGCCCATGGACAACAATTGCGCCGACAGGCCGGCCCCCACGCTGCTGCCCAACTGGCTGCTCAGGGCCTGGGTCAACAGGCCAGCCTGGGCGGTTTTGCGCAGCGCCTTCAAGTGGTGTTTTTCGGTGACGTGGGTGATCTCGTGCGCCAGGATTCCGGCCAGCTCGGCCTCGTCGGCAACGCGGTCTATCAGGCCCTTGGTCACAAACACATAACCACCGGGCGCGGCAAACGCGTTGAAGCCGGCGTCATCCAACACGCCAAAACTCCACGGCAAATCGGGCCTCAAAGACTGCAAGCTGATCCATCGGCCCAAGCGGTTCACGTAACGCTGCAACACCATGTCGGGGTGCAGCGGCTTGCTACCCAACAGAACGGCGGCAAGCTGGCGCCCGATTTCAATTTCTTTGGGCGTGTCAATCTGGTCCAGAGACTGCGACAGCAGTTTCACCAATTCAACCGGGGAATTTGCATTGCCCTGGTGGTTGGCGGCAGGCGCAGCACCAGGCAGCAGCAGATTCAGCAGGCCCGCAGCCGCAGCGGGTGCGCCAGAGGGTGCGGACGGGCTTTGCGGCGCTGGCTTGGTGAATTGCTGGAACAAGGAGTTCAGGTTTTGTGCAGCCACAGGCCGCGCCAGCAAACACGACAAGCCAAAGGCGAGGGGCAAAGCAAGCTTGATACGACGATTCATGGCGCGATCCTTGAGCTACCTGGCGGGCGCATCGGGCACCGGCAGCGCTTCCACGGCACGCGCGGCCAGTTTGGCGTCGGCCGCAAAGCTGCGGGCCTGGTCGGCATTGTTGCGTAGGGCTTCAAGCTGCTGCACTGCTGCCAGATTGGGCCGGGATTGCGTCAAGTCTTCGGCCCCCAGTCCGCGTATGCCCACGGTCGAGGTTTGCACCGATGCACCGCTTTGCCGGTTACCGCTGCTGAAAAAACTGCCCACACCCCGCAATACGCCCGACGCGCCGCTGCTCTTGGTGGCATTGGCCTCGGTGGTCAAATCAAACAGGTGCAACCAGCCCACGGCCCCTTGGGTGGTTTTAACCTCCATCCAGACGCCCTGGCGGCCCGCCAGGCGCGTCACCGGCGCAAGGGCAGGCAATGGCCCCAGGCTCGCGCTGGACTCGCCTGGGCCGCTGCGCAGCTCGGTGGCGCGTTTCACCACAAACGCATCGGCGTTTTGCGCAAGCGCACTGTGCAGCACGAAGGCCAAGGACAAGGGCAAAAGTTGGAAGGGACGCAGCATGGGGGTATCGAAGTTTGGCGCTGCAGTTATTATCCTCAAACCGATTCAAAAGTGAAGGAAATAAGTCATGGATTTAGGCATCAAAGGCAAATGGGCGTTGGTCTGCGGGGCCAGCAAAGGCCTGGGTTTGGGTTGCGCCAAGGCGCTGGCGCAAGAAGGCGTGAACCTGCTGATTGTGGCGCGGGGGGAAGAAGTTTTGCAGGCATCAGCTAATAAATTAATAGCAAACTATGCAGAATCCAAGGGGACTAACGTTCTGTTTTTGGCCGCAGACATCACCACGGTCGAAGGCCGGGCCGCCGTGTTTGCCATTCGCAAAGACTTCGACATCGTCGTCACCAACGCGGGTGGCCCTCCGCCGGGCGACTTTCGTGATTGGGATCGTGAGGCCTGGATCAAGGCGGTCGACGCCAACATGCTGACCCCCATCGAGCTGATCAAGGCCACGGTGGACGGCATGGCCGCCAGGGGTTTTGGGCGCATCGTCAACATCACCTCCAGCTCGGTCAAGTCGCCCATTGACATTCTGGGCCTCTCCAACGGCGCACGCAGCGGGCTGACCGGGTTTGTGGCGGGCGTGGCCCGCACCAAAATTGCGGCGCAAGGCGTCACCATCAACAACCTGTTGCCCGGCATTTTTGACACCGACCGCATCAAGGTCACACTGGCGGGTGCCGCTAAAAAGCAGGGCGTGGACGTCGCTGTGCTCGCAGACGCCCGCCGACAGACCATTCCGGCCAAGCGATTTGGCACGCCGGATGAATTTGGTGCCATCTGCGCGTTTTTGTGCAGCGTGCAGGCGGCCTACATCAACGGCCAAAATATTCTGGCGGATGGCGGAGCCTATCCAGGGACCTATTGAGCGTCCTAAATCCCGTGGCGCTGCATTTATGGGCTTGAAGGTGCCAAATGTTCCCGTGTAATATGAATAGTTAGCTATATAAAATAGAGCATATGAAAAACGACAATGCACCAGGACAAGTCGATCTGTTGATTGTCGGGGCCGGTTTCGCCGGCCTTTACATGCTCTACAAAGCCCGCCAGATGGGCTTGGCAGCACAGGTGGTTGAAGCGGCGGGCGGCGTCGGCGGTACCTGGTACTTCAACCAATATCCAGGTGCCCGCGTGGACATCCAGAGCCTGGAATATTCCTTTGGTTTTTCTGAGGCCCTGCAGCAGGAATGGCGTTGGAGCGAGCGTTACGCCAGCCAGCCCGAACTGCTGCGTTACGCCAACCACGTGGCCGACCGGTTTGCCCTGCGCGACGGCATCCGACTCAACACCCGGCTCACTGCCGCCGCGTTTGACGAGGGCACTCGGCGGTGGGACGCCCAGGCTGACATTCAGAATTCAGGCCCAGAGACCGGGGAGCGCAACCATGGCACTCAGGGCGCTGTCGCGCGTTGGTCGGCCCGCTTCCTGGTCATGGCCTGCGGCCCGCTCTCCAGCCCCAACACGCCAGCGTTCAAGGACCTGGACAGTTTCATGGGGCCGGTTTACCACACCGCCAGATGGCCGCACCGCGCTGTCGATTTCACCGGTCAGCGGGTCGGCGTGGTGGGCACTGGGTCGTCAGCCATCCAGGCCATTCCCATCATCGCCCGACAGGCCAGCCAGCTAACCGTGTTCCAGCGCACGGCCGCTTACTGCGTGCCGGCCCACAACGGTCCGCTGGACGCTGCGGTGGAGGCCGGCATCAAGGCCGCATACCCGGATTTCAGGGCGCGCAACCGCCGCATGCACGGCGGCTTCAACGCCAACTTGCCGCCCAATCTGGTGTCGGCGCAGGCGGTGTCCCCCGAACAGCGCGAAGCCATGTTTGAGGCGCGCTGGCAGGTCGGCGGGTTTTCATTGCTGGGTGCGTTCAACGACCTGATGGTCAACGAAGCCTCTAACGCCCTGGCGGCAGAATTTGTGCGCGGCAAAATCCGCGCGACCGTGCACGATGCGGCCACCGAAGAATTGCTTTGCCCACGGCAGACCATCGGTTGCAAACGGCTTGGGGTGGACACGGGATACTATGAAACTTATAACAGGCCCAACGTCAGCTTGGTCGACGTCAGCCAGCAACCGATTGACGCCATCACACCGACGGGCTTGAGCACGGGCGGGCGCGCATTCGAACTCGATGCTCTGGTGCTGGCCACCGGCTTCGACGCCATGACGGGCACGCTGACCAAGCTCGATCTGCGTGGCCGGGGCGGCGTGCGCATCCAGGACAAATGGAAAACCGGCCCGCTCAATTACCTCGGTCTGGCGATTGCCGGCTTTCCCAACCTGTTCAACGTGGCCGGCCCTGGCAGCACCTCAGCCTTCACCAACGTGATTGTGTCGATCGAGCACCACATCAACTGGATTGCCGTCTGCATCCGCGACCTCAATGCGCGTGGCCACACCTGCATTGAGGCGACGCCCGAGGCAGAAGCCGCCTGGGTCGCGCATGTCAACACGGTGGCGGCCCGCACCGTGTTTCTCACCTGCAACTCCTGGTATCTGGGTGCCAACATCCCTGGCAAATCCCGCATGTTCATGCCCCTGGTCGGGTTTCCGCCCTATGCCGACAAATGCGACGAGGTGGCGCGCAAGGGCTACGAGGGTTTTGTGCTGACCTGAGTGTTACGCTGCTGCTTCGAGCGCGCCGCGCGCTATCTGGTCGCGCTCCAAGGACTCGAACAGCGCCTTGAAGTTGCCTTCGCCAAAACCTTCGTCGCCTTTGCGCTGGATGAATTCGAAAAACACGGGGCCGAGCTGGGTTTGTGAAAAAATTTGCAGCAGCAGCCTTGGCGATCCAGGCGCTGAAGCCCCGTCGGCAGCGTCGGTGGACCCATCCAGCAAGATGCCGCGCGTCTGCAATTCGGACACCGGCTGGCCATGCCCCGGCAGGCGGCCTTCCAGCATCTCGTAGTAACTGTCGCTGGGCGCTGTCATCAGCGGCACGCCGGCCAGCGCCAGGCTGTCCACCGTGGCCAGAATGTCGTCGCAAATCATGGCGATGTGCTGGATGCCTTCGCCGTTGAACTTCATCAAATACTCTTCAATCTGCCCGCCGCCCTGGCGCGACTCTTCGTTCAGGGGGATGCGGATTTTGCCATCGGGCGCGGTCAGGGCTTTGGAGGTCAGGCCGGTGTATTCGCCCTTGATGTCGAAGAAGCGGATTTCGCGGAAGTTGAAGAGCTTGGTGTAGTAATCGGCCCAGAAGGCCATGCGCCCGCGGTAGACGTTGTGCGTCAAATGGTCGATCAGCTTGAGACCGTGGCCTCTCGGGTGGCGGTCCACGCCATCGATGAACAAAAAGTCAATGTCGTAAATGGATTTGCCGTCTTCAAAACGGTCGATCAAGTACAGAGGCGCACCGCCAATGCCCTTGATGGCGGGCAGGTTCAGCTCCATCGGGCCGGGGTTGAGTTCAATCGGCTGGGCGCCCAACTCCAGCGCACGGCGGTAGGCATGATGCGAATCTTTCACGCGGAACGCCATGCCACAAGCGCAGGGCCCGTGCTCGGCTGCAAAGTAACCGGCCACGCTTTTGGGCTCGCGGTTGATGATGAAATTGATGTCACCCTGGCGGTACAGCACCACATCTTTGGAGCGGTGTTTGGCAACCAGGCTGAAGCCCATGCGTTCAAAGATCGGCTCCAGCAGGCCCGGTGTGGGGGAAGCGAACTCCACGAATTCAAAACCCATCAGGCCCATGGGGTTGTCAAACAGATCGGTTCCAGTCGTGCTCATATCTCTACCCTTGTTCAATTGCATTTGCTTGCGCCCAATCATCGCCCAGGTGCTGCGCAGTAATTATGCAAATCAGGCGCTATAGTTGGATTAGCCGCAATAAAAAAGCGATGAGACCCCCATGGAAACACTGGACAAGCTTGACAAGCACATACTGCGGAGCCTGCAGGTGGATGGCCGCGCCACTTACGACCAGATTGCCGAACAGGTCGGCTTGTCGCCCAGCGCCGTGCTGCGCCGGGTCAAGCGGCTGGAAGCGGCCAAGGTCATAGACCGTTATGTGGCCCTGGTCAAACCCGAGGCTGTGGGCCTGGGCCTGACGGCCTACATCAATGTGCGCTTGGAGAAACACACCGAGAGCCACAAACGCAACCCCATGGATGTGTTTCGCGCCAGCGTGCAGGCCTGGCCCGAAGTGGTGGAATGCGCCGCATTGACGGGCGAGATGGATTACCTGCTGCGCCTCTTGGTGCGCGACATGGCCCACTACAGCCACTTCATCATGGACACCCTGCTCAAGCACCCCAGTGTGCAGGACTGCAAGACCAGTTTCGTGATGGACCGGGTGAAATCAACCACGGCGGTACCGCTTTAAGCGGGCACTCGCTTGTCGCGGTGGTAGCGGCCCGTGCCACGCGCGAGCAAAGTATCTGTTTCAAGGATCTGCCCCGGCGCGTAGTCCGGCTGCCCCCGGACTTGCGCATAAACCGGGCTGAAGTCGATTTTGGCAAGATCAAGCAACTCGTCGAGGTCGCTGACGACGAAGTAGCTTTCCTGAAAATCGTCGATGCGGTAGTTTGTCCGCATGACCCGCTGCAGGTCAAAACGCACCCGGTTGGGCGATGGGTCGTCCAGGGCAAAGATGCTCTCGGACGCCGATGAGGCAATGCCCGCGCCATAAATGCGCAAGCCGTCTTTCTGTTGCACCAGGCCGAATTCAACCGTGTACCAGTAGACGCGCGCCAGCCGGTCGAGCACCCCCAGCTTTTGGGCACGCAATCCGCCCACACCGTAGGCCTGGATGTAGTCGGCAATGGCCGGGTTCATCAGCATGGGGACATGGCCGAACACATCGTGAAAGACATCCGGCTCTTCAAGATAGTCCAGCTCATGCGGCTTGCGGATGAAGTGCCCGGCCGGGAAGCGCCGGTGCGCCAGATGCTCAAAAAAGATTTCGTCCGGCACCAGGCCCGGCACTGCCAACACCTGCCAGCCGGTGCGCTGCATCAACACGTCACTCAAACGACGAAAGTCCGGAATCTGGTCGGCGCTAATCGGTAGGTCGTGCATGCCCTGCACAAACGCATCGCAGGCACGCCCTGGCAGCAACTGCGTCTGCCGTTCGAACAGCGTCTTCCAAGTGGCGTGCTCCAGTGGGGTGTAGTTGCTCCAGCCCTGGTCTATGGTCCAGTCTGGCCGCCTGGCTTCACGCTGGCGCTGGTCCAAAGGCTTTTCAATGAATTCAGCCACGGTGGGTATCCTGATGTTGGAGTGGTTGTTGCCTAAATCAATCATCCACCAATGGCCACGCAATTTTCAGGCTTGTTCGCAGGCGCTTGAAGCCCATTTCGCATGTTTCAAGCGAATTCCCCATCATGGATGGCTGACAGGACGTGCTGGTATTGCCGTCCAGGACACTTTCCCGAAAGACAGGGCCTTAGGAACTCGCTGCGTTCATGGCCGTTCCGGATGGAAGTGCTTTTGCAGGCCTTGCCAGCACCGGTGGTAGTCGCCCTGCAACTGCGCTGATGCCAGGGCTTGCACGGTGGGCCGCAGCACGCAGCGTGTTTCAAACATGAAGGCCATGGTGTC
>JANYCG010000079.1 GCA_025360385.1 Burkholderiales bacterium | reverse complement strand
TGAAGACCCCGCCATGGGCACTGTGCGTTTTCCGGGTGTGCCCGTGCTGTTTGACGGCGAACGCCTGCCCATTCACATGCCCTCGCGCCTGGGGGCCGACACCGAAGCCGTTTTGCTGGCGGCAGGCTTGTCGCCCGAGCGAATTGCCAGCCTGGCGGCCAGCGGCGCGGTGGTGTGTGGCAAGGAGAATGTCCCTGTGGGTGCTCAATAGTTTGCTATATAAATAATAAAATTTGTGAAGTGCTGAAAGTCTGTTTAGACTTGAGAACGAGAGCTGCAAAGACTCATTCAACAATAAGGGGGCGGAGATGATGCATTCAATCAATCGAGGTTTTTGGTTTGTAAATTCTTGTTTGCTGGCGCTCGTATTGGCATTTTTTGCGAACCCATCCAGCGCAGCTGTGCTTTGGACCAAAGCGACCCCGGTGACACCAGACCACGGCGCTTATTTCTACGAAATTGCCCTCACATACGAAGGTGCATCCAACGACACCTGCATCACCCCACCATTTACCCGCCTATGGATAGAACGCGTTGAACGCACCATCACATTTTGTGCATCCGAGGGTGACCGGGCTGAGGGTTATTTTTTGGATTTGGCATCAGGTGTCTACTACTATTTTCTGGTCTATGTTTGTCAGGGCAATCAGAACGTGGTGGTCGGCAGCAACCACGTTAAGACCTGTGTAACCCGACCAACAATTGTTCTTGCAGGAAGCTCCGCAACCAAGAGTCTCCCCGCTGGGCCAGTGCTCCCTCAAACTGCCACGGTAACGTTGAACGGTGCGGCTGTGGCGAACCAGGCTATCACGATCACCGCTGCAGGGCAATATGGTTTTAGCGGCACCACAGATGCTCAGGGCAAATTGAACTTTAACTTTCTGCCAATTTCGGTGGGGGATATTGAATTAAAAGCGACCTGTACCGATTGCCAGAACACCGCTACCAAAACCATTGCTGTAGATTCTGCCGAAGCCGCCATCTGCAAAGCCAATCCGGTTGACCTGGGCAGCGGCAAAAAGCTCCAACTCGAACAAGACTGGCAAGACAGCGCCCCCCATCCGCTCAGCCTGAGTCGCACTTACAACAGCACCGGCACACCCGCCAACGGCTTCGGCATCAACTGGGGCCACAATTTTGCGGCGGCACTGGGGCCTCTGCAGGTTGACCCGACTGGCTCGCAAAACCGGGTCGTCAAGCTCGGCGACGGCAACAGCGTCGTGTTCAGCCGCGTGGGCGTGGCCAGCGCCTGGGCCAGCGACAACGGCAAAGACAGCCTGGTGGACAACGCGCAAGGCAGCACCTATGTGCGCGGCTCGGACGAAAGCCAATGGTTCATCTCGGCCGCCACCGGGCGATTGCAATCCATCACCCAGCGCAATGGCTGGGCCATGCTGCTGGCCTACAACGCCAACGGCCAACTTGCCAGCGTCACCAATGCATTTGGCCGGTCTCTCAACTTTTCGTACAACGCCCAGGGCTTGATTGCCAGCGTCACCCCGCCTGATGCGCAAACCATCAGTTACGGCTACGACAGCAGCGCACGCAGCAGCAGCGTGGTGTACGGCAACAATACGAGCCGAAGTTACGTCTATGAAGACGCCCGCTTTCCCTTTGCCCTGACGGGCCTGTTCAACGAAGCTGGCACGCGACTGGGCAGCTACGCCTACGACGCCCAAGGCCGTGCCATCAGCAGCAGCTACATTGGCAACGTCAACAGTTACAACTTCACCTACCCGGCCAGTGGCAATGGCGGCACTGCCGCTTACATCACGCCTGCGGGCCCGGTCGACCCGGCGCTGTACGTCAGCAGCATGTCGCTGACCGACGCCTTGGGCAACCCCGCCACCTACACCTTCCAGGGCGGCAATGGCACCCTGCGGCTGAAGTCGTCCACCGGACCGTATGGCACCGGCGAAGTGGCCGCCCGCAGCTTTGGCACCAACAACTTGCCTGCCAGCGAGACGGATTTTGTCGGCAGCCAGACCCTGTTCAACTGGGACTTCACCCGCAGCCTGTTGGTGAGCACCACCCGCGCCGCAGCCCAAGCCGAGGCCCAAACCACCAGCACCCAATGGCACCCCACCTTCCGCCTGCCCACTGTGGTGTCCGAGCCGGGCCGCACCACAGCCACCCGCTACGACAGCCAAGGCAACATGCTCGCCCAAACCGTCACCGACACGGCCACTGCCCAAGCCCGCACCCGAACCTGGACTTATACCCCCCAAGGCCTGGTGGCCAGCGCCACCGATCCGCGCGGCAGCACCAGCAGCTACACCTACGACCCGGCAGGCAACCTGGCCAGCGCCACCAACGCCCTGAACCAGACCACTCAATTCAGCTACGACGCAGCTGGGCGTGTGTTGACCCAAAACGATCCCAACGGCCTGGTCACCACCTACACCTACGACCCGCGCGGGCGCCTGCTCACCGTCACAGCGGCGGCAGAGACCACGAGCACCACCTACACCGCCACCGGCAAAGTCGCCAGCATCACCGCGCCCAACGGCTTTGCCGTCAGCTACAGCTACGACACCGCAGACCGCCTTGTCCAGGCCATCGACAACTTGGGCAATAAAATCACCTACACGCTGGACGCCATGGGCAACCGCCTGCGTGAAGAAGTCAAAGATCCAACCGGTGGCATCGCTCGGCTCACCACCCGCACCGTCAACAACCTGAACCGCCTGGCCAGCGTCAGCGGCGCGGCGGGCCAAACCACCCAACTGGGCTACGACGCCAACGGCGAAGCCCTGAGCCAGACTGACCCGCTCAACCAGACCACCCGCCAAGCTCTGGACGGCCTGCGCCGCCCCACCAGCACCACCTTTGCCGACAACGCCACGGCCAGCCAAGCCTGGAGCCAGCTCAACCAAATCACCAGCGCCACCGACCCCAAAGGCGTCACGACCCAGTACAGCCGCAACGCCTTTGACGAAGTGCTCGGTGAAACCAGCCCGGACAGTGGCACCAGCACCTACCAGCGCGATGCAGCCGGCAACATCAGCAGCAGCACCGACGCCCGTGGCCAAACCACCCAGATCAGCCGCGACGCCCTGGGCCGCCCCCTACAAATCAACCTGGCCGACGGCACAAGCCAACGCTTCAGCTACGACAGCGCAGGTGCCCTGAACCAAATCACCGATGCCAGCGGCAGCACCAACTACAGCCGGGACGCCTTGAGCCGCATCCTGCAAAAGACCCAGACCATTGCGGACAAT
>JANYCG010000073.1 GCA_025360385.1 Burkholderiales bacterium | reverse complement strand
TGAACAATTCGGTGTGCAGCTTCAGCTCAGACTGCCAGGCGGCCTTGTCAAAACTGGTGACGGTATTGAACTGGTCTGGTGTGAAGGCCAGACCCGTCCAGTTCATCTCCGCGTAGGTGGGACTCACGCCAAAGGGCTGGTCGACGCCCTTTGCCGTGCCTTCGATCCGGTCAACCATCCATTTCAGGACGCGCATGTTCTCGCCGTAGCCGGGCCAGACAAACTTGCCGTCTGCGCCTTTGCGGAACCAGTTGGTGCAAAAAATCTTGGGCAGTGTGGCTCCGGTTTTGCTAAGTTTCTCCCCCATGGTCAGCCAATGCTGAAAATAATCGCTCATGTTGTACCCGGTGAAGGCAATCATGGCAAATGGGTCGCGGCGCACCACGCCTTGCTGGCCGGCAATGGCAGCAGTGGTTTCGGAACCCATGGTGGCTGCCATGTACACGCCCTCGACCCAGTTGCGGCCTTCAGAGACCAGCGGCACCGTGGTCGAACGGCGCCCGCCAAAGATGAAGGCGTCAATGGCGACGCCTTTGGGGTCGTCCCAGGCAGAGTCCAGAGCCGGGTTGTTGGTGGCGGCCACGGTGAAGCGTGAATTCGGGTGGGCTGCCTTGGCACCTGTTTCTTTGGCAATGGCCGGTGTCCAGTCTTTGCCTTGCCAGTCGATCAAATGTGCAGGCAGGCCACCCTGGTCGTGCTCCAGGCCCTCCCACCAGACGTCGCCGTCATCGGTCAGCGCCACGTTGGTGAAGATCACGTCTTTGTCCAGGCTGGCCATGCAGTTGGGGTTGGTCAGCATGTTGGTGCCCGGAGCCACGCCGAAATAGCCGGCCTCGGGGTTGATGGCGTAAAGCTTGCCATTGAGGCCGGGTTTGATCCAGGCGATGTCATCACCGATGGTGGTGACTTTCCAGCCGTCAAAACCGGCCGGGGGCACCAGCATCGAGAAATTGGTTTTGCCGCAGGCGCTGGGGAAGGCGGCGGCGACGTGATATTTTTTGCCTTGCGGGTTGCTCACACCCAGAATCAGCATGTGCTCGGCCAGCCAACCTTCGTCTCTGCCCATGTTGGAGGCAATGCGCAAGGCAAAGCATTTTTTGCCCAGCAAGGCGTTGCCGCCGTAACCCGAGCCAAAACTCCAGATTTCGCGGGTTTCGGGGTAATGCACGATGTACTTGATCTTGTTGCAAGGCCAGCGCACGTCTTGCTGACCGGGCTGCAAAGGCGCGCCCACCGTGTGGACGCAGGGGACGAACTTGCCATCCACACCCAACACGTCATATACCGCTTTGCCCATGCGCGTCATGATCTTCATGTTGACGGCGACATAGGCGCTGTCAGACAGCTCAACGCCAATGTGGGCAATTGGGCTGCCCAAAGGGCCCATGGAGAACGGCACCACGTACATGATGCGCCCGCGCATGCAGCCGTCAAACAAGGCAGGTGCGCCGCCTGGCGTACCCAGTTGAAGTGTGGCGCGCATCTCGGCGGGGGCAACCCAGTTGTTGGTCGGGCCAGCGTTGTCTTGTTTTTCAGAGCAGATGTAGGTGCGGTCTTCAACGCGGGCAACGTCGCTGGGGTCTGACAGAGCTAAAAAGCTGTTGGGGCGCTTGGCCGGGTTCAGACGTTTGAAGACACCGGCATCGACCAGTAACTGGCACAGGCTGTCGTATTCGGCCTGTGAGCCATCGCACCAGTAAATGGCGTCAGGCTTGGTCAAGGCGGCCATGTCGGCAACCCAGGCGATCAGATTCGCATTTTTGACATAACTGGGGGCGTTAGGGTTCAAGCCCTGCATTGCCGGTGAGTTCATAAAAAAGCTCCTAGTTTAAAAATCGTTTTTTCAAAACTCTGAACTTTGAGAAAACGGTTTGATGCTGGAAAGCATTGCTGGCACTTCAACCCCCAATCAGCATGGAACCTGGTCAGGGGTGTCGATTTTATGAAGCCTCACGCGAGTTACCAATCGATTTCAGTCAATAGTTATGCCAAAAATGCATTGATTTATGCGCAAGCAAACTTGGGTGTGAAAAAAAACCGGAGAGCGTCAAAATGAACGCAGCTTCCGGTTTTTCTGCCGCACGCTGTGGCAGGCAAAACGACCAGTGTGGCGGTTTGAACCGCCTCCTGGCCAGGCGACTCAGGCCATGAACACGGCGATAAACGCCAGCAAGAACATCAAAACACCCCCTGCCAAAGGCAGAACAAAGGGAATATAAGGAACGATGGCCTCAATGGCGTCTACCTCATGGGGTGCATCGTGGGCGTCTTGCGGGGTGCTGGGTGCGGACATGGCGTATCTTTCAGAAGGTCAATTCACATTATTTTACCTTTTCGCCAAAAGCTGCGGCGATGCGTAGGTAATATCCTGGCACCTCCTTAGAAAGTAGTTCTCCGTGCCCACCTGTCAAACCGTCCACACCCTGCGACATTTTTGGACGCAAGGCCAACCCATTGTCTTGGCGGCTGCGCTGGTGGCCGCACTGGTCGGTTGTGCGGCCACCGGACCCAACAGCCTGTCTGCGCGGCCTGTCATTTACAGCAGCGCCACACCCACCGCCGCCACCCAGGAGCGCATCCGCGTCGAAACGAATGCCTGCATGGCAAGAGCGCAATCGGCCGGGCTGACACCGGATGAAAAAAATAACGACACCGCCCGCCGCGCTGGTCAAGGTGCCGCCACCGGTGGGGTCGCCGCTGCCGTGGGGGCGCTGGTGACTGGGCGTGGGGTGGACGGGGTTGTCAGGGCTGGCGCGGGTGGCGCGGCGGTTGGCGGATCGGTGGGGGCGGTGTCTGGTGCGATGAGTGAGCGCCCAAATTCCACCTACCGCCACTATGTCCAGCGTTGCTTGGGTGAAAAGGGGTTTGAAGTAATCGGCTGGAACTGACAACGGCTATTGATTCCGCCTGATGAAGTCTCAAGGCGAGTCAGGTTGGGCCTGTCGAAACCCCTCGACCTTTCGACAAGCTCAGGACAGGCCGCGCTCAGGGCGAACGGTGCCAAATTCACCGGGCTGCAGCACTAAGGTTCACGCCAATTACAGCAAGGCGTACGCCACGCTGCTGCGGCAAACGCTTTTGCCGTCCACCGCACCCCGAATGTCAATCTCGCCAAAAGCCATGGTCTTGCCGGCTCGGATTACGCGGGCCTGCACCAATGCATCCTGATTGGACAGGGGCTTGAGAAAGCTGCTGCTCATCTGCACTGTGGTACAGGGGCGAAACGCACCAAATTGGCGGATCAGCGCCAACACCATGGCCGTGTCGGCAGCAGCCATCATGGCCTGGCCGCACAAGGTTCCGCCGCTGCGTGCCAGCTGCAGGTTGTGAGGTAGCCGCAGGGTGATGCCTTCAGACGCCTCGGTCGCGAGCGGTTCAACCACCACGTCAAGCGCAAGAACCCAGGGCGCGAAGTGTGCTGGGAGCATGGCCTGCAGAGTGAGATGGTTCATTCAATGTCCTGAAAAAGGATGTGGCTTTTTGCATGATAAAACCCAAGTGTTGCAGATTTTGCGAACCCAGTATTCCATTCCGCGCCTGTCTGCGTTATGGTGAAACCGCTGCACATGCTCGGTGCCCATTCACAGGAGGCGTTTGATGGTCAAGCGTTTGGTTGTCGATTTGAAAGACCCAGCCACACTCACGTCGCCTGGCCTGCGGGATGCGCCCCTGCTGGACTTAATGTGCTCCCATTTTGTGCTGACGCTGGCCACCCGTCCTGGGCAGCCGCAGGGCTTCAACGCGCGGCGCGACCTCAATGGCGTCATTGCCCTGGCAGGCAAACATTTGGTTTGGCCCGCCCATGTGCTGGTGCGCGTGCGCGAGTTTTTGGGCCGCCGTTGCGCCACCAATGACAACTGGCGCGGCCATGTCGCATTGAGCCATCCTGAGTTTCTGGCCAAGTTTGGCACCTGGCGCGGCCCCTATGAAGAAGGCACCCTGTTTTTCTACCTTGACGAATACGCCAAGGACCAACCCAAAGATCTGGTGGCCCTGTTGCAGACCACGGACGACTGGCTGAAGCAGGCGCTGAAAAAACAGTCCACTCTGGTTGAAAAAAACATCGACGCATTGGCGGGGTTGTTGCAGCTCAACACCGCAGAACGCGCCTTGCTTCTGTATGGAACGCTGGCGCGGTACCAGCGTGAGCTGCGCAGCATTCTGGTCGAGTTCAAAGTCAACAACGCGCCAGAAGCCTACGCTGCCATTGCTCAGATTGCTGGCGTGAAAGCCAGCGAAGTCGGTGAAGCCCTGCGCGCCGGCTCGCGCCTGGAGCGCATTGGCCTCGTCGAGAATCTGATTTCCGAGCACAACATCACCGATCTGGCCGATTTGATGAAGGTCAGTGAAAAGCTGCCGCCGGTGCTGATGCGCGAGTACCGAGACGAAGCCGAACTGATGGCCGTGTTCACCCGGCCCTCCAGCAAGAGCACGCTTGCGTTGTCCGATTTTTCATTTGTACAGGACGACACCCAGGTTTTATGCCGCCTGCTGAAAAATGCGGTGGAGCGCAAAGAGGCCGGCATCAATATTTTGCTGTACGGCCCGCCCGGCACCGGCAAAACCGAGTTGGCCAAAGTGGTGGCCCAGGCAGCCGGGCTGGATCTGTTCGAGGTCGAATATGCAGACCGCGACGGCAATTCTCTGAGCGGCCGCGACCGTTACCGCTCGCTGCAAATTGCGCAGGTTTTCTTGAAAGGCAGCGCGCAGGCCGCCTTGCTGTTTGATGAAGTAGAAGACGTGTTCCCGCCGATCTCGTCAGAAGCAGCGCAGTTGCTGGCGCGGGCCGAGCAGGTGGCCGCGCCCAGCACGGGCAGCGTCAATGGCAAGGCCTGGGTCAACCAGATTCTTGAGTCCAACACCGTGCCCACCCTGTGGGTGACCAACCGCATTGAGCAGATTGACCCTGCCTTCCGGCGGCGGTTTGCCTACCATCTGGAACTTAAAAGCCCGCCACCCGGTGCGCGGGAAGGCGTCATCCGCAAGACGCTGGACGGCGTCAATGTGAGCGATGCGTTTGTTGCCAGGCTGACGGCGCGCAAGGGCTTGACGCCAGCGCAAATTCGCACGGCCGTGCGGTTCGCCGGATTGGCGGGCGAACCCGTCGCGCCGAACGCGCCGGCTCAGAGTGCGGCCCACGCGCTTGCGCACGATAGCGGCGATGCATTGGCGTTGTCGCCGTTCGAAACCCTGATCGTACGCCAGCTCAAAAACGCTGACCACGCGCTGGGCACCCACGCCGCGCTTTCGGGTGCGCGGCGCATGGCCACCCAATACGACCTGTCGATGCTGAACCTTGAAAGCCGCTTTGAAGTGCCCCGCATCATTGAAGCGTTGAAGGCGCGCGGACACGGCGCCCTGTGTTTTTACGGCGCGCCCGGCACGGGCAAAACCGCGCTGGGTGAACATATCGCCATCGCCCTTGAAAAAACCTTGATCGTCAAGCAAGCTAGCGATTTGATGAGCAAATTTGTCGGTGAAACCGAGCAGCAGATGGCGACCATGTTCCGCGAGGCCGAGGTTGAAAAAGGCGTGTTGCTGCTGGACGAAGCCGACAGTTTTTTACAGGACCGCCGGGGCGCGCAACGCACTTATGAGGTGACCGAGGTCAATGAGATGCTGCAATGCATGGAGCGCTTCAACGGCATCTTCATCTGCACCACCAATTTGTTGGATCGCCTCGACCAGGCGGCGTTACGACGGTTCACATTCAAAATCAGATTCAAACCCTTGACGCGCGAACAGCGCGAAAAGATGTTTGTAGTGGAAGCGCTAGCAGGCGATGCGTCGCGCCTGAGCGCTGACGTCCGGCAAAAGCTGGCATGCTTGGAGCAGCTCACGCCGGGTGATTTTGCCGCCGTGAAACGTCAGGCCTTGATTTTGGATGCCACCCTGGAGCCACTGGAATTTCTGGAGCAACTCGACATGGAGCACCGCATCAAACCCGAAGTGCGCGAGAGTCGGGGCATCGGATTTTTGCAATAGCCGGCGCCAGGCGAGTTGACGGTAGCTATTAAATGGCTAGCTACATATGTATATTTGACGGGAACATTTGCCTTATTTTGTTTCTACATCGACTTTGAAAGCAGAATACGCTAGATTCAACGCTGCAAGCTGTACAGCCAGGCTGGCCCAGCGCGCGACATCCCTTCCCCCTATTATTTGGAGACATTGCATGAAAGTTGTTGGACGCGGTACGTTGGGATTCAGATTGGGCCTGGCCCTGGGTTTGCAACTGGCGGGTGTGGCCCTGGCCCAAACTTGGCCGTCCAGCCCGATCACACTGGTGATTCCATTTGCAGCAGGCAGCGGCACAGATTCCGTGGCCCGCACCGTCGCGCAAAAGTTGTCCGAGCGCCTCAAACAACCCGTGTTGGTCGACCCACGGCCCGGCGCCAGTGCCCAAATTGCGGCCGAATACGTCGCCAAAGCCAAGCCAGACGGCTATACCCTGTTCATGAGCACCAACACCGCGCATTCGTCCAATCCGAGTCTGTTTCAGAAATTGCGCTACGACCCGCTCAAAGATTTCACGCCGATTGCGCGGGTCGGCGAGCTGCCTTTTGCCATCGCCGTCACGCCTTTGCTGCCGGTCAAAAACATCAAGGAGCTGATCGACTATGCGCGGGCGAATCCGGGCAAGTTGTCTTACGGCACGCCCAACAGCACCTCGCTGGTGGCGATGGAAACCATCAAACGCCTAACCGGGGTGGACATCGTAGGCATTCCCTACAAAGCCAGCTCGCAGGCGCTGACGGATTTGATTGGCGGGCAGATCCAGGTCTATCCGATTGACTTCGGTTCCGGCCTGGCCATGCTCAAAAGCGAAAAAATCCGGGCGGTCGGCGTGACCACCGCCCATGCCTCCGCCTTGTTGCCTGGCGTGTTGCCCGTCGGGCAAACCGTGCAGGGTTTTGACATGACCTCGTGGAACGGCATCATGGGGCCTGCGGGGCTGCCGCGCCCCATCGTCGAGCGCATTAACGCCGAGTTGCAGACGATCCTGGGCGACAAGGAAGTGCAGGAGCGGCTGGCGGGCATTGGGTTTGAAATCTGGCCGACCAAAACCCCCGACGAGTTTGGCAAATATTTGGCCGATCAGCTGGTCAACTGGACGGCCATGATCAAGCAGGCCGGCATCAAGGCAGAATAAAGCGTGAATCTTTTCAAAGTGGGCTGAGCGCCGGCATCAAGCCCCCGGGAAACGCTGAACAAATCCGTGTGGCTACGCGGCGCTTGAATTTTTCAGCGCCAGCGCCGCGTCGTAGAGGGCATTTTTTGGCTCCCCCGTGATGTCTGCTGCAAGCCGCACGGCAGTCTTCAAAGGCAGTTCAGCCAGCAGCAGCTTGAGCACGCGCAAGTCCTGCGCCGCAGCGGCGACCACGGCGGCTGGATGAATCACAAGTGTGAATTCTCCGCGCAGACGATTCGCGTCGGCTTGCAGCCAGGCCGGGAAATTGACGGCGTCCATGCTGGCTATCTCCTCAAACTGTTTGGTCAGTTCCCGCCCAATCGTGATGCGGCGGCGGCCCAACTGGGCCAATGCCAGTGCGGCCGATTCAATGCGGTGCGGCGCTTCCAGCACCACCACGCAACGCGTTTGCGCGGCCCAGGACGCAACGGCCAATGAGCGCTCGCTGGCCTTGCTTGGCAAGAAGCCCGCAAACAGGAATCCACTGGCCTCGGGCTGGCCTGATATGACGCCGGCCACACTGAGCAAAGCCGTCACGCTGCTGGCACCGGGCAAGGGAATGACGCGCAGCCCCTGTTGGTGGCAGGCAGCGGCAAGCCGCGCGCCAGGGTCGCTGATGCCGGGCGTGCCCGCGTCACTCACATAGGCCACACGCTGGCCCAGACGCAGGCGCTCGACCACGCTGATCGCGCCCTCCAGCTCGTTGTGCTGGTGCAGCGCCAGAAGTTGATGGCCGGTTTTATCAATGCCAAAGGCGCGCAGTAGCGATTGAGTGTGACGCGTGTCTTCACAGGCCACGGTGTCGGCCAGCGCCAACACGTGCAGCGCACGCAGGCTGATGTCGGCCAGGTTGCCGATTGGCGTTGCGGCTACATACAACGCGCCTTGCGGATAATGTTGACCTGATGCCGCGTCATGAGCCGCAACGAGCGCGCCGACGTAGGCCTTTTCAAAACTCACGATGTTCTCCAAAACGGGTGCAACCAGCAAAAATGTCGGCAAAAGCGCCAGCCCCGTGGCAGGCGCGGCGCCGGGCCCATCTGCGCCCCGCAACACCAGGCAGGATCCACAACAGACCACCAAGCAGGCGGGCGATGCGGCTGAAGAGCTTGCGCTTCGCCATTTGCAGTCCTTGGGCCTCACGCTGCTGGAGCGCAATTATCGAACGCCTGGACGGGGTGGCGGTGAAATAGATTTGATCATGCGGGAGCCAGACGGCACGACCGTGTTTGTCGAGGTGCGGCGACGTGCCACAAACACACACGGCGGCGCGGCAGGCAGCGTCAGCTTTGCCAAGCAACGGCGAATCGTTTTTGCAGCACGTTACTACCTGTTACGCCTGCGGGATCCGCCGCCGTGCCGCTTTGATGTGGTGAGCCTGGGGCCTGACGGGCTGGCCTGGCTCAAAGGTGCTTTTGACGCCAGCTGACTTTCAAGTGAACGGCCGCGTTGGTGCCCGTGGCCTGGCCGGGCGCAGTTATCATCGCCCCATGCTGGAACAACGGATTCAACAACACTTTATCGACAGCGCCGACCTGAAATACCAGTCGGCCCAAATTTTGAGCAAGCCGATTGCGGCGGCGGTTCAAGCCATCTTGACCTGCGTCACCAGCGGGGGCAAGGTGCTGGCCTGCGGCAACGGCGGTTCGGCATCGGATGCGCAACATTTCGCGGCCGAATTCATCGGGCGTTATGAACGCGAGCGGCCGGAGCTGGCGGCGATTGCCCTGACGACCGACAGTTCAATCCTCACCGCCCTGGGCAACGATTACGGGTTTGACATCATCTACGCCCGTCAGGTACGCGCCCTTGGGTCTGCCGGAGACGTCTTGCTGGCGATCTCGACCAGCGGCAATTCGGCCAATGTGCTGGCGGCCGTCGAGGCCGCGCACGAACGTGAAATGACGGTGGTGGCATTGAGCGGGCGCGGCGGCGGCAAAATGAACCAGGCCCTGCGCGACACCGACGTCCACATTTGCGTGCCACACGAGCGCACTGCTCGCGTGCAGGAAGTGCATATTTTGGCCTTGCACTGCATCTGCGACGCGGTCGACAACCAATTACTTGGCGAACTGGAAACCCCGACATGACACAGCCTTTGAAAACACGTCAGCCGTCCCGCCCCTGGCTGGCGCATACCCTGTCAAAGGTGGCCATGGCAGTCGCCATCGGGGGTGTCCTAAGCGCCTGTGTGCCGTTGATTCCTTTGATGATCGGCGGCGCGGCCATCGGCGGTGGTCTGATTGCGACAGACCGGCGCACTTCGGGCACGCAACTGGAAGACGAAGGCATTGAACTGCGCGGCAACAGCCGGGTGCGCGAAGTCGTGGGCGACCGCGCCCACGTCAACCTCAACAGTTACAACCGCCAGGTGCTGTTGACGGGTGAGGTGCCCTCCGCACAGGACAAACAATTGGTCGAGCAAACCGTCGCCAAAGTTGAAAACGTCAAATCCATCGTGAATGAATTGGGTGTGCTGGGCAACGCTACGCTGTCCAACCGGTCATCCGATTCGCTGGTCACAGGCAAAGTCAAGGCCGCCCTGGTCGATGCCAAAGACCTGTACGCGAATGCTTTCAAAGTGGTCACCGAGCGTGGCACGACCTACCTGTTGGGCCGGGTATCGCAACGTGAAGGTGACCGGGCCACTGAAATCGCGCGCGCAGTGGTTGGTGTCCAACGCCTGGTGCGGGTGCTGGAGATCATCAGCGAGGACGAACTCAAGCGCATGTTGCCGCTACCATCATCACAAGCCCCCGAACCGCCCAAGTACTGAAACCGCCAGCGCGGCCTCGACGTGATCTTGGCCGCCGACGCCTAGCGCAGGCGCTTGATCAGGCTCGACGTGTCCCAGCGCCTGCCGCCCAATTGCTGCACGTCGCCGTAAAACTGGTCAACCAGCGCCGTCACGGGCAAACGAGACCCGTTGCGTTTGGCCTCTTCGAGCACCAGCCCGAGGTCTTTGCGCATCCAGTCGACGGCAAAACCAAAGTCGAACTTGTCGGCCACCATGGTTTTGCCACGGTTGTCCATTTGCCAGCTTTGCGCGGCACCTTTGCCGATCACGTCCAGCACCTGGTTCATGTCGAGTCCCGCTTTTTGGCCGAAGGCAATGGCTTCGCTCAAGCCCTGCACCAATCCGGCAATGCAAATCTGGTTCACCATTTTGGCAAGTTGACCCGCGCCACTGGCACCCAGCAAAGCGAAGGCGCGTGAAAAGGCCATTGCCGTGGGTTTGACGGCCTCAAACGCGGCTGCATCGCCGCCACACATCACCGTCAACAGGCCGTTTTGCGCGCCGCCCTGGCCGCCGGACACTGGTGCATCAATGAACTGGAAACCGGCTGCGTGCGCCACCATCGACAACTCCCGCGCAACGTCGGCCGAGGCTGTGGTGTGGTCGACAAAAACCGCACCGGGTCTCATGCCGGCAAAAGCGCCTTCAGTGCCTCTGGCACCGCTGCCCAAAGCATCGCCCAGCACCACACTGCGCAAGTCGTCATCATTGCCAACGCAGCAAAACACGATGTCGGCATCGGCCACCGCAGCACGCGGTGTGGGGGCATGTTTTTGCACGCCCGTCTCGGTGAACTCGTTGCACCACGCGACTGATTTTGCGGCGGTCCGGTTGTACACCGTGACCGAGTGCCCGGCTTTTGCCAGGTGCCCGGCCATGGGATAACCCATCACCCCGAGTCCCAAAAAAGCAACATGGCGCGAGGGTGTGGTTTCGTATGTTTTGAGGTTGATGCTGGACATTTCAATGACCGTTCATTAAACGATGGCGAAGTTCTCGGTGCCTGCACTCAAATCATGCGACTTGCCCCGCAGGCTGTTGAGCTTGATCTGCAAGCGCAGGTCATTCAGCGAGTCGGCGTTGCGCAAGGCATCTTCGTAACTGATGATGTTGTTTTCGTAGGCGTCAAAAAGGGCCTGGTCAAAAGTCTGCATGCCCAGATTGCGGCTTTTCTTCATGACTTCCTTGATTTCGGAGACCTCACCCTTGAAGATCAAGTCTGAAATCAAGGGCGTGTTGAGCAAAATCTCGACGGCGGCAGAGCGGCCCTTTCCGTCCTGTTTGGGAATCAAGCGCTGTGAAATCAGCGCTTTTAAATTCAGCGACAAATCCATCAGCAACTGGGCGCGGCGCTCTTCCGGGAAAAAATTGATGATGCGATCCAGCGCTTGGTTGGCGCTGTTGGCATGCAATGTGGCCATGCACAAGTGGCCGGTTTCAGCAAAGGCCACGGCGTGCTCCATGGTTTCCCGATCCCGGATTTCGCCCATCAAAATCACGTCCGGCGCCTGGCGCAGGGTGTTTTTCAGGGCGGCTTCCCAACTGTCGGTGTCCAAGCCCACTTCGCGCTGCGTGACCACGCAGTTTTTATGCATATGGACGAACTCCACCGGGTCTTCAATGGTGATGATGTGGCCATAGGAGTTTTCATTGCGCCAGTCCACCATGGCCGCCAGCGTGGTCGATTTGCCCGAGCCGGTGGCTCCCACCATGATGCACAGGCCGCGTTTTGACTGGGCCACTTCCTTGAGCACCTGGGGCACGCCCAGGCCGTCAATGGTCGGCAAAATCGCCGGGATCACCCGCATCACCATGCCAACTTTGCCCTGCTGAATGAAGGCATTGACGCGAAACCGGCCCACGCCTGGCGGCGATATGGCGAAATTGCATTCTTTGGTTCGCTCGAACTCGGACACCTGTTTGTCATTCATCACCGAGCGAGCCAGCGCCATCGTGTGTCCCGCATTCAAAGGCTGGGGCGAGACTTTGGTGACCTTGCCATCGACCTTGATCGCGGGCGGAAAGTCGCCCGTGATGAACAGGTCGCTGCCGTTCCTGCTGACCATCAACTTGAGCAGGTCGTTAATGAATTTAGTGGCCTGGTCGCGTTCCATGATGCATTACCTCAACGTGAAAGAACAAACTTTCATGTTTTGGGGTGTTTTGCGCCCTAAAAAGCATGAAGTCAGGGGTTTTATTTTGAGTCGCGGGGCTTCGCGTCGCCAGGCTTCATGTCGCTAAGCCGGGCGCTGACCATACGCAGGCGGATCGACAGCTTGCGCGCCAGCAGTGCAATCAGGCTGGCCGCGAGTTTGGGGTCGACATTCATCATCTCGTCCATGCCCTGGGCGCTCAGCACCGCCACTTCGCAGGGCGTGATGGTGGTGCAGCTGGAAAACCGGATGCCACTGTCCAACAGCGACATTTCGCCCAAAATCTCACCTGGTCGGGTTTCTGCCAGACGCAGACGCTCACCCCAGGGCTGCACGCGGTCCACCGCAATTGCGCCGCTGAGCAAGACCACCATGAAGTTGCCGTATTCGTCCTGGCGGATGACGTCGCGGTCGGCGGCGACGGCGGCAAACTCAAAAAACCGGGTCAAAGTGCCAATCGACTCTTGCTGTAACGTGTTCATGGACTTGTCCTTCGCCCAGAGCGTCTTCATCATCTCGACGCCCCGGCTGCCGCTCAGGCGCCTGGCGCCCACCTCGTTGGCGCGCGCTTCCCAGGGGATCAGCAATGAATGGTCGACGCCCAGGCCTGCAAAAGCGGTGGCAAACAGCACCGACTCGGCGCCGGACTGGCTGTCCATCACCCGGGAGTCATCGCCATCGTGGTCAGTCGCATTGGTCATATTGCCTCCTGCTGGGTGGATATCAAACTGACGGCGCTTTCACCCCGGAAAGTTTTCCGGGATCTTGGCTTTGCTGCGGGCTTCTGCGGGGCTGATGATGTTGCGCTTCACGAGATCCGTCAAGTTCTGGTCCAAAGTTTGCATGCCCACACTGTTGCCAGTCTGGATGCTCGAATACATCTGCGCCACTTTGGCCTCGCGGATCAGGTTGCGGATGGCACTGGTGCCCAGCATGATTTCATGCGCCGCCACCCGGCCCGAACCATCCTTGGTTTTGCACAGGGTCTGCGAGATCACGGCTTGCAGCGACTCGGACAACATCGCGCGCACCATTTCTTTCTCGTCCGCCGGGAACACGTCGATGATCCGGTCGATGGTTTTGGCGGCGCTGGAGGTGTGTAAGGTGCCAAACACCAGGTGGCCGGTTTCAGCGGCCGTCATCGCCAGGCGGATGGTCTCCAGGTCGCGCATCTCGCCCACCAGAATGCAGTCCGGGTCTTCACGCAAAGCTGACTTCAAAGCGGCGGCAAAACTCAGGGTGTGCGGCCCCACTTCGCGCTGGTTAACCAGGCATTTTTTGGACTCATGCACAAATTCAATCGGGTCTTCCACCGTGAGGATGTGGCCGAACTCGGTTTCGTTCAAAAAGTTGACCATCGCCGCCAGCGTGGTGGATTTGCCCGACCCGGTGGGCCCGGTCACCAACACCATGCCGCGCGGCTTCAGGGCCAGGTCACCAAAAATCTTGGGTGCGTTGAGCTGCTCTAGCGACAGGATTTTGCTCGGGATGGTTCGGAACACCGCGCCCGCACCACGCTCATGGTTGAACGCGTTGACGCGAAAACGCGCCAGGCCCTCAATCTCGAACGAAAAGTCGATCTCTAAAAACTCCTCGTAGTTTTTGCGCTGGGTGTCGTTCATGATGTCGTACACCATGGCGTGAACCGCCTTGTGATCCAGCGCCTCGACGTTGATGCGCCGCACGTCGCCATGCACCCGGATCATTGGCGGCAGCCCGGCCGACAAATGCAAGTCAGAGGCTTTGTTTTTGACGCTGAACGCGAGTAATTGGGTAATGTCCACGGGAGTCCTCTGCAATGATATTCTTCAGGAATTGATCTGCGTTTCCTTCCGCAATTATGACCATCATTTCAGACAATCTCCAGCAGGTTCGCGGGCGCATCCGCGCAGCCTGCGAAGCGGCAGGCCGCAGGGCGGACGCTGTGCAGTTGCTGGCGGTGTCCAAGACCATGGCGGCCGATGCCGTGCAAGCTGCGTTCGAGGCGGGGCAAACTGCTTTTGGCGAAAATTACATCCAGGAAGCGGTGGGCAAAATCCAGGCCTTGCGCACCTTGCCCATCACCTGGCATTGCGTCGGCCCGGTGCAAAGCAACAAGACCCGTCTGGTGGCTGAACACTTTGACTGGATCCACACGCTGGACCGGCTCAAAATTGCAGAGCGTCTGAGCGAGCAGCGGCCGGCCGGTTTGCCGCCCTTGCAGGTGCTGATCCAGGTCAATGTGGACGGCGGCGCCAACAAATCGGGCCTGCCGCCACACGATGCTTTGGCCTTGGCGCAAGCCGTCTCGCAATTGCCCCGCCTGCAACTTCGTGGCCTGATGTGCATTCCCGAGCCTGCTGCAAATTCAATAGCTAACTATGCAGCATTGACGGGAACATGCGCCCTGTTTGATCGTCTAAAGTCGCTTGCAGGCGATTTTGCCGCCGAGTCGGTGAATTTCGATACCCTGTCCATGGGCATGACGGCAGACCTGGAGGCAGCAATTGCCTGTGGCAGCACCATGGTGCGGGTGGGCACGGCGATTTTTGGTGGTCGTCCAGCCAAGGCCTATTGATCCCGCCCCGTGATGTTTGAACCGTTCGCGCTGAGCTTGTCGAAGGGCTTTGACAAGCTCAGCCTGAACAGAATTTAAGATTTCAACGGGCCGGATCAATAGCCAAGATCTAGCCAAGATATAGCCAAGATCTAGCCAAGATCTAGCCAGGGCCATGCCAAGGGTTAGTCCTAGCCGTCACGGCGCCTTAAAGTCGCAAGTCTGAACACTCTGGAAGACGCATCTGCGCGGGCGGCTGTCAGAATGTTTGAAGACGATGAGACCGCCCTTTTTGACTGCCCTGCTTCGCCGCCTGCTTGGGACTTTGCTGCTGCTGGCGGCTGGGATTTTTGCGCCTGCGCTGGCCGGCACCTTCAGCAAAGCCCAGTTGCAGCAAGGTTTTGGCGATTCCTACACCGTGGGTGAAAAGCTGTCGGCCTTGCCCGTCTGGCCGGTCTACCACCGGGGCCAGACGGCCGAAGGTTACAACGCCTTGCATGCCTACGTGTTCGAGACCATCGACATTGAACCCGTGGCGGGTTACGGCGGCAAGCCCATCAACATCCTGGTGGTGATGAACAAAGCAGGCAAGTACCTTGACGTGCGCCTGCTCAGCCACAACGAGCCGATTTTCCAAGAAAAATCACGCAACGCCTTGCTGGCCGGCTTTGCCGAGCAGTACATTGATCTCACGGTGCAGCACCAGGTTCAGGTGCTCACGCCAAAGGCCAAACGCGAGGTGGACGACCAGAAGGCCACCCTGCATGGCGTGACGGCTGGCACAGTGTCGGCCACCGCGATAGACCGAACCATTATGGAGGCGGCCGCCCAGGTGGCGTATGCCCGGCTGGATGACCCTGGCGCCAAAGCCCAGGGCACCCAAGCCAAAGGCCCGGACGACCGCTACGAGCGCATGGGTTTCAACCAGCTGGTCGCGGCCAAACTGGTGCAGCCGTTTGGCAAAACCAACCGTGAGGTACAGGCGCGTTTCAACGGCACGCCCGCAGAAGGCCAGGACGCAGAAGGTCGCTTGCAACCCAATGGCCTGGCACTCGACATGATGTGGCTGCTGCCGGGCCTGCCTCAAGTGGGCCGCAATTTGCTTGATGCCGGCGGCTGGCGCGAGGTGCGGGCTTTGCGCGAAGCGGGCGTCGGCCTGGTCGGCGTGCTGGACAGCAGCCGTTACAGCGTGGTTGGCAGCCACGACACGCCGGCCGGCCGTTCTGCGCGGCTGGTGGTGGTGCAGGGCGAGCGGCAGTTTGAGATGACGGCCTTGCCCTACACCCAGGGATTGCGGCTGAGCGGACAACGCTCGGGTGTGGGCAGCAATGCCACCTTTCGACTCTTTGCCACCGCACCTGGCGGCGCGTTCGACCTGGCCCTGCCTATAACCCTGGAGCTGAACCTGGCGCGGGCCGGTACGCCGCCAGGGCAAGGCGCATCGGGTCGGCCCGAAAGCCAGTGGCGCCATGAGCTCAAAATCCCGGATTTGGCCAAATGGCAGGTCGTGCGAGAAATCCCGGCCTGGTGGCGAATTTGGCAGCAGCGCTGGCTCGATCTGGTGATTTTGTGTTTGGGTTTGGCCGTGTTGGCGGCGGCTTTGGCAGGCCAAAAGTGGCTTGCAGCCACGGCGAAACGCCTGGCGGTTTACCGGGTCATTTATTTGGCATTTACCCTGGGTTTTGTGGGCTGGGCTGCGCAGGGGCAATTGACCATCGTGAACCTCACAGCGCTGGCCAGCGCCCTGATGGACGGACGCAGCGCAGAGTTCTTGCTGTCCGACCCGATGGCGATCGTGTTGTGGGCGTTTGTAGGGGCCTCGCTTGTGGCCTGGGGCCGGGGCACGTTTTGCGGCTGGTTGTGCCCGTTTGGCGCGTTTCAGGAGTTGCTCAGCCTGCTGGCCCAATGGCTGCGCATCAAGCCCCGGCAGTTTCACCGGCGTGTGGACGCTGCCTTGAAATGCGTTAAATACGGGGTGCTGGTTTTGCTGGCGGCGTCGGTCGCCATGGCCAGCCCAATGACCGACACCCTGGTTGAAATTGAACCTTTCAAAACCTCGATCAGCATGGGCTTCCAGCGCGAATGGCCATACGTCGTGTGGGCCGTCGCCTGCCTGGGTTTGAGCGTGCTGGTCTTTCGCGGTTATTGCCGCTACATCTGCCCACTGGGCGCGGCCCTGGTGATCCTGGGCAAGTTGCGGTTTTTGAACTGGATTCCGCGCCGCGCTGAATGTGGCACGCCCTGCCAGACCTGCCGCCATGGCTGCAGCTACCAGGCGATTGAACCCTCGGGCAAGGTCGATTACGACGAATGTTTCCAGTGCCTGGACTGTGTTAGCGACTACCAGGACGACCAGCGCTGCCTGCCGCTGATCCGCGAGCGTAAAGCGGGCGAGAAGCACGCTGCGCCGCCCCGTGTCATTCCCATCCTTGCACAAACTGACCATGCTTAGTCGCCAGCTTAAACCGGTTTGGCCTTTGCCTGACCCATCCCGGCGCCAATGGCTGCATTGGAGCCTGGGTGCGGGCGCGCTGTTGGCGGGCGCACATTCCGCGGCAAGGGCCAGCCTGGCCCCAGCCTTGCCAGCCACCTTGCACTGGCGCGAGCGCCACTTGCAGGCCCTGGGCACCCACCTGCACCTGCAGGCCGGGCACCGCCAAGCCAAAATGGCCGACGCCGGCCTGGACGCAGCCGTGGCAGCCATCCTGCAGGTGCAGCGCACCATGAGCCTGTTTGACGCCGACAGCCAGGTCAGCCGCCTCAACCGCGACGGCGAGCTGCACCAGCCGCATCCGGACTTGGTCAAGGTTTTGCAGTTGAGTGCGCAGGTGTCGGCCAAAAGCAAGGGGGCCTTTGACGTCACGGTTCAGCCGTATTGGGCGGTCTGGCAAACTGCCCAAAAAAGCGCTCAACTCCCCACGCCCGCCCAAGTCGACCAAGCCAAGTCTTTGGTGGGTTGGCAAAAACTGAAGGTGAGCGCTGACAAAATCAGTTTCAAGCAGGCTGGCATGAGCATCACGCTCAACGGCATTGCCCAGGGTTTTGCAGGTGACCAAGCGCGTGCCGCCTTGTGCCAACACGGCGTCGAACACGCCTTGCTAGACACTGGCGAATACGCCATGCTGGGCAATAGCCCACAGGGCGGCCCCTGGCAGCTGGGTGTGGCCAATCCACGCGGCTATTCCGGTGAATTGCCCGGCGGCAAGCCACGCCAAAATTCAAATGCCGCACGGGCGCAATCTGGTGGCCCCCCGCCCTTTGGCGACGTGAAGCTTATCGCGCGGCTCAAGACCGATGGCCGGGCCGTCGCGACGTCAAGTGATGCCGACTACCGCTTTGGTGACAGCGATTTGCACCACCATATTTTTAACCCGAAGACCGGGTATTCACCGCGCCAGCTCGCCAGCGTCACGGTGCTGGCCAGCCGTTGCGCGCTGGCCGATGCGCTGACCAAGGTGATGTTCATGGGCGGTCTGGATGACGCGCTGCAGCTGGCCCGGCTGTGGCAGGTGGACGTGTTGGCCGTGGCAAAAAATGGGCGTTGGGTGGCCAGTAACAAAATTTTTTCGAGTGAAGAAATATAAACTGCCTATAGTTCCTTTGGGTGATGAATAGTTAGCTATTATAAATGGGTATTATTTGATTATTAAATAGACATTTATTTATTAAAATATATAATAAACGCATTTAAAAAGACAAAATATCCGATTAAGGGGCGCGCCCCAGCCTCAAGCGCTCAACATTGCGTTTCTCTGCTGCAAACCCGTCGCGCAGCGCGGCAGCGTAATCCCGTGAATCAAGGTAGTTCGGCTCCTGCTCGTATTTGGCCAGCTCCGCCACATGTGCTGGGTCAAACAGGGCTTGTTTGAAGGCGTCATGCAGAATCGTGACGACCTGCGGGTCTATGCCGCGCGGCCCGACCAGGCCATACGGCGACATGGCGACAATGCCAAAGCCGAGTTCTTTGAGGGTGGGCGCGGCCGCCCAGCGCGGGCTGCGCCGGTCGCTGAAGGTGGCCAGCAGGCGCAGGCGGCCGCTGTCCACGTAGGGCGCAAAACCATTGGAGTTGACGCCCGCCATCAATTGCCCCGAGGCGACGGCCAGCATTTGTTCGGCCGTGCCTTTGTAGGGGACGTGGATGTAGCTGAGTTTGCGGGCGCCGAAGATTTCGTCCAGCACGATGTGGGGCGTGGTGCCCAGCCCGTTGGTGGAGATCGTCAGCGTGTCGGGTTTGGCGGCAGCAAACTTCAGCAGGTCGTCGAAGCTAAGGAAGGGGCTGCCGCTAGGCACCACCACGCCAAACGTCACGCCGCTGATCTGGATGATGGGCGTGGTGTCGCGGATCGGGTCCCAGTTGACTTTTTGCACATGGGGCGTGCGCAAGGCCGGCTGTGGCAACTGCGACAGGGTGTAGCCGTCGGGCGCGGCCTGCTGCATCAAGGGCATGCCCAGGGTGCCGCCTGCGCCGGGGCGGTTCTCTATCACCACGCGTTGGCCCAATTGTTTGCCGGCCAGTTCAGCCAGCAGACGCAGGGTGACGTCGGTCGCGCCGCCTGCCGACCAGGGCACGATCAGCGAGATGGGCCGCGTGGGGAAGTTGCCCTGCGCCAGGGCCGGGCGCAGGGAAATGCCTGCGCCCATGCCGGCGATTGCGCCCATGACCTGTCGGCGCGTTAAGGTGCCTTGCGCTGATTGACCACTTGGCCTGCCGGTGGCACTTTTCTGACTCCTACCGACGCTCATGGCGGGCCACCCCGTTTGGCCAGTTGCCCAAAGCCGCGTTGCGGGTCATAACCCCAGCAGGCCAGGGCAAAACAGACGGCAAAAGTGCCCAGCACAATCCACGGCGACAGGCCGGGGTCTTTGTCGTAAATGGCGAAACGCATCCACTCCACCGCGTGTGTGAACGGGTTGAAACGGGCAATCTGGTAGACCCAATTGGCACCGGACTCTTCCAGCTTCCATAGGGGGTACAGGGCGGTGGACATGAAGTACATGGGGAAAATCACAAAATTCATGGTGCCCGCAAAGTTCTCTAGCTGTTTGATGTGCACGCTCATCAGCAGGCCCAAGGCCCCCAGCATCAACGCGGCTGACGCGCTGGCCAGCAGAATGTGCCAGGTGTGGGTGCCAAGCCAAGGCAGGCTGGTGCCCAGCAGCGCTGCGACGATGACAAATGCCAGGGCTTGCAACAGGGACAACACCGTGGTGGCCAGCAGCTTGCACGCCAGCACCCACCAGCGCGGCAGGGGGGCGGTCAGGAGAAGGCGCATCAGGCCCATCTCGCGGTCGTACACCATGGCCAGCGAGGACTGCATGCCGTTGAACAGCAGCACCATGCCCATCAAGCCCGGCACGATGTAAACGTCGTAGGAAATATAAGTTTCATACGGCTCCACAATCGCCACACCAAAGACGCTCCTGAAGCCAGCCGCAAAAACGGCCAGCCACAACAGAGGCCGCACCAGCGCGGACGCCAGCCGGCCGTATTGGCGCGAGAACTTGTACAGCTCACGCAAGACGATGGCTTTGAGCGCCTGCATCTGGTGGCCGGGGCGTACGTCAACGGTCATACATGGCAAGGTTCAACAATTGGATCCTCCTGTTTGCGTCATGGCCTGGGTTTGCAGAGCTTCTCAGGCTCGTCTGCGCCCAGGGTGTCCAGGGCGTTTTTGGGGTGCAGCACGCCCTCCAGCGGCATGGTGGCAATCACGCCCTGGCCATCGGTCAGCAATAACGGCTGGCGCAATTGCCGATCCCAAGGCCGAAATTGCAGGGTCACCCCTTTGGAGCCGTCCAGATTGGCGCTGGCAAGGGCTTTGGCGACCGAAGGCGCGTCGCCCTTGGGAGCTTCGCTGGCGGCCAGAATCATGGCCTTGCCTGCCAGATACGCAGCCCAGTCGTGGTCGGTCATGGCACGTTTGGCAGCCTTCGCAAACCGGCGGCTGACTTGCGGCGCGCCAAAGCGGTCAAACCGGGCCGACCAGGCCAGCGCGACCAGGCCAGCGTCGCCCACCACGAGGCGTGCCTGCGCGGTGTTGTAGGGCAGACTCCGGGCGAATTCACCATCACTGTCGACCACCCAGACTGCGTCATAACTGAGGTTGGCCGTGAGCAGGCTGAGGTTGGCCAGCGATCGCTCGCGCGGGTCGGCCGAGAGTTTGAAGGCTTTGGCCGCCACCAGCTTCAATCCGTAACGTTTTATGGCCGCTTGTGCCACCTTGCTTCGTTCTGCGTCTTCAGGCAGGGGGCCAGTCAGCAGCAGCACTTGCGTCCATTTGCGGGCCATCAAGGCTTGGGCCAGAGCATCGGCGCGCATGCGCTCGCTGGGCAGCAGGTGGTACAGGTTGGGCAGGCAGTCTGCTTCGCGCAGGCTGTCCGCGCTGGCGCCAAGGTTGAGCACCGGCAGCTTGACCGAGGCGGAGACGGCAGCCGTCCAGGCGGCGGGCAGGTTGAGCAACAGTATGGGCGAGCCAGCCTTCTCGGCTTTTTGCGCGGCGGCGCGGGCCGCCTCCAAATTGGCGACGGGTTCAGTTTTGAGGCTGATGGCTTGCTTGGCGGACTCCAGTTCAAATTGCGACTCGTCCAGTGCCACGCCAACGCCGTCGGCGGCCGCACCCCCCGGATGCCCCAAGTAGGCGCGTTCCAGGCGGTTGCGTTCCAATTGTGGGTTGTTGGCCTGTTCGATCAAGGTGACATTCCAGGGCGCGGCCTTGGCTGCTGCGCAACACCAGAGCAGCCCCAAAATCGTGGCAGTGCCGCGACCCAACTTGCGTAGACTCATGGTGGCCAACACACTGGGGATCAATCGATCAAGACCACGGCATAGGGCACGCGCCCTACCGGCACAGACTTGATTGCTTTGGCATCGGCCACATCAATTACCGTCAAGTCGTCCGAGAGGCCATTGACGACAAAAAGCTGCGACTCGTCCTTGTTCAGCGCGACGTTCCAGGCCCGTTTGCCCGCCAACACCTGGGCCGTTACCTCGCGTTTCGCCACGTCGACGAAGGCCACATGGTTGACCCGGCCCAACGCGACAAAGGCGCGTTTTCCGTCGCGGCTCATCGTGATGCCGACTGGGGTTATGTCGCTGGCGCGTGCGCCTTTGACGGCGAATTTCACGCTGCCAATAACCTTCAAGCTCTGGGTCGAGATGATGCTGACGCTCGCGCCGAGTTCATTGGTCACCCACAACTCGGTGCCGTCCGGGGTCAGCGCCATGCGCCTTGGGCGTTTGCCAACCTGGATGTTCTTCAGGATTTTGCGGCTGCTGGCATCAATCACATGCACCATGCTGGCCACTTCTGAAGTGACATACACCGTTTTGCCGTCGGCAGACACCTTGACGCCTTCTGGCTCTTTGCCCACTTTGACTTCTGCCACGACTTTCTTGGTGGCCACATCGACAAAGGCCAGCTCGCCTTCGTCTTCATTGGAGGCATAGAGTATTTTGCCGTCGGGCGACAGGTCAAACGCCTCCGGGTTGTCGCCCAGCGGAATGCGGCCAGCTGATTTGCGCTGCGCCAGGTCAATGACGTCGGCGGCATTGTCTTCCCCGCAGGCCACGAGAAGTTGCTTGCGGTCGGGCGTGAGCTGCATGTGGCGCGGGCGCCGGCAAGTGGCTATCACGCCTTGCACTGTCAGATCTTTGAGGTTGACGATGGTGATGGCATTGTCTTTCTCGCTTGACACCAAAGCCATGGATTGCGACTGGGCCGCCATGGACAACACAAGTGCGGCGGTGAACACTGCCGCGGAATGTCTGCAGGCCATCATGGTGTTTGTTCTTTCTTTGCGGGTTTGCTGCCGGCGGGACTCGTGCGGCTGATAAAACCGGCCTCCAGCGTCGGTTGTCCAAGTAATAGCGTCACGTCGGCCGGGCTGCCTTCGGCAATCAACTGCCCTTGGTGCAACACCAGCATGCGGTGGGCATCCAGAGTTTCTTCGACCCAATGGGTGGCCCACAACACGCAGGTGCCCCGGCTGCGCACGTCCTCGTGTACGGCAGCGAGAATATCCTTGCGGGATTTTGGATCGAGCCCCACGGTGGCTTCGTCCATCAACAACAAACCGGGGCGGTGCAACAGGGCGCGCACCAGCTCCACTTTGCGTTTGGTGCCGCCTGATAACTCACGCGTCGGGCGGTCCAGGTCGGCGCTTATGCCCAGGACGGCGCAATCACTGGCGATGCGCTCGTGGGCAACTGCACCCGCCAATCCGTGCAAGTCGGCGTGAAATTTCAAATTTCGGCGCACCGTCAAATCAAGGTCCAGCGCCTGCTGCTGAAACACCACACCAATGCGCGCCAAGGCGCGGGCTGGATGGCGCTGCAACTCAATCTCGTCGATGGTGATGCGGCCCTGGTCCGGGACAAACAGGCCGGTTAATAGTTGGAAAAGTGTGGACTTACCCGCCCCATTGGGTCCGAGCAATGCGCAAAATTGTCCGGCTTTCAGCTCAAAGCTCAGATCCCTCAACGCCCAGCGATCGCCATAGCGCTTGCCGCTGTTCTGGACGGACAACATATCGATTTTGCTTGCTCCAGGTTGCCCGTTTGCGGGAGTGCGCGCTATTTTTGCACCGTCTCCAAAAAGCTCAAAAGCTGCTCAATCTCGGGCTCTTTCAAAATGTCTTTCCAGGTTGGCATGCCCAAATCCGGGCGGCCATTTTTGACGGTAGTTTGTGCAACGTCACGCCACTTGGCATCGTAACGCATCTTCAGGCGCCGCAGGTCACGCTCGCGGATCGGGCTGGCGCCGTCAGAGCCATGGCAGTGTGAGCATTGGTCGTTGAAGCGCACCTGGCCAAGCAAGGCGGTGGGGCTCAAGGCGGGGGCTTTTGCGGCAGCCTCCTGACTGGCCGCCGCCTGCGAGGCCAGACCAGATTTGGCGGCATTGGCCGCAGCCTTTGGTTTGGGTTTGACGGCTGTTTTGGCAGGCGGTGCGGCAGTATCTGAAGCTGCGGCTTGCGTGCGCACCATCATGTCCGCAGGCACTTGCACGGCAAATGTGCCTGCCGATTTTGGCGACTCCAGTTTGGCGACGATCGTCAAGCTGACTGGATTGCCCTGCGGGAAGCCATACTTGACGGCCAGGGCCGCGATTTCAGGCTTCAAGGCCAGCAAAGCCGCGTCGATGCCTTTGACCAGATCAGGCTTGTCGCGCAGCACTGCGACCGACACTTGGCCCGTGAGATTCGGCCCCTTGAGCGGCGTGACTTTCCATTGGCTGTTGAAGCGGCGCAGGTTGTCGTAACCGGCCACCGGGCCCCATAAAAAACCGGCGTCTATCTCGCCATTGGCCAAAGCGGCGAACACTTCATCCGATGTTTTGAAGGTTGAAAACGGCAGATCGTCACGTTGCGACAAAAGAATATGCGGGTTGGTCATGAATTGCACACCCAGGCGTTTTCCTTTGAGGTCAGCCAGGCCATTGAACACAAAACCGGGGGCGCTGACCAGCGCATAACCCTCGTCCATAAATGCAGCCGTTTTTTGCAGGCCGCGGGCACGGTAATCGGCATCCGTGGGCAAGGCAAATACAGCGTCGCACTCGCCCGCCGTCAAGCGCAGGGCTTTGCGCTGGTTGAAGGTCAACCACCAGTGGTATTGAACCGGCGTGGCATTGAGTTTTTGTGCCACCAGCTCGGCGAGTTCTACATAAATGCCGCGCTCCGGGCCTTCGGATTTGCTGAATGGCAAATTGTCGGGGTCTGCGCACACCCGCAGCGGCTCGGCCGAAAGTGCTGGCAGCGCAAAGGCCGCCATAAAAAATGCAGCGATGCAACTGCGCGCCAATAAGCCACGAATCTTCATGAATTCTCTCCGCTACAAACTAAAAACCCGTGATGGTTGGCACGGGTTTGCGAAAAATCTGAACCACCTTCGCAAGCCTGCGCCTCAAGGCGCAGTGGCTTGCGGGTGAAGGTTCAATGCCCTAGCTTCAATTCAGGGCAAAGACGTACAAGGTGCCGCCTTCAGGGCTGGCAGCAACCATCTTCTCACCCAAGGCGCCAAAAAACGCTGGGATCGACTGCGTGCGGCCTGACACGATGGCCACGTATTGTTTGCCGTCCAGTGTGTAAGTCATGGGCGCGGCACCAATGCCGGAGCCGGTATTGAACTTCCACAACTCTTTGCCGGTTTTGGCATCGAGGCCATGGAACCAGCCCTTCATGTCACCATGAAATAAAAGGCCGCTTGCAGTCGTCAACATGCCACCGCTCAGAGGCAGTTCAAACTTGTTGAACCAAACCTGTTTTTGAGCCACTGGATCCCAGGCTTTGACGCCACCCATGTGGCCGCCGGGGCCGACTTTGCCGAGGTCAAAGTTCACACCAAGGAAGAATGCGCCGCGTTTGTAGTCGGCCTGAATGCCTTCCAAGTCCATGCACAGGTTGTTGGTTGGAATATAGACCAGGCCGGTTTGTTTGCTGTAGCTGATGGGGTTCCAGTTTTTGCCGCCAATCAAGTTCGGGCAAATGTCGGAGGCCTTCTTGCCCATGCGCGGACGTTTGGCGTTGTCTGCCGCCTCAATTGGCGTGCCGGTTTTCATGTCGATGCCGGTGGCCCAGTTCACGCCGTCAATGTATTGCTTGGCGGAGACCAGCTTGCCGTTGGCGCGGTCGATCACGTAGAAGAAGCCGTTACGGTTGGCCTGCAGCAGCACCGGGGTTTTTTTGCCATCAACGGGCAGGTCTGCAAACACCAGCTCATTGACGCCGTCATAGTCCCAGGCGTCATGCGGTGTGAACTGGTAGTGCCAGGTGATTTTGCCGGTGTCAGCATTCAGGGCCAGCACGGACGCCGAATAAAGATTGCTGAATTTGCCGATGTCCGAGCTGTCATTGCCGCGCACTGAAGCTGACCAAGGGGCTGGGTTGCTGGTGCCGTAATAAACTAGATTCAATTTGGGGTCGTAGGAACCGATGTGCCAGGCCACTGCGCCGCCAAGCTTGCCCGAATCACCCTTCCAGGTGTCAGCGCCAGGTTCGTTGCCTGTAGGCACAGTTGAGGTGCGCCAGACCTCTTTGCCAGTGGTTTGATCAAGCGCCACAATCGCGCCCTTGACACCAAATTCGCCGCCTCCAAAACCGGTGATGACCAAGTTCTTGACCAGGGTCGGCGGTGAGGTGATCACCGCACCCTGGGTGTAATCCACAATCTGGGTCTTCCAAAGTTCCTTGCCGCTTTTGGAATCCAGCGCGACCACGTGTGCGTCCAGTCGGCCGACAAAAATTTTGCCGTCGTTGTAGGCCACACCGCGGCTGTTGACGTCGCAACAGGCGTATTGTTCGATGCCCTTGGGCACGTCGGGCTGGTAGCTCCACTTGACATCGCCGGTTTTGGCGTTCACCGCAAATGTGTTTTTAGGGCCGAAGGATGACGTCACAAACAGCGTGTCGCCAACCAGAATTGGCGTCGACTCCTGCGACCGGTTGGAGCCCAGTTGCAAAGCCCATTGCACTTTGAGCTTGTTGACGTTGCTGGTGTTGATCTGCTTGGATTCGCTGAACCGGGTGTTGCCGGAATCGCCGCCATAAACCGGCCAGTTCTGAGCGCCGGCGCTGGACGCAAGGCCCACTGCCAGGCCAAAAACCACCGGCGTTAAAAAGTTTTTCATGTACCGTCTCCTATCGTGAGCGTTAAAAATTTGTTTGACTCATTTCCGGAAGATGACCTTGACCAACCCCGGCGATGCCTAGCATAAATCGCGAGACATTGCACAAAATCCGGGTTAGCCCTAGGTGTAGCCAACTAATCGCAGATTGCGACACTCAAACTTATTGAAGGCGCATCAGATCCAGCGTCACGCTGCCGCCCACCATGAATTTGGAGGGCGATTTTTCGATGCGCTCAGTGCGCACCAGGCCTGCGCCTGGGCAATACCACTCAGTCGTCAGCATCGGGATGTCGCGCCACGAAAACTGGGCATCCACATAGAGCTTGATCTTGGCTTCGCCCGCAACACGCAGACAGCCTTCAAATTTGCCTGCAGCGGTGTCCACTTTTTGATCCAGCGCGTCAATCCGGTAGACCATCATCACGGGCTTGTGCGTGTAGCGGATTTCTTTGGGCACTTCGTTGCGGCGTTGCAGCACGTAAGCCACGGTGCTTGCCTCCCATTGCGTACCCACTGAATAGGGTTTTTTCAGCACGAAGCGTGGCGGGTTGTCGGCAGTAGGGTGATCCTCCAGCACACCCCGGCTGGCGACACGGTAGATGCCCGTGTCGTCGCTGCGCAGCCAGTAATCCAGACCTGTGTCGGTGTGGCGCCGCATGGCGGGGCCGCTCTGCAGCGTCTGGCTCCCCATCGTGGTCAGGGTCAGCGTCTCCACCTCCGGCTCCAGCGCTTCATCCAGCGTTTTGGTGACGCGGTAAGTCCAGCTGCGCCCTGGGTCGATCGGGAAAAAAGATTTGTCAGAAATGCCAGAGCCGCAGCCCCCAACGGAAGCAACAAGCGCCAAGGCGGGCATGATCATTAAAACCCCAACCGGTCTGCGTTTCATGTCATTTCTCCGGCAACTGCGGCGCGGGCAAATCGCGGATCTTGATCTCCTGCTCGTCATTGCCGGGGCGCAAAATGCCCAAGCCTTTTCCCGTACCGGCTTTGGCCTCGGCCGTGCCCAGCTGGCTCACGCCATCGCGGCCTTTTTTGATGCCCTCCTCAATTTGCGTGTGCAATTTGCGCGAGTAAGGAAGTTTGTAGGCGCGCGGCTCCAGCACTGGCCCGTTGTCTGTCAAAGGGCTGACCCACAGGTACAAAACGCCAGGGGTTTTGGTGGTGGGCTCCTGCACCACGGCCGCCATCATGACAAACTTGGCGGGCAAAGCGTCGGTGCTGGGAATGCCCCAGATGGAATGAATGGCATCGTGCCCATAAAAATACAGGCCCGTCACGCTGAGCACCAACACCCCCTTGAGCCAGGCCGGCCAATGGGACCACAGCAACGCGACCAGCGTGATGAACAAAAGGGCCGCAAAACCCAGGATGATGGCCAAACTCATTTCACAGTGCTCCCCACTAAACGTTTTGATAAGGTGTTGATGTCGTTGATGGTGCCGTCGCTGCGGATGGTAAAGCGGGCCAGCGTGGCCTCTTCGCCCCGGCCGCTCAGAACGTGTTTCCCATAAAAGACCACCTCGGCGCGCGGATTGACTTTGACCACTGACAGGTTGACCTCCACGGGCTGCCCTGCCTTCGGGTCCTGGCTGGCCACTTCCTTGGATTCAAAATAATGTGCGTTGACCACGTATTCGCCCGGCGCGATGCCGCGCAATGTGACGACTTCCTGGTTCAGAGGGTTCACAATGGGCCGTCCATTGACCATGATGGTGTCGTTTGAGTTGCCCCGGTCATCGCGGTCCAGATGCATCAAGCCAGCCTCGCGCGCACGGTAAAACACCACGTCACCACTGGGGCCCTGCACCCACAGGTCGATGTCATTGGGGTCCAGGTCAGGCCATGACAGGGTCAGAATGTACTCGGCCTTGGCGGGGATGTCGCCTGCCTTGGTGGCCTTGGGGTTCATGGCGAGCAGCGCTATCAAAAAGCAGAACACAAAGGCGATCAACATATTGAACAACATGTCGTAAAACGGATCCACCTCCGGTTCGCGCGAGACACGGCCGCGACGCATTCAGGCCTCCGTCCGTCCCGGGTTTTTGCGCCGCTGCTGCAAACCTGCGCGCTGGCAGTCGGCCACGAGCAAATCCGCAAAGCGGTCCAGCCGGGTTAATTGCAAACCCAGCAGGATGTTGCCCACCAGCCCAACCATGGTGGTCAGCAGCGCCACACCCAGGCCGGTGGTTAGGCTTTTGAGCAACTCCTGCGATTGCGCCGGGTCAAAGTTTTGCAGTTGGCCAATGTTCAAGGCCAGAATCGAAAACCCGATCACTTTGCCCAGCAGCCCCAGCTTGAGCTGAATGCCGTTGACCCACCAGGCTGTGTTGTGAGGGCCGTGGGTATGCTCCATCAACAAGTCCAGCGGCGTATCGACATCATCACCAGACGCCGCCAGCTCACGCCAATAGTCTTGCGCCCAGCTTGGCGGATTGGCCTCCGGTCTGCCGCTTGGTGTCGGCTCCTGCGGTTGCACAGCCAGGCGTTGCCGCTGCAATTCGCGCGAGCGTGCACCACACCACAAGGTCGCGCAGGAAAACACCAAAATGATCACCAGGGTGATGCCAGTCGGGTCAGACCGCAGCAGCAAACTCCAGACCCCGCGCACCCCCAGCAGCCAGCCGGCAAACAGCATCAAGCCACCCAGCGCCAACCATTCCAGCCACAGTGGCTCCACCATCAGCGGGCCAGCTTTGTGGACAGGCATAGAACGCACGGACGGCAGGCGAATACGCGCCAGATTTTTCAGCATGGGTGTCGGGTCAGGCAGGAGTGAACGCATCAAAGCATAGTACCCACGCCGTCTCATTTTGAGAAAAGGCGGCGCTTTTTGCAGCAACCTAGGGTTAAGCCTAGGCGAGGTAAAAGCCAAGGGAGAAAATTGTGCGCTACCGTTCAGCCCATCCGTGACGCGCCAGCTTAATTGGCACACGCGCCGATCCTGCGACCCAAAGAAAACTGCTGAATGCACGCATTGCCACAACCCAGCGCAGCCGCTTCCCGTCGATCCAAATTTATCCTGCTCGCAGCTGCCCTGTTGGTGTCGGCGACCGCGCAGGCGCAGCAAGAAAATTCACTGCCAGCGATTGAGGTTATCGGCACTTCGCCCTTGCCCGGCATCGGGCAGCCCTTGCATGAAATCGCCGCACCCGCACAAAGCGCAAAAAGCCGTGACATTGAGCGCAGCGGTGCGCTGGACCTGGGTGACTTCATGAACCGCGCCCTGGGCAGTGTGCATGTCAACGACATGCAGGGCAACCCTTACCAAATGGACATCAGTTACCGGGGCTACACCGCCTCGCCCTTGCTGGGAACGCCGCAAGGGCTGTCGGTCTATGTGGATGGCGTGCGCATGAACCAGCCCTTTGGCGACGTCGTGGGTTGGGATTTGATTCCGCGCGCCGCGATCTCGACGCTGACTTTGATGCCCGGCTCCAACCCGTTGTTCGGCTTGAACACGCTGGGCGGGGCCTTGTCAGTCCAGACCAAAGACGGGCGACGCGACCCCGGCACTTCGCTGCAATTCACATTGGGCAGCCACCAGCGCCGCACCGTCGAGTTTGAGCACGGCGGTTTCAACGACCTGGGGCTGGACTGGTACGTCACCACCAACCTGTTTGGCGAACGCGGCTGGCGCGACAGTTCACCGTCGGACGTGCGCCAGTTTTTTGGCAAACTGGGCTGGCGCGATGGCAAGACCGACCTGAAGCTGACGCTGGCCCATGCCGACAACCAGCTCACCGGCAATGGCTTGCAAGAGCAGTCTTTGCTGGCGCGGGACTACGCCAGTGTTTACACCAAACCGGATGAAACCCGCAACCAGTCCACGCTTTTGAGCCTGGCTGCAAGCCATTCGCTGAACGACAGCCTGCTGTTGTCCGGCAACCTGTATTACCGTCAGATCAACACTACGACGCTTAACGGCGACATCAACGCTGATGCCCTTGGCAACAGCATTTACCAGCCCACCGCCACGGACCAGGCGGCGCTGGTCGCAGCAGGCATGGGTGGCTTCCCCGGCAGTGGTGCCAACATCGGCAACTCGCCGTTCCCGTTTTGGAGTTGCCTGGCCCAAGTGGTGCAAAACGCCATGCCTGCTGCGCAGTGCACGGGCCTGATTAACCGCAGCAGCACCGCGCAAAAAAACCATGGCTTGTCCGGGCAGCTGACCTGGCTGAACGACCTGGCCGGCTTGCGCAATCAGCTTTTGCTTGGGGCCGGATATGACGCGAGCCAGGTGCGGTTTAGCCAGAGCACTGAGCTGGGCTTTTTAAGGCCAGACCGCAGCGTAACGGGTGTCGGCGCGTTTGGCGACGGCGTCACCGGGGGCAGCGTCACCGATGCCAACGGCAATGTGTTGCCCTTTGACAATCGGGTTGAACTGGCATCAGCGGCGACGACTTGGAGCGTGTTTGGCAGCGACACGCTGGCCTTGAGCGACGCCCTGCACTTGAGTGTGGCGGGCCGGTTCAATGACACAAGAGTGAGCAACCGCGATCTGATCCGCGCCGACAACGACCCCGCCACCCTGACTGCCAGCCATGCTTTTGCGCGGTTCAACCCGGCGTTGGGCATCACTTGGAGCCCGGCCAAAACCCTGAACACTTACTTAGGTTACAGCGAAGGTAGCCGGGCGCCGACCGCCGTTGAACTGGGTTGCGCCAACCCGGCGCAGCCGTGCCGCCTGCCCAACGCCATGGCGGGCGACCCCCCGCTCAATCAAGTGGTGACCCGAACGGTGGAGTTGGGCGTGCGCGGCAACGTGAACCCGAGCCTGCAATGGAGCTTGGGGGTGTTTCGCGCTGAAAACCAGGACGACATCCTGTTTGTGGCTGACAACCAGTCCGGTTTCGGCTACTTCAAAAACTTTGGCAAAACCCGCCGACAAGGTCTTGAAGCGGGCCTGAGTGGCCAGCTTGGCGGGTTCACGCTGGGTGCGCAGTACACGCTGCTGGACGCCACTTACCAAAGCCCTGAGGTCGTCAACGGCACGGGCAACAGCAGCAATGACCAGGCCCAGGCCGGCAACCCCGGCGCGGCTGGCGTGATCAACATTTCACCGGGGGATCGAATCCCCCTGATTCCGCAGCAGATGCTGAAGCTGTCGGCCTATGTCGCGGTGTCGCCCCGCTTTGCTCTGAACGTCAACATGGTTGCCGTGTCGGGCGCGTTGGCGCGCGGCAACGAAAACAATGGCCATGTGGCGGACGGGGTGTTTTACCAGGGGCCAGGGTCAAGCGCCGGCTACGCTGTTTTCAACCTGGGGGCTGACTGGCGGCCCATGCCCAAACTCAGGTTAAGTGCGCAAATCAACAATCTGTTTGACCTGCGTTACAACACGGCCGCACAACTGGGCGTCAACGGGTTCAGCGCGAGCGGAGCCGTCAACTCGGATCCGTTTGGCACCGGCGCTTCGCCGCAATCAAGCTTTTACGCCCCCGGTGCACCACGGTCGATGTCAGTCGCGCTCAAATACACGTTCAACTGATGGAGCCGACATGACCCTGCGGATCAAACATGTGTTGTTCGCCAGCTTGTTGTGCGCACTGGCGAGCTGCGGCGGTGGCGAGAATGGAGCGGTGGTCACCAGCAATCCGCTGGTGGTGAGCGGCATTGCCGCCACGGGGGCCACCATGGCGAACGCTGTGGTGTCGGTCAAATGCGCCGTCGGCGCCACCGTGTCTGGCGTGACGGCGGCGGATGGTTCGTTCGCTTTGACCCTTCGCGGCGGCCAGGCTTGGCCCTGCTTGGTGAAGGTGAAACGTGGCGAACCTGAGCTCACGCTTTACAGTCTGGCCACCGGCGCCAAACGCGTGAACGTGACGCCGCTCGCAGATTTGGCATTGGCCCGAGCGCTGGGCGCAAGTGGTTTGGGGTCAGACGCGGTGGCCGCCTTCCCACTGTTCAATGCAGCTGCCGGCGGCGTCCTGCAAACTGCGTTGCCGGCAGCCAAAATTTATGTCAACGCGCAAGTGCAAGCGGTCACGGGTTTGGCTCTGGCGACAGATATTTTCACGGGTGCGTTCCAGATCGGGGATGCAGACGACAAAGTTCTGGACGCCCTGGGCAGCGCCATGGCGCTGGCGGGGCTTGAGATCGCCGACTTGCGCCAGATCGCCCGCAACGGTGGCGATTTGAAGGCTGCGCTGGAGGTTCATCCGACCGAGCCTCTCGCAAGCCCAGTCGTGGACCCGCCGGACAAGGAAGTTGTTGTCCAGCAAGGGGTGGAAAAACCTGCACAGTAAGTGCAGAATGACAGGCGTGACTGTGCTGCGCGCCGCGGCCCGGCGGCCAGTCCCCTGCCAAGGTGCGCCACACCACCCAACCGACTGCAATCACCCATGAACATCGAATCATTTTCCAAACCTTGCGGTGCACTGATCCACGGTGTGGACTTGTCCAAGCCCCTGTTGGCCGAGCAGGTCGCTGCCATTCGCAAAGCCTGGCTTAGCCACCAGGTGGTGGCCTTCCCGGCGCAGCAACTGGGCTTAGAAGACATCGAGCGTTTCGCGTTTGACATGGGCCCACGCGGCGAAGACCCGTTCATCAAAGGCCTGCCGGGCCATCCGCATGTGGTTGAGGTCAAGCGCGAGGCCAACGAGGCCAGCAAACTGTTCGCCGAGACCTGGCACTCTGACTGGAGTTTTCTGCCTTCGCCTCCGGCCGGCACCGTGCTGTACGGCGAAGTGATTCCACCGACTGGCGGCGACACCCTGTTTGCCGACCAGTACGCAGCCTATGATGCCTTGCCTTTGGCGCTGCGCATCCCGCTGGCGGGCCGCATGGGCGTGCATTCGGCGCGGGGCGGGTATTCGCGCGGTGGCTTGTATGGCGAGAGCGACAAAGGCCGCAGCATGGCCATCCTTTACAACGACAGCGCCCTTAAAACCCACCTGCATCCGCTGGTGCTGACCCATCCTGAAACAGGACGCAAGGCCTTGTTTGTGAATCCCGGCTACACCATTGGCATCGAAGGCATGGCGCAGGACGAAGCCATGGACGTGTTGCGCCAGCTTTTCAAGTTTCAAGTGGAAGAACGCTTCATCTACCGCCACCCATGGTCGCCGGGCATGCTGACTCTCTGGGACAACCGATGTTTGCTGCATGCGGCCACCGGCGGGTACGAGGGCCATAGGCGTTTGTTGTACCGCGTGACGGTTGCACAGCAAGTGCAATGACTTGGTGCGGAGCTTCTGTCGCCGCCCAAACGGTCTTCAAAGCACCCAAAAAACGTATCGCAGAGAAAAATGTGCTGTATGGCCCCGTCAACAGGACATAGTTTGCTATTTATTAAATAGCATTAAGTTTTCAGCAATCCCGCAGCCTGTACCGTCATGCGGGCTATCAGTTCCGCCGCTGGCGGCAAATCGTGGATCAGGCCCATGGCTTCGCCCACTGTGGCGTGGGCTTTTGAGAAGTCTGCCGCCGCCACGCCTGCGTCATAGATTTGGCGAGCTGCCGCCGGGTCTGTCCGCAGGTCATTGACGCGCCCTTCCCACTGACGATGCAAATCGTTGCGGATGGCCCGGAAGTCAAAGGGTTCAGGCCAATTCTTGCGCCGCAAAATGTCAAAAATCGGGCTGCGTGCGCTGTGGTCGCCGTTCAGTGCAATCGCCTGATGTTTGGCGCCGGTTGCGGCCAGGCTTTCGGCCGTGGCCCACAGGCGCGAACCGACCAGGGCACCGTCCGCCCCCAACACCCGCGCGGCCGCCAAAGTGCGGCCATCGGCGATGCCACCAGCGGCCAGCAGCAAGGTGCCCGGCGAATGCGCCGCCAGCCAGTCGGCCAGTTCGGGCACCAGGGTGAGGGTCGCACGGGCGTTGAGAGAGTTCATTCCATGGCCGCCCGCTTCACCGCCTTGCGCCACGATGACGTGAGCGCCTGCTTCTATTGCCAGTGGCACCTGCGCCATGTGTTGTACCTGGCAGATCAGTTTAGCCCCAGCGTCGGCAATGCGCCGGGCATAGGGGCGCGGGTCGCCAAACGACAACATCACCGCGCTGGGCGGTTGGGCTTGCGCGAGCGTCCAATCCAATGCACTGGCATCTTCGTCGAGCTTCCAGGTGATGAAGCCAATGCCGATGCGGTGTTGCGTGCCTTGCTGCCCTGCCAGGGTCTGGGCCAGCGCATATTGCGCTTGCGTCCAGGCCAGCTCGCCATAACCGCCGCCCACCAATCCCAGCGCGCCTGCCCCCGCACAAGCCGCCGCCAGCGCCCCACCCGACGCCAACGCCATGGGTGCCAGGACGATGGGGCTGGTCAGATCGAACAAAGAAGTTAGTCGGGTTTTCATGGCGCTATTTTGACCCTGATCCGGATGGCGGGTTTCAGACGCCGCCAGGGCAGGTTCAGACATTCAATCACCCGAAAGCAGTGCAAGGTGCAAACCACGGCGATGCACCCGTTCTGCGCGGATTTGCCACGCTGCAATGCGCTCGGCGATTGGCTGTACAGACCGGCGCAAAAAAAATGCCGCTTTCGGGGGATTGGCCCGGAGCGGCATTGTCAAAATCCCCCGAGAGGGACGTCGTTGGAAACTCGAATCTTTTGAGTGGCGGGCCGTTTTGCACCGTTTCACTTGAGGTGGCCAACACTGTGACAGCAGTGCGCCCACTTTAAGAGCGCAGCGCAGGTGTTGTCATCCCCCAAATTGGGTAGAGAAGCGCTGAAATTCGCAAAAAATCACACGATTGATCCGGCCCTGTGAGGTTTCAAGTTCCGTTCGGTTCACCGAGAACCGGGCCGCATCAATAGGTCTGAAGCGATCGACCCAGAGGCAAGCTCAAAACGAAACACGCGCCGTCAGCGGGCGCTTGGTCGCAAACCACACTGCCACCGTGGCGCTGGGCGATGGACTTGACCAGGGCGAGGCCCAGGCCCATGCCGCCAGCGTGTTCAGAGGCGCCTGGCAGGCGGTAGAAGGCTTCAAAAATTCGCTCACGCAGCAAAAGGGGGACGCCCGGGCCCTGGTCGCGGACTGTGATGACAGCAAGGCCTTGCTGGCGGGATAGATTCACCTGGATGTCGCCATCGCCATGGCGTCGTGCGTTTTCCAGCAGATTGCGCAGCGCCCGGCGCAACAGTTTGGCCACACCTTGCACGACCAGCTCGTCCGGCGCTGCCCGCGCTGACTCAGGGGGTGCAGACGCGCTTTCGCCCTGGGCGGCGGCCACTGGCACCGGGCCACAGTGCACCTCCAGATTCGCGCCGACGCGAGCGCACTCCTCAGCGGCCAGGCCAATCAGGTCGACCGCTTCCACCGTGCCCATGTCAGCCTCTTTGGCGTCGAGCCGGCTGGCCAGCAGAATCTCTTCAATCAGTTGGTCAAGCTCGGCGATGTTGCGGGCCATTTCTGCTTTGGAGGCAGAGTTGGGGGCCGCAGCGCCCAGCTCCAGCCCCATGCGCAAGCGGGCCAGCGGTGAGCGCAACTCGTGCGAGGCATTGGCCAACAAGGATTTTTGCGATTGCAACAAAACGGCTTGCGCGTCCAGCAGTTTTTTCTGGTCGGTCAACAAGGTTTCAATCTGCCGGGCGGCGTGGTTGAAACGGGTGGCCAAAAACGCCACCTCATCCTGGCCCTGTTCCGACAGGCGGGTGGACAAATCGCCTGCGCCCCAACGTTCGACACCCTGCTGCACCGTCTCAAGCCGCTTCGTCAGCCGGCGCACGATGGGGTAGGTGGCCAGCGCCACGGCCGCCGCCACCAGCACCAGCATCCATGGCAAAGGAAACGGCAGGCGGGTGGGGGACGGCTCGCGCGGGCGCATGCCGCCTGGCCCCATCGGCCCGCCGTCTGGCGGCCCCATGCCAGGCGGGCGGTTGGGCCTGGGCAGCTGGACGATCAACGTGCCGCCGGTTTTGAGCGGCACCTCAAACTCCAGTCCCTGCCCCGGCACGCGGTTGGGCCGCACCGGGGCGCGGCCCACGACGTCGCCACTGGCATCGCGCAGGATGATTTCGCGCCCTGGCCGTTCGGCGCGTTCACGCTCTCGCTCGGCCCGTTCGCGCTCAAACTCCATGCGCGACAACCAGCCGGCCACCAGCGCCAGCACGACCACAGAGGCCACCACCGCCAGCCAGATGCGCCAGTACAGGCGCTGGTAAAACCGGGTGTTCATGGAAATGCCAATGGCGTTGCTATGGCCATCCGTTTTACCGCCGGGCCGTCCCAAGGCAAAAAGCGGCCCCCTCGGGGGGCAGGGAGCCACACGCAGTGGGCGATCGTGGGGGCCATCCTAGTCTTGCTGCCGGGCAAACACGTAGCCGACGCCGCGAACCGTCAAAATCCGCTTTGGGTTTTTGGCATCGACCTCGATCGCGGCGCGGATGCGGCCCATGTGCACGTCGATGGAGCGGTCAAACGCTTCGAGCTCGCGCCCGCGCACGGCCTCCATGATCTGGTCACGCGTCAGCACCCGCCCGGACCGGTCGGCCAGCGCCACCAGAAGGTCAAATTGGTAGGACGTCAATTCACAGACATCGCCATTCACACTCACCACGCGGGCATCGCGGTCTATTTCCAGCGAGCCAAACCGCAGGGTCTTGGCCGCAGGCGCGCCGCCGTCGTTGCGCCTGCGCAGCACGGCGCGGATGCGCGCCAGCAGTTCGCGCGGTTCAAAGGGCTTGGGCAGGTAGTCGTCGGCGCCGATCTCCAGGCCAATGATGCGGTCCATCGGGTCGCCCTTGGCAGTGAGCATCAGGATCGGCACCCGTGCAGGGCCGTCCGCCATGGCGCGGATGCGTCGGCACACCTCCAGGCCGTCCAGGTCAGGCAGCATCAAATCCAGAATCACCAGCTCGGTCGGTGTCGCACCGCTTTGTTGCAGCAGCTCAAGGCCAGCCAGTGCCGTGGCGGCGTGGCTGACCACAAAACCGGACTGGCCCAGATACTCGACGACCATCTTGGCCAGCCGGGTGTCGTCTTCAATCATCAGCAGGTTTTGACTCATAGCCCAGTCTAGTGTGCGGCTGGCTTGCGCAAAGCGGTGCTCGACGAAGCAGCGGTAAAGAAAAGTAAATGCCAGCGGGATATTTCAATGGCATATGCTGCTATTTTAATAGCATACTATTCAATGTTCACGGGAACATTTGGCATTTTTACCCGTGAAGCAAGCCAAACCAGGGCCAACACGGGCACACCCAGCAAAGCCGTGGCGGTGAAGAAGTTGCCATAGCCAAAAGCGTCGACATACTTGCCCGAATAACCGGCCAAAAACTTAGGCAACAACAACATCATGGAACTGAACAGCGCGTACTGGGTGGCCGAGTAGTTGACATTGGTCAGGCTTGACAGGTAAGCGATGAACGCGGCCGACGCAATGCCGCTGGACAGGTTGTCGGCAGAGATCACCCAGACCAGGGCCGTCAGGTCATGCCCGCGCGTGCCCAGCCAGGCAAACAGCAGGTTGCTGGCGGCACTCAAAATGGCCCCCAGCATCAGGATGCGCATCACGCCAAAACGCATCGACAACACGCCGCCGACAAAGGCACCGACCAGCGTCATGACCACGCCAAACACTTTGGTGACGGCCGCCACTTCGTCTTTGGTGTAACCCATGTCCACGTAAAACGGGTTGGCCATGATGCCCATCACCACGTCGCTGATGCGGTAGATGGCAATCAGCGCCAGGATCAGCGCGGCCTGCCACCGGTAACGCTGGATGAAGTCGGCAAACGGGTCCACCAGGGCAGTCTTGAGCCAGTCCAGGGCGTTTTTGGCGGGCGGCAACACGCGCCGCGCAGGCTCGGGCGACATCAGCACCGTTGCCATGCCCAGCAGCATCGAAGCGGCCATCATCTGGTAAGCCGTCTGCCAGGCGCTGTGCTGGTAAATCGCCGCAGCCACAACGCCCGGTTGGACCAGGGGCGCCACCTCGGCCCGTGCGGCAATCCACAACACGCCCGCGCCGGCCCAGATCATGGCCAGCCGGTAGCCGGTCTGGTAGGCTGCCGCCAGCGCGGCCTGGCGCTCCATGTTGGCGGACTCGATGCGGTAGGCGTCCAGTGCGATGTCTTGTGTGGCCGAGCCAAAGGCCACCGCCAGCGCGCCCCACACCACCGGTTGCAGCGCCACCTTGGGGTCGTTGAAGGACATCGCCACCAGGCCCGCCATGATCGCGATTTGAGCCAGCAGCAGCCAGCTGCGCCGGCGCCCCATCAGCCGCGTGAGCAGCGGGATCGGCAGGCGGTCCACCAGCGGCGCCCAGACCCATTTAAAGGCGTAGGCCAGGCCGACCCAGCTTAAAAAGCCGATGGTGGTGCGGTCAATGCCGGCCTCGCGCAGCCAGAAGCTCAGGGTGCCCAATACCAGCAGCAGAGGCAAACCGGCGGAAAATCCCAGCAGCAACATGCGCAGTGTGGGCGCTTCAAGATAGACTTTGAAGGTGTCGCGCCACGGGGGTTTGGCGGAAGCTGCATCGGCGGTGGTGGTCATGCAGGAATAATACGCGTTGGCATGTTTTGAACTGGGAGATTGTTGATGGCTTTGAATTCTTCATTTTTGAATCGCCTTGCAGGCGGGCTGGTGGCTTTCGCATTGCTGGCCGCCTGTGAATCGGCGCCGCAAAACCAACGCGCCGAAGGGGTTCAGGTCGGGCAAAATTCGTCCTTCGCCAACCTGGTCAGCGCCGAGCAGGTCGAGCAGTCTTCCGCGCAGGCCTATGGGCAAATGCTGCAGGAGGCCAATGGCAAAAAAGCACTGGCCCCGGCCAACCACCCCCAGGTGGTGCGCTTGCGGGCCATTGCGGCCAGAATCATCCCGTTTTCGACGGAATGGAACCCGCGCGCCAAGGACTGGAAGTGGGAGATCAACCTGATTGGCTCCCCCCAGGTCAACGCGTTTTGCATGCCTGGCGGCAAAATCGCGTTTTACATGGGCATTCTGGACAACCTGAAGCTTACCGACGACGAGGTGGCCATGGTGATGGGCCACGAGGTGGCCCATGCCCTGCGCGAACATGCCCGTGAGCGCATGGGCAAAAGCCAGGCCACCAATATCGGTGCCAGTGTGCTGAGCCAGTTGTTGGGCCTGGGTGACCTGGGCCAGACGGCGGCGGGTTACGGCGCCCAATTGCTGACGCTGAAGTTTGGCCGTGAAGACGAGTCCGAGGCGGACCTGGTCGGCATGGAGCTGGCGGCCCGCGCAGGGTTTGACCCTCGCTCGGGGGTGACGCTGTGGCAAAAAATGGGTGCCAACAGCGCCGGAGCGCCGCCGCAATGGCTGTCCACCCACCCGGCAGGCAGCACCCGCATTGCCGACATTGAAGCCAACCTGCCCAAGGTGATGCCTTTGTATCTGCGAACCAAGGCGAAATAAATCCGCAAGCCAACGCACACACACTTGGGCATCATGAAACTTCAAAAATTAGGGTTCGCCGCACTGGCTCTTTGCGCCATGGCCCTGTCCAGCGCGGCTCTGGCCCAAACCAGTCCGACGTTTCCCACGAGAGCCGTCACCCTGGTCATCCCCTTCACCCCCGGTAGCGGCAGCGACCTGATCGCACGCATCATTGCGCCCAGGCTGTCAGTCCGTTGGGGTCAGCCGGTGATCGTGGACAACAAAGCCGGGGCCAGCGGCAATCTGGGCCATAACTTTGTGGCCAAGGCCGCACCGGACGGCCACATCCTGATGCTCACTGCCGACTCCTTCACCATGGCACCGGCCATCTACAAGACCATGCCGTACGACCCCGCCAACGACTTTGCGCCGGTCGTGACGTTGGCCGACGCCAGTTACGCATTCGCGGTCAACCCCACCGTCCCGGCCAAAGACTTGAAGTCCCTGATCGCCTACCTCAAGGCCAACCCCGGCAAGCTCAACTACGGCACGCCTGGCAATGGCACACCGCACCACTTGTCGATGGAATTGTTCAAGTCAGCTGCCGGTGTCGATATTCTTCACGTGCCCTACAAGGGCATTGCCGGTGCCCTGACCGACCTGATGGGCGGCCAGGTGCAATTGCTGTACGGCACCACCAACTCATTGGCGCCGCATGTGGCCTCGGGCAAAGTGCGGCTGCTGGCCATCACTGGCACGGCACGCAGTGCGCTGGCACCGGACGTGGCGACGTTTCATGAGCAGGGCATGGATGCGATGGATGCCGGCGATGCCTACTATTTCGTGGCGGCCCCGGCCCGCACACCGCCTGAGCTTGTGAGCCGCCTTAACGGCGATTTATCCGCCGTCATCAGCGCCAGTGACGTGAAATCCGAGCTGCTGAAGCTGGGCCTGATCGTTCGAACCAGTACGCCTGCGCAATTGGGCACTGCCGTCAAAAGTGACCTGATGCGCTGGCGCAAAGTGGTTGCGGATGCGGGCATCACTGCCGATTGAAAAGAGACGTCAATGCAGTCCCATCAAGAAAAATGCCCACATTGAACCAACCAAAAATCGACATCTACAACCATGTGATGCCGCCCGCCTACCTTGCGCTGGTGAACCAGCACGGCAAGGAGCCCGGCATGGTCAGGCGCATGAACGGTCTGCGCATGTTGTGGGACATGGCCGCCCGCGTCGAGATGCTCAACACCTGGCCCGAAGTGCAACAGGTCATCAGCTTGGCCGTCCCCTCGCCCGAAATGCTGGGCAGCCCGGATGAGTCACCTGCTTACGCACGGGTTGCCAATGAAGGCATGGGCGACATCTGCCGCCAGTGGCCGGATAAATTCCCGGCATTTGTCGCCTCGCTGCCCATGAACAACCCCGCCGCGGCCTTGGTTGAGATGGACTACGCGATTGAAAAACTGGGTGCCAAAGGCGTTCAGATATTGACCAACGTCAATGGCCGGCCGCTGGACGAACCCGACATCTTTCAAATCTTCGAGCGCATCACCAACAAACACAAGATGCCAGTCTGGATGCACCCGACCCGGCCGGCCTCCAAGCCCGATTACGCCAACGAAGACAAATCCAAATATGAAATCTGGCAGGTTCTGGGCTGGCCGGTTGAAACCAGCGTGGCCATGTCACGCATGGTGTTCTCGGGCCTGCTGGAACGTTTGCCGCAACTGCGCCTGATCACACACCACTGCGGTGGCATGTTGCCCTATTTTGCGGGCCGCGCCGAAACCCTGTGGGCCCAGATGGGCAGCCGCGGAGATGGTTCTGAAGCGGATGTGTTGAAGTCCCTGTCCAAGGCACCCATCGAGTACTTCAAGATGTTTTACGGCGATACCGTGTTGGGCGGATCCAGCTCGGCACTGCGTTGTGGCCTGGACTTCTTTGGCGCAGACAAGGTGGTGTTTGCCAGTGATTGCCCGTTTGACCCGGAAGGTGGGCCTCTGTTCATCCGCGAAGGCATCCGGTCGATTGAAGCCCTGGATCTTGAGGCCGATGACGCGCGCAAAATTTATTTTGGCAATGCCTTCAAGTTGTTGGGTTTGTCCCCCTAGTTCAGGACGGCGTGGACTGAAGCGCAACCAGGTAGGACTGTCGCAAAACCTCTCTCAGAATTTTGCCCTCCGCGTTGCGCGGAATCGCGTTGACGACAAACAGGTGCGCGGGGATTTGGGCCATGGACAGGCGTTGCGTCAAAAAGTGGTGTAGCTCGTGTTCATCCACGCGGCTTTTCAACACCACAAAGGCCACCGCAACTTCACCCGCCATGGCATCCGGCACCCCGACCAATGCGGCATTGGCGATGGCCGGGTATTGCTCCAGCGCGGCTTCCACTTCGCCGGGTTGAATTTTCATGCCGCCAACATTGATGGCGTCGTCTGCGCGACCGCCCAGAATCAAATAGCCATTGGCATCCACACTGCCGATGTCGCTGGCGTAAAACCAACCATCGATAAAACCCTGTGGCCGGGCCGGCATTGCCTGGGCAGGGTCGCTGGCATAAGCCGCGCAGATCCAGGGCGTGCGGATGCGAAGGCAGCCGCTTGCCCCAGCTGGCAGCGTCAGGCCGTTCTCGTCGACCGCCTGCACCTGGACGTCATCCATCAGCTTCATCCGGCCGTCGGCCCGATCCTCGGGCGCTGTGCGGGCCACCACACCCACTTCGGTGGCGGCGTACACCACATAAAAGTTGGCTGTGATGGCGGCCCGAACCCGCCGCACCTCGTCAGGCTGAATCATGGCGCCGGCCGTCGTCAAACCTCGCAGATGTGCAGGTGGCGTGGCCAACGCGGGTGCGGTCAACTCATAACTTTGCAACAGGCGGCGCAACTGCCAGGGCGACGATCCCACAAAGGTGACACCCAGGGTGTTGACCAGATGGGTCAGTGCGGAACGGGTTTCAGGAAAAGGCTCGTCTGCATGGGTGACCCCAAGCACCAGGGCCCGTAGCAGGCCACGCAGGCCGACTTTGGAGGGCCAGCGCAACGCGGGCAGCAAGACCTCATCCGCCTGCCAGCGATGCAGTCGGGCAGAGGCGTAGATGGTGGCAAGGTAGGTGTAGTCTGTGAACAAAACGGCCTTGGGTTCACCCGTGGTGCCTGATGAAAACTCGGCAATAAATGGCGACGCGGACCGGTCCTTGCGTGGCGCAGGGGCGCGGGGTACGGCTTTGTCCAACTGGTAGTTTTCAATGGCGAGCCGGGTTGAGGCTGGCGGGGCCTCATTGAGCGCGGCAGCTGCTTGGCTCGAAATCAGCCATCGGGCGCCGAACTGCGCCATGACCCGACTGGCCTGTGCGGGTGCCGTGCCTGGATAGAGGGGCAGAGCCACCGCACCGAGCCAAAACAGGCCATACATCAGCTCAATCTGCGCGATGGACTGCTCAGGCTTTAGTTCAAAGGCGCAGGCCACGGTATCGCCTTGGCGCACGCCCGCCTGATCAAGCCAGGCCGCAGCGGTTTGCACGCCTTGCCAAAGCTGAGCGTAGCTCTGCTGTCCATCAAAACGGGTGAAGGCGGCAGCATCTGGACGGACATTGGCCCAGTGGTGCAACCAGTCAATGGCGCTGCGCTGGCCTGGGTCTGAGGTGGTTTGCATCAGGCCCACCCCGGCGGGTGCCGCTTTGGCAATCAAATTCATGAAAATCCCCGTGTCAATAGCAAAACTGAAAAATGTTCCTGTCAATGCTACATAGTTAGCTATCTATTAAATAGCAATTATTTGCCCTGTCTGGCCATCTCAATGGCTTTGCAAAAGCGCGGATGACGGCGGGTTTGCCCCAAAGACGAAGGCCTCAAGCTCAGCTACGTTGGTGTGTGCCAAATAGTACCCAGTCGCAAACTGCCTCGTTCTCGCCCCTGCTCAAGCTCATTTCCACCGTTTGGCATTGTCCATTGCGCTGTTGTTCGCGGTGACATGGCTCACTTTTTTGAAGGCCACCTCTGCAAATTCTGTCTGCCCCGTGCGGACTTCCTGGCAACCATGTCCACTGACGAAAAGCAGTGGATGAAGCAGCATGGAGCCTACCTGAATGGGTTGCTGGACCGCGGGCTGATCGTCGCCCACGGCCCGGTGATCGATGCATCCGGCGGATATGGTGTTTCGCTGTATCAGATTCCGGACGATCAAGACGTGGCTGCCCTGACATCGGAAGACCCCATCGTGAAAAACGGCGTGGGCCACTACGAGCATTTCACCATGCCGCATATGACATCGCGCCACTGATCCCTTCAGGCATGACTTCATTTGAAAGAAACCACCATGAAAATCCAAGGTTCTGTCGCGCTCGTCACGGGTGCCAATCGCGGGCTGGGTGCCGCCTTTGCTCGCGCACTGCTGGCCGCAGGCGCGGCCAAGGCCGATGCCGCTGACCGTCAATGGGTTGATGCTGGCAAGTGAACGCCTGGTATTGGAATGCGGGCTCCTCAGGCACCAAGGCCGGATTGGGGTGCAAGCCGACCCCCTGTTGCAAGTCTAAAACCTGAAGTCGTAGCCTCGATGATCGGCGCGTGGTCGAGGTTCTCTGATCCTCCTGTTATGTGGTTGAAAGCCTTATGGAATGTGCCTAAACAGCTATAATTTCAGCAGCAATTCAGGAGCGCTCGTATTCGATTGTGATCGGCGCGTGGTCAGAAAACTTCTGGTCTTTGTAGATATGGCAGCTGCGCGCCGCGGCGGCCAATGCCGGAGTCGCCAGGTGGTAGTCGAGCCGCCAACCGACGTTGTTGGCATAAGCCTGCCCACGGGCGCTCCACCACGTGTAGGCCGTGTCGGTGGCGTCGGGGTGCAAACGGCGGTAGACGTCCACCAGGCCGGCCTCATTGAGCAATTTGCCCATCCAGGCCCGCTCCTCGGGCGTGAAGCCGGAATTCTTCTGGTTGCTCTTCCAGTTTTTCAGGTCGATCTGCTGGTGGGCAATGTTCACGTCACCACACAGAATGAACTCCCGCTGTGCCTTTAGCGACGTCAAGTGCGGGTAAAACTCGGACAGGAACCGGAACTTGGCCTGCTGCCGTTCTTCACCCGAGGAGCCGCTTGGGAAATAGGCGCTGATGATGGACAGTTTGGTCTTTGGCGTGTCAAAGCGCACTTCGACATAACGCCCTTCGGCGTCAAACTCGGACGAGCCATAACCGACGATGACGTCGCTTGGTTCGTGGCGGCTGTACACGCCCACGCCCGAATAGCCCTTTTTCAGAGCAAAATGAAAATACCCCTTGAGACCGGCCAGTTCCTCAAAACGCCCCTTGACGTCGTCGCTCTGGGCTTTGACCTCTTGCACGCAAATACAATCGGGCTGGTGCGTGGCCAGCCAGGCTTCGAGCCCTTTGCTGGTGGCTGAACGGATGCCATTGAGGTTTAGGCTGGTCAGTTTGAACATAGGTCTCTCCTGGTCAAAAGTGGAATATTGAAAAGCTCAATCAAAAACGAAGCGTCGCGATGAATGACAACACACAAGACAAGTTAGCGCAGGACTTTGTGCAATTCTCGCTGCAAAGTGGCGTCCTCAAATTTGGCGAATTCAAGACCAAGGCGGGCCGCATCAGCCCGTATTTCTTCAACGCCGGGCTGTTTGATGATGGGGCCAAGTTGCGGCGGTTGGCGCAGTTTTATGCCCAGCGCATTTTGGCAAGCGGCATTGAATTTGACATGTTGTTCGGCCCGGCCTACAAAGGTATCCCTTTGGGCGCTGCGTTGGCTGTGGAACTGGCGCGGCTGGGGCGCAACGTTCCGTTTGCCTACAACCGCAAAGAGGCCAAAGACCATGGCGAGGGCGGCACGCTGGTGGGGGCGCCGCTCAAAGGGCGGGTACTGATTGTGGACGACGTGATGTCGGCCGGCACTGCTGCGAAAGAGTCGATCGCGATCATCCAGGCGTCTGGTGCCATCCCGCACGCTGTGGTAATCGCGCTGGACCGCCAGGAGAAGGCGGTTGAGAACGGCGTCGATGTCAACCACAGCGCCGTGCAGTACGTTCGGGAACAGTTGGGGCTCAAGGTCTGTGCGATTGCGAAACTGTCGGATTTAATGCACTATCTGGCCCTGCAAAGCGATCAGGGATTGGCAACCGACCATCAACGCGTGCTGGCGTATCGCCTGCGTTATGGCGTCACCGAAAGTTGAGATGGCAAAACTGACGAGTCTTTCCTCGTGCGTGGCCCTGCTGCTGGCGCTGGCCGCAGCTTTGGCGCAGGCGCAAACGAGCGGCATTTACACCTGCGTGGATGCGCGTGGCAAAAGGATCACCTCAGACCGTCCCATTCCAGAATGTGTGGATCGCGAACAAAAACTGCTTAACCCCAGCGGCTCAGTGAAAGGCCGGATTGGCCCTACTTTGACGGCGCAGGAGCGGGCGGATGTGGAAGCCAAAGAGCGGCTTGCCCTGGAAGAAAAAGGCCGCCGTGATGAGGAAAAGCGGCGCGACCGGGCTTTGCTGTTGCGCTACCCCAGCCGTGTTGTGCATGACAATGAACGCGCTGCCGCGATCAACCAGATTGGCGTGGTCAAGGCGGCTGCTGCCAAACGCGTCGACGAGTTGAACAGCCAGCGCAAAACCCTCAATGTTGAACTTGAGTTCTATAAAAAAGACCCCAGCAAGGTGCCGCCGGTTATGCGCCGGCAACTGGACGAATTGACGCAAAGCCAGGCCGTGCAAGCCCGTTTTATTGCAGACCAGGACAATGAGGTCAAACGCGTCGACGCCCGTTTTGATGAGGAACTGGTGCGCCTGAAAGATTTGTGGGCCAAACAGCAGGCCGGCGCGGTGACTTTGACTGTACCCCAGCCCAAAAAGGCCACCGACCCGCGCTAAGGCCAGTCGTGGCCGGCCACGCGCCTTCGTTGGGGTCTTGCAGCCTCGTCAAGCCAGTTTGCTGCGCAACACGTCATTCACCTGTTGCGGATTGGCCTTGCCCTGGCTTGCTTTCATGATCTGGCCGACCAGGGCATTGAGCGCCTTGGTGTTGCCGGTTTTGTATTCGGCGACATTCTTGGGGTTGGCGGCGAGGACGGCTTCAACGATTTTTTCGAGT
>JANYCG010000021.1 GCA_025360385.1 Burkholderiales bacterium | reverse complement strand
GCTGCGGTCTACCTTGCCCCGTTGCAGGTAAGCGTCGTACCAGGCCATTTCGCGGATCATCGCCGCCGCGACCGAAGGGCTGGACGCGCGCGAGGTGAGCTGGTCGATGCCGTCGCGCACTTCAGTGGTTTCAGAAAACATAACACTCGCGCCGGCACGCACCAGCAGGTCGGTGCAATAACCCACCGCCGGATTGGCGGTGACGCCCGAGAACGCGTCGCTGCCGCCACACTGCACGCCCACCACCAGCTCACTGGCCGGCACCTTGGTTCGGACCCGCGCATTCAGGCGCTCCAGGTGCTCGGTGGCCTGGCGCATGATGGACTCGACCATGGACATGAAGCCCACGTGGGCATCGTCTTGCAAACACACCACATCGAGCTTGGTGGCCGCACTGGTGCCGACGTCGGCCAGGTTGCGCTCGTCGATCAGCGGGATGGTACCGGGCGGCATCAGCCGTTCCGGTTGCAGCTTTTCGCAGCCCAGGCTGACCACCATCACCTCGCCGCCAAAGTTGGGGTTCAGGCTGATGTTGCGCAGGGTGCGGATCGGGATTTCTGCGCCTGGCGCGTCAATCGCCACACCGCAGCCATAGGTATGTTCCAGCGCGACCACGTCATCGACATTGGGGAATTTGGGCAACAGCTCGGCCTTGATGCGCTGCACCGCAAAGTCGGTCACACCCGCCACACACTGAACGGTTTGCGTGATGGCCAGAATGTTGCGCGTGCCGACCGAACCATCGGCATTGCGAAAGCCTTCAAAGGTGTAACCCTCCAGCGGCTGCAGGGGTGCCGGTTTGACGGTGGCGATGGGTAAATCATCGAGCCCGCGCGCGTCGGGCATCCTGATCAGGCGCTCGTGCACCCAACTGCCTGCCGGGATGGCCTTGAGCGCGTAACCAATCGGGATGCCGTAACGCAGCACCGGCGCGTCAGCGGCCAGGTCCACCAGCGCCACCTTGTGCCCTTGGGGCACCCGGTCCACCAGCACCAGGCCCGAGGGCAGTTGGGTGCCTGCGGGCAGACCTGCGTCGTTGGCCACAATGGCGACGTTGTCGCGCTCGTGCATGCGGATGGTATGGGGCGGTCGCCCCCCTGGGTGTTGGGTATCAGCCATCGTCATCTCCTGTCCTGCGGTACGCCAATTCAGCGTATTTTATGGAATGATTGCACTTGTTTGGTAACGCTACCATTATACTGAGTTCAATGAACGACAAAGACAAGCCTCGAAAATCCCGGCGCAGCAGCGGTGCCATTACCTTGCGGGATGTTGCCAAGCTGGCGGGCGTGGCCCCCATCACGGCATCACGTGCCGTCAACAGCCCAGACCAAGTGTCGCCGGACGTTCTCAAGAAGGTGCAAGACGCGGTCCAGCGCACAGGCTACGTGCCCAATCGGGTCGCCGGTGGGCTGGCGTCGTCACGCAGCCGGCTCATTGCCGCTGTGGTGCCCAGCATTGTGGTGTCCGTCTTTGTAGAGACGATTGAAACCCTGAACAACACCTTGTTCGAGGCGGGTTACCAACTGATGCTGGGCCAGACGGGATATTCGCCAGAGCGAGAAGAAGCCCTGCTGGAAGCCATCATCGGGCGACGGCCCGACGGCATATTCCTGACCGGCATCATGCAATCGAGCAAGGGGCGCAGCCGTTTGCTGGCGTCGGGCATTCCCGTGGTGGAAACCTGGGACCTGACGCCCACGCCGATTGACATGTTGATCGGCTTTTCTCACTCTGACATCGGCCGTGAAGTCGCAGATTTCCTGATCGCCAAAGGTCGTCGGCGTTTTGCCCTGGTCAGGGCGGGCGATGAGCGGGCCATGCGGCGCGCAGCGGCCTTCCAGACAAGGGTCGCCCAACAGGGTTTCACGGGTGTTTTCGTAGACAACGTGGGGGCCTCCCGCTCACTCAAAAGCGGCCGCGAAGCGCTGAGCCGCATCTTGTCGCAGGTACCGGACGTGGATGCCATTTTCTGCAGCTCCGACTTGCTGGCCATGGGTGTGCTGACTGAAGCCATGGCCCGAGGCATCCAGGTGCCCAAGCGTCTGTCCATCGTCGGATTCGGCGACGTGCCGTATGTCGCCGACATGATGCCGGCATTGACCACTGTGCACATCAATGGGAGTGGCATTGGCCGTCAGGCGGCTGGTTTTCTGGTTGACAGGGCCGAGGGCCGTCCCGTTGTGGAACCCATCGTGGATGTCGGTTTCGCCATCATCGAGCGTGACAGCGCCTGATAGGTAGAACCCCTCATGGTTCAAAGCTTGACATTCTATTTTGGTACCGCTACCATATGGGCTGAACAAAGACGGAACAAACTTTCCTACCCAGGCCCATGACAACTCATTCCACCCCGGTCATCACATCCTTGCAAGTGATCCCCGTTGCCGGACGTGACAGCATGTTGCTCAACCTGAGCGGTGCCCACGGCCCCTACTTCACCCGCAACATTCTGATCCTGACTGACAGTGCAGGGCGCACGGGTGTCGGTGAAGTGCCAGGTGGTGAAAAAATCCGCCAAACCCTGCAAGATGCCACGGCGCTCGTGGTGGGTCAGCCCTTGGGCTCACACCAAGGCCTGCTGCAACACGTGCACCAGCAGTTTGCCGACCGTGACAGCGGCGGGCGTGGCCAGCAAACTTTTGACTTGCGCACCACCATCCACGCCGTCACGGCGATTGAATCGGCCATGCTCGATTTGCTCGGCCAGTTTCTCAACCTGCCCGTCGCTGCTTTGCTGGGCGAAGGCCAGCAGCGGGACTCGGTCGAAATGCTGGGCTACCTGTTTTATGTCGGCGACAAAGGCAAAACCTCGCTCGATTACGCGAGTGAGCTTGGCGCCGACAACGCCTGGTTTCGCCTGCGCCATGAGGTCGCATTGACCCCAGAGGCCATCGTGCGCCTGGCCGTCGCTGCCCGTGAGAAATACGGATTCAACGACTTCAAACTCAAAGGCGGCGTATTGAGCGGCGACCAAGAATTGGAGGCCATCGTGGCCCTGCATGAGCGTTTTCCGCAAGCCCGCGTCACCCTGGACCCCAACGGCGGCTGGTTGCTTAAAGACGCCATCCGCCTGATGCGCGACATGCGCGGCGTTGTCGCTTACGCCGAAGACCCTTGCGGGGCTGAGGACGGTTTCTCGGGCCGCGAGGTGATGGCCGAGTTCCGCCGCGCCACCGGCCTGCCCACGGCCACCAACATGATCGCGACGGACTGGCGGCAACTGAGCCATGCCCTGTCACTGCAAAGCGTGGACATCCCCCTGGCTGACCCACACTTCTGGACCATGGCCGGCTCGGTGCGGGTGGCGCAGACCTGCCGCGACTGGGGGTTGACCTGGGGCAGCCATTCCAACAACCATTTTGACGTGTCATTGGCCATGTTCACCCACGTCGGTGCAGCCGCACCCGGCCGCGTTACGGCCATCGACACCCACTGGATATGGCAGGACGGCCAGCGCCTGACCCAAGACCCCTTGCAAATTGTGGGCGGCCATGTGCAGGTGCCCAAGAAGCCGGGCCTCGGCGTTGAGCTGGACATGGTTGAAGTCGAGAAGGCCCACCAGCTTTACCGGCAACATGGTCTGGGCTCTCGCGACGACGCCACCGCCATGCAGTATTTGATTCCGAACTGGAAGTTTGACCCCAAGCGGCCTGCCATGGACCGCTAGCGCAGCGAAATAAAAAACTGCATCAAGCCACGTGATGAAAACGATGCTGACACGGGTGACCACCGCAGCCATGTTCAACCCACTGATTAAAAATGACCGCAATCGTGACGCCCAAATCATTTGTGAGCGCAAGATCACGGTCAATTGAGCCTCAAGCACCCGCTTTGCTTTTGCAACACCAGGAGACACAACCATGAGAGAAAACCGTTTGCGCACGATCTGGAAGTCCGGCGGCGCCGTCGCCAATGGCTGGCTGGCCATTCCCAACAGCTTCTCCGCCGAGACCATGGCCCACCAGGGCTGGGACTCGCTCACCATCGACTTGCAACACGGCGTGGTCGATTACCAGGCCATGGTCACCATGTTGCAAGCCATCTCGACCACCGCCACCGTGCCGGTGGTGCGTGTGCCGTGGCTGGAGCCCGGCATTTTGATGAAGACACTCGACGCGGGTGCCTATGGTGTCATTTGCCCCATGGTCAACACGCGCGAAGACGCCCAAAAACTCGTCGCCTCCACCCACTATGCGCCGCGCGGCACCCGCAGTTTTGGCCCGGTGCGTGCGCTGCTGTACGGCGGCGCGGATTACCCGCAACATGCCAATGACACCATCGTGACCTTCGCCATGATCGAGACGGCTAAGGCGCTGGACAACCTGGACGATATCCTGTCGGTCGAAGGCCTGGACGCCATCTACATTGGCCCCTCAGACCTGTCGCTGGCGCTGGGCTGCACGCCCACGTTCGACGATCTCGACCTCAAGGCGGCCGAGGCGGTAGACCATATCCTGGCACGCGCCAAGGCACACGGCGTGGTGGCGGGCATCCACAATGGCAGTCCTGAAGCCGCTTTGAAGCGCATTGCCAAGGGCTTTCAGTTTGTCACCATCAGTTCTGACGCCAGGTTGATGGCCGCAGGCGCACAAGCCGTGATGGCCAAGATGCGCGCCGCGCCGGCGGCTGTACCTGTAGCCCCGGCCTCAGGGTCATATTGACCTCGGTGCAAGCCATCGCCAAACACGCAATCAAGAACCAAGGACTAAGGAAATGAACATTGGATTTATCGGCCTGGGCATCATGGGCACCCCCATGGCGCAACACCTGCTGGAGGCTGGCCACGCGCTTTTTGTCCGCACGCGCAGCAAAGTGCCCGCAGCGCTGGTGTCAGCCACCCCGTGCGCCACCAACGCCGACGTGGCGCGCGCGGCGGACATCGTGTTTTTGATGTTGCCTGACACGCCGGACGTAGAGCAGGTGCTGTTTGGCAAAGAGGGCGTTGCTGCCGGGCTTTCCAAGGGCAAGACCGTCGTCGACATGAGTTCCATCTCGCCCATCGACACCAAGCGGTTTGCCGGGCATGTCAACGACCTGGGTTGCGATTACCTGGATGCACCGGTCTCAGGTGGCGAAGTGGGCGCCAAGGCCGCCAGCCTGACCATCATGGTTGGCGGCCCAGATGCCGCCTTTGAGCGTGTCAAACCCCTGTTTGAATTGATGGGCAAAAACATCACCTTGGTCGGCCGCAACGGGGACGGCCAGACCACCAAGGTGGCCAACCAGATCATTGTCGCCCTCAACATCGCGGCAGTGGGCGAGGCTCTGCTTTTTGCCAGCAAGGCCGGTGCCGACCCGGCCAAAGTGCGCCAGGCGCTGATGGGCGGTTTTGCGGCCAGCCGCATTCTGGAAGTGCATGGGGAACGCATGATCAAGCGCACGTTCAACCCCGGCTTTCGCATTCGATTGCACCAAAAGGATCTGGGCCTGGCCCTGCAAGGCGCGCGGGAGCTGGGTGTGGCGTTGCCACAAACCGCCGGCGCCGCCCAATTGATGCAGGTGTGCGCGGCCAACGGCATGGCTGACCTGGACCATTCAGCGCTGGTCAAAGCGCTGGAGCTGATGGCCCAGCATGATGTGGCCAAGGCCTGAACCTTGCACCCAGGCCCAATGCCATGATTGACCGCCGCCCCCTGTTGCGCGCCATGTTCGACGCTGCGGTTGCCGCAGCCCAGCCCGCGCTGTGTCTGCCGCCGCATTTGCCGCGCCCCCCCAAGGGCCGCACCATCGTCATTGGCGCCGGCAAGGCCTCGGCCGCCATGGCGCGTGCGCTGGAAGACCATTGGCCTGGCCCGCTCGAAGGCCTGGTCGTCACACGTTACGGCTATGAGGTGCCCTGCCAGCGCATCGAAATCGTGCAGGCAGCACACCCGGTGCCCGATGCCGCAGGCCTGCAGGCCACCGAGCGCATTCGCGCCCTGGTGACGGGCCTGACCCAAGACGATCTGGTGATCGCCCTGATCTCCGGCGGCGGCTCGTCCCTGCTGGTCGCACCGGGCGATGGATTGACGCTGGCCGACAAACAGGCCATCAATGCCGCCCTGCTCAAAAGCGGGGCCACCATTTCCGAGATGAACTGCGTGCGCCGCCATCTGTCCAGCGTCAAAGGTGGGCGCCTGGCGGCGCTTTGCCATCCGGCCAAGTTGCTCACGCTACTGATCTCTGACGTGCCGGGCGATAAGCCCATGGACATCGCATCCGGCCCCACCGTGGCCGATACCAGCACCTGCCAAGATGCGTTGGACCTGATTGACCGTTACCAGATTGCCCTGCCAGCCCCTGTGCGCGCGCTGCTGGAAAGCGCACAGGGCGAGTCCATCAAACCGGGCGACCCGCGCCTGGCCCAGCTCGACACCCAAATCATCACCGCACCCCAAATCGCCCTGGAGGCCGCCGCCAAAGTGGCGCGTGATGCGGGCCTCACGCCCTATATCCTGGGCGACAGCCTGGAAGGCGAGGCCCGTGATGTCGGCAAAACCTTGGCCGGCATCACGCGGCAAGTGGTGGTGCACGGCCAGCCCTTCAAGCCACCGTGTGTGTTGTTGTCAGGCGGTGAAACCACGGTGACCCTCAGAGGCAAAGGCCGGGGCGGCCGCAATGTCGAATTCCTGCTCTCGCTCGCTGTCGCGCTGGATGGCCAGGCCGGTGTGTTTGCCCTCGCGGCGGACACCGACGGCGTGGACGGCGCTGAAGAAATCGCCGGCGCGTTTGCCACACCCGACACGATCAGCCGCGCTTGGGGCCTGGGGCTGAACCCGCGCACCAGCCTGGACAGCAACGATGCGCATACCTTCTTCCAGGCGCTGGGTGACTCGGTCATCACCGGGCCGACACTGACCAATGTCAATGACTTTCGCGCCATCGTGATTGAAGCGCCACCGACGTGATGCCCATGAATGCGCGCAATGTGCCATGAGTCGCACGATGCAGTTTAAACCCCGTTATTTTTTCAAATCAGGAGTGCTTCCATGAAAACAAGGCGTTATGTCCTCGCAGGTATTGCATGTACAGCTATTTTATATATAGCGTCTGGTGGACCCGCCTGGGCCCAGGCTGACTACCCCAACAAACCTGTCAAGATCCTCGTGCCGTTTCCGGCCGGTGGCACCAGTGATGTGATGGGTCGCTTGGTGGCGGAGGAGCTTGGCAAGATCCTCAAACAGCCATTCATCGTCGAAAACCTCGGCGGTGCGGGGGGTGTCATCGGCACTGAAAAAGGTGCCAAGGCAAGCCCCGATGGCTACACCCTGGTCCAGACCGGCGTCGGCCAAAGCGCAGTGGCTCACGGACTCGATCCCAACCTCAAATACAACTCGCTGACAGATTTTTCCCACATTTCGCAGGTGCATTCGGGCCCCAACGTGCTGGTGGTGCATCCGTCCACACCGTTCAAGACACTGAAAGAACTGGTGGACTACGCCAAAGCCAACCCCGGCAAGCTGGACTACGGTTTCACGCCTGCGGCGTCGGGCCACATGGCGATGGAACTGTTCAAACAGACGGCGGGCATCTTCATGGTGGGAGTTCCCTACCGTGGCGGCGGCCCGATGATGACTGACATGCTGGGCGGCACCATCAAGCTCATGTTCATCAACCAGGACACCGCCTTGCAACACATCAAGGCCGGCAAGTTGCGTCCCCTGGCGGTCTCCAGCGCAGAGCGCAATCCGCTTTACGCTGATGTTCCCACCATTGCCGAGTCAGGCTACAAGGGTTTTGAAGCGCTGTCCTGGTCTGGCATTTCGGTGCCCAAGGGCACGCCCCAGTCCATCATCGACAAGCTCGATGCAGCGATGCAGCAAGTGCTGAAATCACCCACCTTCAAACAGCGACTGGAGTCACAGGGTTTTGTGGTGCCTCAACCGGGCTCCAAAGCCTACACCGCCTTTGTCGCCAGTGAGTTGCAGCGCTGGACCAAGGTGATCAAGACGGCGGGCATCAAACCCGAGTGAGCTTGCTGAACGTGCCTGTCAACGGCACTGCTTCAATCGACCGCATCCAGCGGGTGCGGGTTTCGTCCTGCCGCTGGCCAACCCGATCAGTGATGCCAAGGGGCTCACCGGCCGCCAGAAGCTGACGACCGAAATCGCCCTCCTGTTTGCCAAGATTGAATCCGAAGGCGATCGCCAGAACTTGGGGTTCAGCCACGCCAAGCGGGCAGGGAAGGCCGGGTCAGTTTGCGCACGCTAAAAAGGTCGCACCGGTGCTGTATCGCAATGACAACTGTGAGTCACCTCAAGGGCGTCACCAGGCTGATCTCGTTGGTCAGGCTGTTGGCCAGCACAAAGCCGCCGTCTGGCGTGACCGAGGTGTTGCGCACGATGTCGCCGCCGCCGGGGATGGCCCAGCTTTGAAACACCTGGGTTTTAGGGTCAAACCGCACCACCGTGCCGGGGTTGGTGCCGGACTCGCTGTACCAGATCACGTCCTGGATGGCCGACATGCCATAGGGTTGCGAGCGCGGGCCGCTGGGTGACAGCCACTCACTGACTTGCCCATTGACTGGGTCGAGCCGGCCCAGGTAGCCGCGCGAAAAATCGGCGTACCAGACGATGTCGTCGCTGGTGATGGTGATGCGCCGGGGGCGCGAAGCGGCGTTGGGCAAGGTGTACTCGCGCACGGCCAGGGAGACCGGGTCTATCGCGCCAATTTTGTTCACGCCAAACGCCACATAAAACACCGTGCCTTTGCTGTTGACGGCCATCCCGTAGGGGCGCGAATTGGGAGTGGGCGGGGTCAGCAGCTTGATCTCGCCGGTCTTGGGGTCCAGCCGACCGATGCGGTTGGAAACTTGCGCGGTGAACCACAGAATGCCAGCCTGGTCGAACACCAGGGTGTGCGGGTCGGTGACCGTCTTGTCAGGCATGGGGTACTCGGTCACCACGCCGCTGGCCGGGTCGAGTTTGCCGATCATGGCCACGGTGTTGCCGGTGAACCAGATGTTGCCTGCCTTGTCCTCCATCAGGCCGTGCGGGCCGGTGTGGGGTGTTTTAAGCAGGTACTCTATGAAGGCTCCGGTTTGCGGGTCGAGCCGCCCCAACACATTGGCCAGTTGCCCGCTGTACCACAGCGCGCCGTCTGCCGTGGCCAAAGGGTCGTGCGGACGCGATCCGGGGGTGGGCACCGACCAGGCCTTGATAGAAATGTGGGCCGGCCCGGCAATCACCACGCCCGCAGGCCGGGGCTTTTGCGGATAAGCCGTCACCAGATGCTGCGTGATGCTGGCCAACTGCTCGGCGTCCAGGTTCAGCCCGTGGTTGGTCATCATGCGCATCACAGTGGCCCAGCCTTGCGGCGTATAACCGCCGCCTATGCGCTGCGCCAGCACATGGCAGCTGTTGCACAGCTGGGCGGTGAGGTCTTTGCCTCGAAGTTCGTTTGCCGATTGGGCATTTGACGCCTGGCCGCCCAGCAGGAAAATCACACTCAAAACAGGAATTAAAACACGGCTTGAGAGGTAAATCATGCTGAAGTTCCCGTAAATATTGAATAGTTAACTATTAAAAAAATAGCAATTGAAGTTTCAATGATTCAAAACGATGCGACCATCGCCTGGCCGATGCCGCGCTACAAGGCCTCCGCCACGCGTTGGATCAGCTCAATCTTGTAGCCGTCCGGGTCGGTCACAAAAGCGATGAGGGTGGCGCCGCCTTTGACCGGACCGGCCTCTCGCGTCACGTTGCCGCCGGCTGCCTTGATGTTGGCGCAGGCGGCGTAAACATCCGGCACGCCCAGGGCAATGTGGCCAAAGGCGGCGCCCATGTCGTAACTCTCAACGCCCCAGTTGTAGGTCAACTCGATCTCGGCGTGCCCGGGGTTGGCGCCATAACCGACAAAGGCCAGCGAGTATTTTTGCGACTCGTTGTCGCTGCGGCGGTTGAGCGTCATGCCCAAAACCTGGGTGTAAAAGTCAATGGC
>JANYCG010000012.1 GCA_025360385.1 Burkholderiales bacterium | reverse complement strand
CGCTCCACCTCGTCGAACAAGGCGTGGACACGGCCGGTGGCATCACCATGCAGGGGGCCTGACAAGGTGGTCAGCCCGGCCAGCAGACAGGCTGGCAGGGAGGCCCCTGTCGAGGCCGCGATACGCGCGGAAAACGCCGAGCTGGTCAACTCATGTTCGGCCAGCAACACCATGACCGTTCGCAGCAACTCGGCCACCTGGGCGGTCTGGTTCCAGCTTTGCGCAAAACGCAGATGCAGGGGCTGATGCCCCCCGCGCTGGGCACCAAACGCCTGGGCCAGTTGGCCGACCAGACTCTGGGCTTCGTCGTGCAGTACCCGGGTCAGCCGCCCACGGGTGGAGTGCCCAGTAGCCGCCAGACTGGCCAGGGCCGTGAATGCGGCCACGCGACCCGCCCCGGCTTTGCCCAAACGCATCGGCACGGTCACCGAAAAGTCCACCGCTTGCCCGGCCCCCCACAACAGTTGGGCTACCTCTTCCAGTGTGGCGGTTTGGGCCAGGCCCACGGCCTCCTGGCCCCGGTAATACAAATGCCCGCGCACGAATGAGCACAGGGCGGTGGGGATGCTGGGCTCTGAGCCAAACAGCGTTTGAGTGGCCAGGGTTTCGTACTTGCGGCCATCCTGCTTGCGTTTGGCCAGGGCGGTGACATCTTCAGCGCGGTACAGGCTGCGGCGGGTGTCGTGTGTGTCGGACATGACCTCCAGCTTGCCCCGGCTCACGTAGGCGTAAACCGTCTGGGGTCGCACGCCCAGCAGGCGGCACGCTTCGGTCATTGGAATCCAGGTAGCCATGTGTATTGCAAGTTATTTTATATTGATTTTATATATCAATATTGACTATATTGTCAATTAAAAATTATCATGTATCCAGCCCTCAACAACAGCACTCAATACCCGCTCACCCCATGAAACCTCAGGTACTGCAACTCAATCCCCTCCTGATTCCTGCGATCAACGACAAGCTTGCAGCGCTGTACACCGTTCATAAACTTTTTGAGATAGCCGACAAAGATGCCTGGCTGCGCGACCATGGTGCGGCTGTCAGCGCCGTAGTGACCGGTGGCCATACTGGCATTTCGCAAGCGATGCTGGCGCAGTTGCCCGGCGTCAAGGTGGTGGCTGTCAACGGCGTCGGCACCGACGCAGTGGACCTGGGATATTGCCGGGCACGGGGTCTGCCTGTGACGGCCACACTGGGCGCGCTGACCGAAGACGTGGCCGATCTCGCCATTGGCTTGCTGATTGCGGCTTGCCGCAATTTGTGTGCGGGCGACCGCTTTGTGCGCGATGGCCAGTGGGAACTACACCCCCAGCCCAGTGCCATCCCGCTGGCCCGCCGGTTCAGCGGCATGCGTGTTGGCATCGTTGGCATGGGGCGCGTAGGCCGTGCCGTGGCGCTTCGGGCAGTCGCCTTTGGCTGCACGATCCGCTATACCGACCTGCGGAGTATGGACGACGTGCCCCACCTCTTTGTGCCCCAGCTTGTAGACCTGGCCCGGAACAGTGACGCACTGATACTGTGCGCAGCGGCGGACTCAGCCGAAGGCATTGTCAACGCCGCGGTGCTCGATGCGCTGGGCCCACGCGGCTTTCTGGTCAACGTGGCACGGGGTCGTTTGGTGAATGAAGACGACTTGGGCGAGGCGGTGGCTTCTGGCCGCATTGCCGGGGCGGGCCTGGATGTGTTTGTTGATGAACCCCGTGTGCCCCTGGCGCTGCGCCAATCGGGTCGCGTGACGCTGCAGGCGCACCGCGCCAGCGCCACCTGGGAGACCCGCACCGCAATGGGCGAGATGGTGCTTGCCAGCATCGCGCAAGCGCTGGCGGGCGAGCGCCCCAAGATGAGCTTAACCACGTGAGCCGGACCACGTGAGCTTGCACGACACAACGCCAGAAAAACGACATAACACCCAAGAGACACCACCATGTTCAAACGACGCACCCCACTCGCCCTGACCATCACCCTCGCAACCAGCCTGGTGTTGGCGATGACCACATCCACCATCGCGCAGACCTTCCCTGCCAAGCCTGTGACCCTGGTGGTGCCGTTCCCACCTGGCGGCGGCACTGACACAGGGGGGCGCATCATCGCCGAGCAATTGAGCAAGCGCTGGGGGCAGCCCGTTGTCGTCGAAAACAAGGGGGGTGCAGCCGGGCAGATCGGTGCCGACGCGGTGGCCAAGGCCAAACCTGACGGCTACACCTTGCTGCTGGGCAACATCGGCACGCAGGCCATCAACCCATCGCTCTATCCCAAGCTGCCCTACAACCCCGACACGGCGTTCGCACCCATTTCCCTGCTGGCCGAGTTGCCGCTGGCCATGATGGTCAACCCCGGCGTTGTGGCCAACACAGCCACTGAATTTATCGCCCTGGCCAAATCCAAACCGGGCCAGATGAGCTACAGCAGCGCCGGCGCTGGCGGTGCGCCCCACCTGGCGGCTGAAATGTTCAAGGATCGGACCGGCACCTTTATCCTGCATGTGCCTTACAGGGGTGGCGGGCCCGCGATTGCGGATCTGCTGGCCGGGCACGTGCAGTTGTCATTCATGACGGTGCTGGAAGCGTCCGGCCACATCAAGGCCGGCAAACTGCGCGCACTGGCCGTGACCGGCGACAAGCGGGTGGCGGCCTTGCCCGACGTGCCCGCGCTGTCAGAAAAACTGCTCCCAGGTTTCAACGCGATTTCCTGGTTGGGCTTGCTGGCACCCGCCGGTACGCCGAAGGAGATTGTGGACAGAATTGCGGCCGACGTTCGAACCATCCTGGCCGACGAAGCCGTCAAGGCTCGCTTCGTGTCCCTGGGCGGCGTACCACGTGCCACAACGCCGCAGGAGTTCACCCAGTTGATTGCCGACGACAAACGGCGCTACGCCCAAGTCATCCGCGACCGCAAGATCACCACCGAATGACACATCTGGTTTTCCCCGCGCCAGCGCCTACCACCCTTGCAGTGGCTGGTTGTACGGCGGTCTTCCCGGTAGGCCGCGTGTACTGCATTGGCCGCAACTACCGGTGGAGCCTTGACGAAGCGGCTCCCCAGGAGATGCCCGCCTGGTTCATGAAACCAGCCAATGCAGTCGTGCCCGCTGAAGGCCTATTGCCTTACCCGCCGGGTACCAGCGACTTCTGTCATGAAATCGAACTCGTCGTGGCCATTCGCCATGGCGGGCGAAACATCGACCCGGCAGATGTGGAGCCGCATCACATCTGGGCTTATGCCGCCGGACTGGATTTAACCCGGCGTGATCTTCAACAACAAGCCAAACGCTCGGGTGGCCCCTGGGAGCCCGCCAAAGCCTTTGACCACTCGGCCCCATGCAGCCCCTTGGTGCCCGCGTCAGTTTGCGGCCACCCGCACCAGGGCGCGGTGTGGCTGACGGTGAACGGCATTGACAGACAACGCGCCGACCTGTCTGACCTGCTGTGGCCGGTGCCCGAACTCGTGGCCATGTTGTCCCGGTCGGTCACGCTCATGCCGGGTGACCTGATCTACACCGGTACGCCCGCAGGTGTGGGGCCGCTGCAACCTGGCGATGTTGTTTGCGGTGGCATCGCTGGCATAGCCCAATTTACCATGACCGTGGGTAGCACCGCTGCACCCCATCACTACAACGCAACAAGCACGCCCTTATGACAACATCAACATCGACACCTGCACCTGCAAATGCAACCCCACCGACTCCCTCCGCCAGGATTGCACTGGTGACCGGCGCAGGCAGCGGCATTGGCCGTGCCGTGGCCACAGGGCTGCTGAATGACGGTTGGTGTGTGGTGCTGGCGGGCCGCAGGGCCGAGCCACTGAAAGCACTGGCAGACCAGGCTGCATCACAGGGCCAGACGGCACTGGCCGTGCCGACCGACGTGACCGATCCCGTGAGTGTGCAAGCCTTGTTCGACACCATTGGGCGAGACTTCGGGCGGCTGGACCTTTTGTTCAACAACGCCGGTGTCAACGCCCCTTGTGAATGGCTGTCCAGAAGCGCACTTTTCTGGCTTTTGAGCGCGGTTTTTACCCGCTTCATCAACCCATCACTTGATTCCATTCTGGTGGCCCGCGGGCCACCAGAATGAGCGCGTTTCATAATCCGGCCATTACGCAGG
>JANYCG010000303.1 GCA_025360385.1 Burkholderiales bacterium | reverse complement strand
TCAAGCTACTTTCTTCAACGACAGCTTGACGGTGTAGCCCAATTGCGCGGCAACGTTGACCAGTGCATCCAGCGTGAATTTGTGGGTGCGGTTTTTGATCAGGTCGTTCATGCGCGGTTGTGTGATGCCGACACGCTTGGCGGCTTCGGCCTGTGTGATGCCGAGCTGATCTATCACTTTGCGAATGTGGATGACCAGGTCGCCACGGAGCAGCAGGTTTTGCGCCTCGGCTTCCGGAAAGCCCACGTCACTAAACACGTTGTCACTTCCCACCACACTGCGTAATTTTTCAGTCATGATTTTTTCCTCTTTAGCAGGGCGGCGTAATGGGTTGCAGCGGTGTCCCAAGCCACTCGATGCGCTTCATAATATATTAGTTTTGATAATTTTTCAGGACGAAAACCTTGAGCGTTGACCTACTTCCCCCAACTGTCCTTCAACCCCACCGCCAAATTAAACACCGGCTTGCTGCCATGCAACTGGTCCACCCGGTTCGCCACAAAGTATCCATGGTTTTCAAGCGCTTAGAGAAACAGAAGTCTTTCCCGCACGGGTACCAGACGGCAAAGATTTACGGACGGTCTGGTGGCGCAGCGTGGCCAGGATTGTCAAGCGGCTTTCCTGAACTCCATGGGCATCAACCCTTCTTTCTTCGCGTCCAACAGCACGATTTCAACAATGGTGCCGTCTTCGGCATAGCTGATGTTGGTGTGCCAGTCCTGTGAAACTTCGCGCACGATGGGTTTGTCAGAAACGCGAATTTCCAGAATGTCATCTTTTTCAAAATAGGTACTTTTCATGGCGCAGGCTCCCGTGGGGCATCTGGGTTCATGCAGCCAGCAGTTGACCTATCGGCAATTGGGACAGTGAGAGATTGTTCAAGTCGGCCCTTATGCTGGCGTGCTGCACGTCTATGCCCACCAATGCGCCATTGGTGTCGAAGTCGAGCACCACGCCGTCCTGCACTTCGTCCGAGTCCACCGAGGCGCGGTCTGCCAAATGGATGTAGAGCGAGTCGGTTGCCTTGTCGTACGAGATTTTCATGGTTTGAACCTCCGGTCTAAAAAAGCATTGTGCACGGTTGTTCCGTCTGCGAGAGTAACCACACGCAGATAACGCTCAAGCTCGGGTATCCACACCCAATGGCGGATACGGCCGTCGTCAGACTGCACTTCGCGGCGCACGGGTTCCTTCAATGCCAACTCCAACCACCCTTGCTTGATGTAGGGTCGTTTCTCCAGCACATCGTTGCGAAAGTAATCGGTGGTTTCCATGGCGTTACTTCCCCCAAGAATCCTTCAACCCCACCGCCAAATTAAACACCGGCTTCGTACCTTGCACGTGATCCACCCGATCCGCCACAAAGTAGCCGTGCCGTTCAAACTGAAACTTGTCGTCGGCCTTGGCGTTGGCCAAGGACGGCTCCACGATGGCTTGAATGACTTTCAGGCTGTTCGGGTTCAGGCCTTCGATGAAGTCCTTGCCACCGGCGTCGGGTTGGGCTTCGAGGAAGAGGCGGTCGTAAAGGCGCACTTCGGCGGGGATGCCGTCGGCTACCGCCACCCAGGTGATGACGCCCCTGACTTTGACCGCATCGCTGCCTGGTGTGCCGCTCTTGGTGTCAGGAATGACTTTAGTCCTTATGGATATTACGTGTCCAGCTTCATTTTTTATAGCGCCAAGGCATTCGATCACATGGCCGTATTTCAGCCTGACTTTGCTGCCGGGCACGGCCTCGCCGTTGGCGTCCGTGCTGGGAGGGAACAGGCGGAAGAAACCTTTGGGCGGCGTTTCTTCATAGTCGCTGCGGTCAATCCAGACTTCTTTGCCGATTTTGAAATTGCGCCGGCCAAGCTCGGGCAAGTGGGGGTGAACAGGGGCTGAACAGGCGTCCAGAAAGCCCGCTGCAGAATGGCCGCCGCTTTCATGGCTCGCCATCAGCTCGTCCCAGTTTTCAATCGAGAGTTTGATCGGATCCAGCACCGCCATGGCGCGCGGGGCAGACCCGTCCAGCGTCTCGCGCAAGCAGCCTTCCAGCGTGCTGTAGTCAATCCAGCTGTCGCTCTTGGTCACACCAATGCGCTCGGCAAACAGTTGCAGGCTCTCAGGCGTGTAGCCACGGCGGCGCAGGCCGACGATGGTGGGCATGCGGGGGTCGTCCCAGCCGCTCACTTTGTGGTCGTACACCAGTTGCGCCAGCTTGCGTTTGCTGGTGATCACATAGGTCAAGTTCAACCGCGCAAATTCGTACTGGCGCGGGTGCGGCGTGGCCAGCAGGCCGCCCGCGACCCGCCCGTCGGGAAGCTTGGCTGTTTCACACAGGCGGTCCAGCAGCCAATCGTAAAAGGGCCTCTGGTCTTCAAACTCCAGTGTGCACAGGCTGTGGGTGATCTGCTCCAGCGCGTCCTCAATCGGGTGCGCAAAGGTGTACATGGGGTAGATGCACCAGGTGTCGCCCGTGTTGTGGTGTGTGGCGCGGCGTATGCGGTAGATGGCGGGGTCGCGCAGGTTGATGTTGGGGCTGTCCATGGCTATCTTGGCGCGCAGCACCATGGCGCCGTCTTCATGCTGGCCGTCGCGCATTTCGCGCAAACGCGCCAGGTTTTGGGCGGGTGTGCGTTGGCGAAACGGGCTGTCCACACCGGGTTTGTTGAAGTCGCCGCGGTTGATGCGGATCTGCTCCACCGTCTGTTCATCCACATAGGCGTGGCCGGCTTCGATCAGGTATTCGGCCGCGCGGTACATGAAGCCGAAGTAGTCGCTGGCCTGGTAGGGCTCGGCGTCCTTGTTGCCGTTCCAGTCGAAGCCCAGCCACTTGATGGCGTCAATGATTGAGTTGACGTATTCGATGTCTTCCTTCTCGGGGTTGGTGTCGTCAAACCGCAGGTGGCACACGCCGCCGTAGTCCCGCGCCAGGCCAAAGTTGATGCAGATGCTTTTGGCGTGGCCGATGTGCAAATAGCCATTGGGCTCGGGCGGGAAGCGGGTGCGGATTTTTGCGATGTCCCTCGGGCCGGCCGCGTGGTGGGCGGCATCGCCGGGGCTGCCGGCCCATTGGCGTTGGGCGTAAGTGCCTTTTTCCAGGTCGGCTTCGATGATCTGGCGTAGGAAGTTGCTGGTTTTTGCGGCTTCGGGTGCTGTCGCTTTGGCGGGCGTGGCGGGCTTGTTGGAGGCGGGGTTTGCGGGGGAACTCATGCCTTGATTTTAGGCGGTGGCGGCGGCTATCATGACCCCCGATGAAAAACACAGCCAAGACCCATTCACGGACTCGCGCGCCGCGCCTGCTGACGGGCTTGGCACTGTCAGGCTGCCTGCTATGCAGCGCTTTCGATGCGTTGGCCCAAATCGGACCTGAGGGCACCGAGGCCGCGTCCGAAACCCGCGAGCTGCGCGAAGTCACCGTCAACGCCAGACGCTCTATTGAAGACCGCTTTATGGCGCCGGGCTCCCTGGTGGTGATAGACCGCCGCGACATCGAGGCCCTGGGCGCTTTCTCCGTGTCCGACGTGCTGCGCCAGTTGCCCGGAGTGCAGGTCACACCCACGGCCGATGGCGGCGTGGTGATCCGAATGCGGGGCATGGAGGCCAACGCCACGCAGGTGTTGATTGACGGCCAGCGTGTCAGCAGCGGCAAGTCCCAACTGCCGCTGGACCAGATGCCGGCCGAAATGATTGAACGGGTTGAAGTGTTGCGCGCGCCCTCGGCAGAGTTTTCAGGCGCGACCGGTGGCACTTTGAACATCGTGCTGCGCCAAGCCACGGTCAAGCGTGAGACGAATATCCGCATCACCGACAACCGCGTGTGGGGCAGCGACGCGGCGCAGACTTTTTTTTCGAACTCAGGGCCCATCGGCGGACGTGTGGCTGGCCAAGACACAGGCAAAGACGGCGACAAAGAGGCCGCCGTTCCCGCCTTGGGCGACCAGCCCTGGGCCTATTTTGTGGCGGTGTCCAGCATCGGTTACCTGCTGGGTTCAGACACGGCCCGCCAGACGGTGGATGCAGGTGCCGTCACGGCCAATTCCAGCAGCGTCGGGCGTTACCGGCGTGGGGAAGACACTTTGTTGCCGCGTCTGAGCGGGTACCTGGGGCGCAATGACCAGCTGGCGCTGCGCGCCACCTTCAGCCAGACCCAGTTTGGCGGCACGACGCAAAGCCAGGGTTTGAGCGCCCTGGCCAACCAGGCCTTCAATGCCGCCACGCTGGAAAACTATGGCTACCAGCGCCAATACCAGCAGGCCGCTGCGGACTGGACACACCGGCTGGCTGGCAGCAAACTCGAAACCACTTTGTCGGGCAGCCAGGGCCGGGACGCCGTGAACCGGCTGGGCTCGGTGATCAACAGCAACAGCCTCGGGCAGATATCAGACCTGTACAGCGTCAACGAATACCGGCAAGAGAATTTGTGGTCGCTCAAAACCAAGCTGACCGGCACCGAAAACCCGCTGTTGTGGATGGCGGGCGCTGAAACAGAAACGCGCACTTTGGGCGTGGCCACGCAAAGCACCGACAGCCTGGCCGCGACCAACATCAACCTGAACCTGGGCGCAAGCCTGCGCCGTCAGATTCTGTGGGGCCAGAACGAATGGGCACTGCCTGGCGCGACCACTTTGACGGCGGGCTTGCGCGCCGAAGGCTTGCGCATTGACAGCAGCGACGCGACCACGCTGGCCAGCCAAAACCTGTTTTTTTTGCAGCCGTCATTGCACACCCGAACGCCGATCAATGAAGATTTGCAAATCCGCTTCAACCTGGCCCGCGTGACGCGCAACCCCAGTGTGTGGGACCTGGTCAACCGCAACACACCCGCCGCTGGCGTGAACGGCATCACCAACCCGGACGTCAACGGCAACCCGAATTTGCGCCCCGAGGTGGCCTGGTCTCTCGACACTGGCCTGGACCGGCGGCTGAAAGGGCAAGGCCAGGCTGGCCTGAATTTATTTGTGCGGCAGTTGCAAGACACCTTGGCCACATTGACCACGTTGACCGGTGGTCGCTGGGTGCAGCAGCGCACCAACGTTGGCGACGCCACTGTCTGGGGGCTTGAAGCCGACGTCAAAACCGGGCTGGCCTGGCTTGGTCTGGGACCGGACTGGACACTCTCCAGCAATGCCAGCCTGTTGCAGTCCAGCATGACCAGCGGACCCAACCAGGGCAACCGCATCCCCGGTCAGGCGCAATACACCGCCAATCTGAACGTGGCCAAACCCTTGCGCCGCGCCGGCGGCCTGTTTGGCGGGTTCACCCTGTCGGCCATTGGGCCGACCCAGCTCAATACCTCGCCGGGCATCACTGGCTCGGAAGGCGCACACGTGACGCTGGACGTGTATGTGGGCAGTGTCCTGCCCGCACTGGGTTACTGGCGACTGGGTGTTTACAACCTGGGCAACGCCAGCTACAACCGCGAACGCAACTACCCAGACTCAGTCGGCAATCCGGCGCAGGACACATCCAGCATGCAGTACACGCCCCGGCTGTATTTCACGATCGGCACGCAGTTTTGCCAAAATTTCCAACCCTGCTGATGCCACCCGGTGCGCACCGAGCCGTAAGCTCTGGCTGCTGATTCCATTTCAATTTCAGGCTGGCGGTGGCTGCGCTGGGTGCCAGTGGCGCGGCACAGCCAATCCAGAAATCGAGTACGGTTTTGCAATCGGGTTTGACAGCGCTGAAAGGCATGGCTGTGTCTGCCTTATTTCGCCAGCCAGCCCAGTCCCTTGGCGTGCAGGCTTTGCACGTAAAGGCGGTCTTTGGTTTCGGTGACGCCGGTGGTCTCGGGGTAGCTGCCGCTGGGGTCTTGCAGGTCAGCCACCACCTTGCCGTCTTCGGTGAAGGCGATCACATGGCCGTAGGCCTTGGGGATGGGCCACATGAAACGTGGCAGGCGCAGCGTGACCTTGCGCAAAAAGGGTTTGTCGGCCAGGGTGTCGACCGTGGCGTTGCGCGGTTTGGCCAGGCCCAGCCAAATTTTGCCGTCCAGCCCGCGCATCAGGTTGTCGGGGTAGCCCGGCAGGTTGTCCAGCAAGATGGCGGCCAGGGGATTGGCCTGGCCAGGCGGGCTGCTTTGGCCAATATCCAGGTTGCTGGCCTTGACGGCTATCTTCCAGAGTCGGTATTTGCCCGTCTCGTTGACAAACAAAGTCTGCTCGTCCTGGCTCAGGGCCACGCCATTGGCAAAACTGAAACCCCGTGCGACGATGCGGGTGGTTTTGCTGGCCGGGTCGTATTCAAGAATGCGCCCTGTGGCGGCCTGCTCAAGGATGTCGAGCACGCTGGCCTCGAACGTGCCACCCCATTGGGCTGGTGCAAAACGTGTGGTGGCATCGCTGAAGTAGATTTTGCCATTCGCGGCGACGATGGCGGCATCGGCAAACACGATGGGGTCATTGCCCGCCGCACCATCCACTTTGTCGCTGAGCACCGTGATTTTTTTGTCAGGGCTGATGGACAACAAGCCCCGATTCACGTCAGCGGCAATCAGGTTTCCGAACGCGTCAAAATCAAAACCCAGCACGCGCCCGCCGGTGTTGGCAAACACTTCCTGGCCGGTGCCGTCAGCGTTCATGCGCAGGATGTTGCCGCTGGCCACGGTGGCGTACAACTTGCCGTCTTTGCCAAAGGCGATGTGCTCCGGGCCTTCTTCAGCGCCCAGAGAAATCATCTTCAAATTGGCCAGCCGGTTGTTGACGGCATGTGACCCCACGTAACCCGGCGCTTTGGCCGCAAGCCAGCTGACGGGCTCTGCAGGAATGGGCCAAACAGCCAGGTAGGCCAGCAGCGCCAAAATCAGTCCAAAAACACCTTTGAAAACTTTATTCATAGGTAAAAGTGCCGTATGTTCCCGTGTATATTGAATAGTTTGCTATGTATGATATAGCGTTTATTTCAACGGCGGCAGACGTTGAAGTTGAAAGCTGTGTTGGACAAACTGCGGTCGCGGTCCAGAATGATCGGTGTCGAGGTCAGCCGCATGGGCGCCAGCGACTGACCGGCAAACGCCGCTTCGCCGGCATCCAGCGGCAGGGTCTGGCCCGACTGCGACAACACCACTTTGCCTTCGCGCACCATCAGGTACACGCCGGTGGTTCCGGTCTCGGGTGCGGCAGCGCCAAATAGTTGCGGCAGGTTCACGTCGACCGATTCAGGCGGTGGCGTGCTGATGGTGTTGAAGAAGGCGGGCGGCGTCGTGAGCACGCGGGCCGCGCCTTGCGCACCGGGCACCAGGCCGCTTTGCCCTGCCAGCACGCTCACCTCCCGGCCATCCAGGCCGGCCACGATGATCTCGCCAGTGCGGGTGGACGCAAACAGCGACTGGTCGCAGTCAGCGTCGCTGACGTCCGCTGCCTGCGGGTCTTCAGACGCGCCGCCCTTACCGCAGGCCAGGTCAAACACGGTGCCGCGGATGCCGATGGTGGCCGTTGCCGTTTGAAACTTCACCTGACCGGGTGCCGCCTTGGCGATGAGGCCCGTCGCCACACGCAAGCCGCCACTGATCAGCCTGAACAGCATGGAGCCACGGGCGGGTTGGGCCGCGTCGTAGGCGTATTGCGTGAGCGCCAGCTGGGTGCCGCTGTTGAGGGTGAGGCGCGTGTCGTCCCGAAACGCCAGCACGGCAAAGCCGCCCGAGGTGGTGGTGATCTTGTCGCTGGCGTACAACGGCGCTCCTTGATCCAGCGTGACCTGGCGCGACTCACGGTCAACTGACACGGCGCCTTGCGATTGCATCAGCCGCGCCACCACTGGGGCGCTGCTGTTGCCGCGTGCGGCGGCGGTGGTGCTGGGGCGAGCCACGGCGGACGCATCGGCAGTGCAGTCGCCGTCACACAGGCGAGCGGTGTAGTCGGTGCCGCGAATGCCAATCGTCGCCACCTTGATGTTGAGTTTGTAGGCGTCGACGTTGCCGCGTTTACCGATGGAGCCGGTGATGGCGCGCAGGCCGCCTTTGAGCAGGCCGATGACCAGGTTGTCCTGTTGCGGCGCATCGGGCGTGTAGCTATAGGCCTGCACGGTCAGGCTGGACTCGGGTCGCATGGCAGTTTCGCCGCCGTCGGTAAACCGCAGGCGCACGGTGCTGTTGCGCGCGGTGGTAAGGGCATCCCCCACGTTGAGGGCTGAACCCCGGGCCAGAATGGTTTGCCGGCCATCGGTTCGGGTGACATAGGCCGTGCCTTCGACGGCGGTTGCCGTGGCGGCGATCACCGGCGGCAGCGTCTGTGCCATGACCGGGCCAGATGCCAATGCAAGCAAAAGCAGACCCGAAAGCGCATGGGCCCTGCCGGGCTTTGCCAGAAGGGGGTGGTGGGGCTGGGTGCAGCCCGCAGGGGAGTGGAGAGTGGTCATGGGCAGGCTCCTGCGTCGGGTTCAGTTTTGCTGGCGGCTTCAGTGGCTTTCGCTTTTTCTTCCTGTTTGGCATCGACCAACAATTCATCAACGACCGTCACTTTTTGCACCAAAACCGCAACCGGGTTGGCCACCAGGGCGGCGGTTGGGGCAGCGGGAACCGGCACGGGTGCGGGCACAGGTGAAGGCGCAGGTGAAAGGGCGGCAACTGAAAGCGTCATGGCGTTGGCGTTGCTTGACAGGGTCGAGCCTGGCACACCACTCAAATTGGTCGCCGCAAAGGCGCCAGTTTTGCCCACAAAATTAAGGAAGGTGTAGCTGGACCCGGCGGGCGCCACGTAGCCCTGGTAGGGGGTGACGTTCAGGGTGCCGGCCAGCGCCGCATTGCCCTGGACGTTGATGTAGTCGTAACCCGTGCCCTGCGCGGCCCCGCCCAGTTCAATGTTCAACACGCTGTTGGCCGCCAGCGTCAGGTTGCCGTTGATCGTGATAGCACCCGGCGAGAAGCCGGGTGACAGCGTTGCGGCGCCGAGGACCACATCGCCGTTGATGGTGCCCGTGCCCTTGATCATGCCGTTGGACAAGCTGATGTTGCCGTTCAATGCGCCGTTGCGCAGCTCGACGACACCGCCACTTTGCTGCGTGAGCCCGCCGCTGAAGAGTGTCGCGCTGCCACTCTGAGCCACCAGCGTGCCCGTGTTGGTCATGGATTGTGCAAAGCTCAACCCCGCCCCCAGGTTGATGGTGCCCTGGTTGTTGATGGCGTTGGTGATGGTGGCTCCCGCCAGGTTCAGGGTGCCGGTGTTGGTCAAGGCACCGTTGTTGGTCCAGGCCACGGTATTGTTGGCGGGCAGGCTCATGCTGCCGCCAGACATCATCAGGCTGCCAGAGCCAGCAAAAGCGCCGCCTGTCAGCCCGAAGCTGCCGCCGACGTCGAGCGAGCCGTTGTTGGTCAAGGTGCCGCCGTCCAGGTTCAGCGCAACCCCCGCAGGCAGCACCGATGCACCAAACAGCGTCAGGCTGCCGGATTTCAGCGTTAACGAGCCATTTGGCAAGGTCAGGTTGTTGAACGAAAAGTTCAAGCCGTCGATGACCCGGTTGCCGTTGCCGGCGAAATTGAACGCGCCGCCGCCTGAAAAACTGACCACCCCGTTGCCACCGATGGTGCCATCACTCCAGCTGAAATGGCCGCCCGGGTTGCTCATGTCAATCGTGGCGCCAGTGGGCACTGTCAATACGCCGCCGAGCTGCTGTGCAATTGGCCCGGCAATCGTCACCAGCCCTCCGACATTGAAGTTGCCGTAGTTGTAGGCGCTGCCGCCAATGCTGGTGTTGGTCAGGTTGGCGGTGGCACCGGCCAGGTTGACAAAGTCGCCCGGCAGGGCGAGGTTGTTGTTGGCATTGATGGTGCCTGCGTTGGTCAGCACCACCGAGCCGCCCGGCGCAAACGCCACTTGGCCACCGGCAATGTTCAGGCTTGAACCTGCTACAACGCTGGCACCGGATGCGGGCAGGTTCAGCGTGCCGCTGGTGATGTTCCAGGCCCCGCCGCTGACCACTTGCGGGGCCGTGTCAAAAACGTTCACTGTGGCGCCGCCCACGTTGACGCCCATGTTGGAAGCCAGGCCATTGTTGAACGTCACTGTCCCTGAATTGAAGACAGCCTTGCCGCTGCCGCCCACTGTGACGGGCCCGAAGAACACAGAGCCAGCGGCAAAATTGATATTGCCGGCAGGCGCGTTGTAGCTCAGGTTTGGTGCTGACGCAGAGCTTGGCGTCAAGTCGCCAACAGTTTTGGTGATACTGAGGGAACTGCCTGGAAACAACGTGACATTCGGGTCCAGCGTGGTGGCGAACGAGACTGAAATGGCCTGGCCTGAGGCGTTGACTGCGTTGGCATCGGTCCGCACAATCTGGCCCGCTGCGGCCACCATGTCCAGATTGCCCGCAGAAATAATGTCGTTGTTGGCCCCGTTGCCGCCAAAGTCATTGACCTTCAGGTCGATGTTGTTGCCCGCATTGAGTTTGATTGCGCCAGACGTCAATGTCTTCAAGTTGGTGGTGGAGGCCAGCAGGATGTCCCGCCCCGCCGTCACGCTAAGTCCGGCCTGGCCGAGCGCCAGCGCCGCGTTGGTGGCTGACACATTGCCGCTCAAAGTGATGTCGCTGCCAGCGCCCGTGGTGGTCAAGGCGATCACGCCATTGCTGGTGGTCAACGGCCCCAGCACCATCGCGCCATTGCTGGTGGCAGTGATGC
>JANYCG010000291.1 GCA_025360385.1 Burkholderiales bacterium | reverse complement strand
CTTGAGCCAGGCGGCCAGCCGTGGCACGGTGCTGGCCAGCCTGTCTGCCAACGTGGCGCAAAGTTATTTTGCTCTGCGGGCGCTGGACGCCCAGGTGGTGCTGGCGGATCAGACCTTTGCCACCCGGCAAGAGAACCTGCGCCTGCAACATCGCCGCTTTGAGGGTGGCGTGATCGGTGAGCTGGATTTGCGACAGGCACAAGCCGAGGCGGCCAGCGTGCAAGCCAGCTTGCAGTTGGCTCGGCAAAACCGCAGCAATGCCGAATCGGCCCTGGCCTTGCTACTGGGGCGCAAACCGGTTGAGATCGCCAGGCCGGTGGTCGCGCGTGGCCTGGCTTGGGCGGCGCTGGTTGACACACAGCGCGAGGCGGCCAATCTGCCAGCCAACCTGTCGTCTGGGTTGTTGAACCGTCGGCCGGATTTGGTGGCGGCCGAGCAAAGCCTGATCGCCGCCAATGCCGACATCGGCCAGGCGCGTGCCGCGTATTTCCCGCGCATGACGCTCAGTGGCGCCCTGGGCCAAGAGAGCCAGGATTTGTCCAACCTATTCAACCCGGCGTCGCTGTTCTGGAACCTGTTGGGCAACCTGACGCAGCCGGTGTTTCGTGCAGGCGCCATTGACGCCGTGATGGCCGCCGCCAACGCGCGCCAGCAGCAGGCGCTGGCCGCTTACACCCAGGCGGTTCAAAGTGCCTTCAGGGACGTGCACGATGCCTTGGTCAACGTGCAGGGTGCCCGTGACATCAGCGCCACAACCCAGCTGCGTATTGACGCCCTGCGCAGCAGTTTGCGCTTGGCTGGGCTGCGTTACAAGGCGGGGTATTCGGGCTACCTTGAGGTGCTGACGGCCGAGCGTGACCTGGCTCAGGCTGAGATTGTTTTGATCGACACCCAGCGCAATCAGCTCAACGCCCTGGTCAGTGTGCACAAGGCGTTGGGCGGCGGCTGGGATGCAGACAGCCTGGCAGGGCCGACGGGTAAGCCTTAAACGCTTAAACGCTTAAACGGCAGCTCAGCCAATTTCGGCAATCAGTTCAATTTCGACGCAGGCCCCGAACGGAATCTGGGCTACACCAAAGGCGCTGCGGGCATGGGCGCCGGCGTCGCCAAACACATCGGCAATCAGTTGGCTGGCGCCATTGGTCACCAGGTGCTGCTCGGTGAATTCTGGCGTGGAGTTGACCAGCGACATCAGCTTGACAATGCGTTTGACGCGGTTCAGGTCCCCCACAGCCGCGTGCAGCGTGCCCATCAAATCAATCGCCACCGCGCGTGCCGCCAGCTTGCCGTCGTCAGTAGACATGCCGCTGCCAAGTTTGCCAACCCAGGGTTTGCCGTCTTTTTTGGCAATGTGGCCGCTCAAAAAAAACAACTTGCCGGTTTGCACAAACGGCACATAGGCCGCCGCCGGCGTCGAGACGGCTGGCAGCGAGATGCCCAGCGCGTTCAATTTGTCGTAAACACTCATCACAACCCCTTGTCGAGCAATAAAATGATAAAAAGTCCAGTATGTCCCTGTGGGTGTTGAATAGTTTGCTATATTAAACGAAGCATACGGCGACCACATCAACTGACCACAGCCTTTGACTGTAGCGCCAAATGGCACGAGCCCGGGTTGCGCAACTGGCATTCAATCGGGCGACCATGTTCGCACCCGGTAAACGGCCTGGCACCCACCCCAAAACCAGGCCGCCGCCTGATTGAACCATGCCCGCCCAAGAAACGCATTTGATCCCGCCGCTTGCCGTATTGCGCCGCTACCCGCTACCCGCCGCACGGCGGCACCGTGTTGTCCATGCTGCAAAGCCGCGCCGGAGTCCTGCCTGGCAAAGAGTTCATCCAGTGGCTGTTTTTGTGCCGGTCAACCCTGATTTCGGCGTGGATGAAGCCCACTACCTGCTTCAACACGCAAGTGTGTGGCGTGGTCTGCGCCCCTGAGGCCTTGGCGACGGTGCAGGCCTGCGTGGCGCGGCTGGACGCCAAACCCTGGCTGCTGCTCAATGCCGAGCCTGCCAAAGCCCCAGGCCAGGCACCGGGCCGGGCACCCGTCGCCCTGACTGGGTTGGCTGATCTTGCCGCAGCTTGGAGGGGTGGCGCAGTGGGCACGGGAGTGGGTGCGGGCACCCCCGAAGCAAGCTGCGTTTTCATCGACACCTCGGGCACCACGGGTTTCCCAAAAGGTGTGATGCACTGTCAGCGCAGCCTGCTGACGGCGGGCGAGGGCTTCGTGGCCCGTATGCACTTGCAGCCGCACGACCGCCTGTTGTGTGTGTTGCCCATGTTCCCCGTCAACGCCATTTTTTATTCCTTCAGCGGCGCGTTGGCGGCCGGGGCCACGCTGATCGAAGGCTACGGCATGTCCGAGGTACCCGGCGCGTTGAACAACCCGTTTTTAGGGCCGCACAAGGTGGGCAGCATGGGCTAGCCCAGCCGGCATCCAGACCCGACTGTCCAACTGGCCGAGCTGCGCATCACCGACGATGACGGCCATTTTTTGCCCCCAGGCCAAACCGGGGAACTGGTGTTAGTGGCGGTCTGAAAGCGCGTAAAAATGGCGATTGAGCGCGGTCTTGGTTGAGGTTGAAGGGAGATTGGATGGCCGGAGATGTCCCTATCTCGTAAAAGTGTGTTCTGTGACAATTGCGTTCTTGTTCGCTTCGTC
>JANYCG010000269.1 GCA_025360385.1 Burkholderiales bacterium | reverse complement strand
GGCCGCAGAAGTTCGACACCTTTTTTGGGTAATTCCGGTTTTTTCGCCCCAGTCTGCTAATGAATTCAAGGACTTACCTCGATTTTCAGGCCGAAAGCAAAAAGCGTATGTAGTGGCACGTTTTATTGTTTAAGTAGTTTTTTGTTTTCCGATATGCGCTACACTCAGCGCCATGTTCATCAAGGTCACCCAATCCGGTCAGCGGCGCTACGCCCAATTGGTCGAATCCTTTCGCAACGAGCAAGGCCAACCCCGCCAACGCACCGTCTGTACCTTGGGTCGCCTTGAAGCCGGTGGCGAAGTCGACACCCTGATTGCCTCCTTGCAGCGCGCCCAAGGTATTGCACCTGCGCCCTCGGCCCTTGATGGTCTGCGCTTTACCGACAGCCGCCACGCCGGTGATATCTGGGCTCTGTCCGAACTCTGGCGAACCCTGGGCTTTGACGATCTGGCGACTGCTTGGCGGCGTTCCAAAACGGAAGTTGATGTCCTGACCTGTTTGCGCCTGATGGTCTTCAACCGCCTGTGCGATCCTGGCAGCAAACTCGGTGTGCTGCGCTGGCTGGAAACTGTGGCCTTGCCTGCGGGCTCTGGCCTCAATCCTGAACACCAGCACCTGCTGCGCGCCATGGATGTTCTCGATGAGCACAGCGACAAACTGGGCACCCGGCTGGCCACGCTCATGCGCCCCCTGATTGACCAAGACCTCTCGGTGGTGTTTTATGACCTCACCACGGTGGCGGTCAGCGGCCAGACGGATGTCGAAGATGACGTGCGGGCTTACGGCATGGCCAAGTCTGGCTTGATCGAGCGCCAGTTCATGCTGTCCTTGGTGCAAACCGCTGAGGGCCTGCCCATTGCGCACGAAGTCCATCCCGGCAATACGGCAGAGGCCAAAACCCTGCTGCCGATGATTCGGGGGTTATTGGCGCGCTACCCGCTCAAACGTGTGGTGCTAATTGCTGACAGAGGCTTGCTCAGCACCGCCAACATCCAAGAGTTGAACAAACTGCAAGCGCAGCTCAAAAAGGACGGCCGTGATGTCGCGCTGGAGTACATTCTGGCGGTGCCAGCGGCGCGTTATGGTGATTTTGCAGACGACCTGAAAAATTTGCACCAGAGCCAAGATGCCTCCAAGGAATGGTGTGGCGAGACCCAGTGGAACGATAGCCGTTTGGTGGTGGCGCACGACCCGCTAGCTGCCAACAGGCGCTCAGTAGCGCGGGACAAAACGATTGCCGAATTGGTCAAGCTGGGCCAGCAGTGCAGTGTCAAACTCGACGAGCAGGACGAGAGCAAGCGCATAGGTAAAAAGAACAAAAGCAAAGGCCGACCGGTGTCAGATTCGGGTACCAAGGCGCGCTTCTACCATGCAGTCAAAGACGCCCACATGGCGCATCTGATCAAGGTGGATTTGAACGCTGACCTGTTCAGTTACACCATCGACGAGGACAAAAAGCGTTACCTCGAACTGCTTGATGGCAAGCTGCTGCTGGTGACCAACACCACCGCCACGGCAGTTGAGGTGGTGCAGCGGTACAGGAGCCTGGCCGATATTGAGCGGGGATTTCGGGTACTCAAATCCGACATTGAGATTGGTCCGGTGTACCACCGACTACCCCGACGCATTCGCGCGCATGCGCTGATTTGTTTCATGGCACTGATTGTGTACCGGGTGATGCGCATGCGGCTCACGGCGGCCAAACGCTCAGAGTCGCCCACCACGTTACTTGAGCAGCTCAAGCGGATTCATCAACAGACCGTTGAGACTAGCGATGGAAAAACACTGACCGGATTAACTGAGATCACGCCCGCTCAGAAGTCATTGTTCGCCGCCCTGGATTTGACACCACCAACTCCATCAGACCTCGCTCGGCCTGTTTTGTAGTCTGCGCTTTGACTTTCGTTTCTAATGAAATCAACCACTTACGTTCAGGAAGTGTCGAACTTGTGAAGCTGGGTACTTTGACACCACCTCAGACTTGAAGCCGTTGCTGCACTTGTGGTCACTTGGGGTTGAAGAACAGGTTTATATTTTTTGGCCGCTTATTCTTTACTTGGGTTGGCGTTGGCGCGTAAGAAGCAACTGGTCAATTTTCCTAATTTTGACCGCATCGTTTCTGGGCAACTTGTATCTGGTTCATGAGGACCGAGTGGCTGCGTTTTATTCACCACTTTCGCGCGTATGGGAGCTTGTGGCTGGAAGCCACCTTGCATATTTATGTATCACCCAAAGAGGATTGTATAAATCCGAAGGCCATGCATGGCTTTTTTCGGTTTGGTCGTTGGTGGGTGCGTTGCTGATATTCGGTGCAGTGGCTTCGTTTGACAGTAGCTTTCAATTTCCGGGCTGGTGGGCGCTGCTGCCTGCATTGGGAGCTTATTTGCTGATATTTTCTGGCCCGGCTGCATGGTTCAATCGCGCGGTTTTGGCGAGTCGCCCATTGGTTTCTATTGGAATGATAAGTTATCCGCTGTATCTTTGGCATTGGCCAATGCTTGCGTTTGCCAGAATTGTCAACTCTGAAACTCCTCCGACTTGGATTCGCCTGTGCGCCATTGGATTTAGTTTTGTTTTGGCATACGCGACATATCGTTTCATTGAGAAACCTATTCGCGCCAACCCGCCAACTAGTGTAGTGTTTCACGCTGTTTGAACCGTATTGAGTTTTGCCTTCGCGCGGATGACTTTCTCCAGAATGTCACGAGCGCTGGCAGTCCAGATGAATGGTTTGGGGTTGTCATTGTGAGCCAGCACAAAGAGCTCGATTG
>JANYCG010000234.1 GCA_025360385.1 Burkholderiales bacterium | reverse complement strand
GGCCACCTGCGCCAAGCGCTTGAAGCGCTCCATATAACTCAAATCCGGTTAACCCACCGAATATAATATATATCACTACAAAGGTATTAAAAAAGCGGGTAATTTCGGACTGACTGGTTTTGAGGCCCAGAGTTATTTTTGGAGTATGAGGAGAATAGATATTTTCGATAGCTGTAGCGCCAAGATTGAAAAATGTTAGGCCGAAAACAATCACCACCCATGTCAATAATTCAAATGGGACAAAAGCCTCGTTAAAGACCAAGTGCAGGGAAATTTGAGTCAACCAGAGGCCTGAGAATATTAACCGGGGCGAGAACACCTTATCTCCTTTGCTTTGAGTAGAGCCAAAACATCGCCGCCGCATCTGCACTGGTTCTTAAAGTCCAAGCCAGCGCGGCGCCATTGAGGCCGAAAAATTGAATAAACAAAATCAGGACAGGGATGTAAGCGACGAGTTCAATAATATGCAGGATGCCAGTTGACTTAGCTCTTCCATGAGCGTGCAAGGCGGTATAAGGGAGATACGCAATGCCATTTACACATACGCCCGCTGAAAGAATGAGGACCAAGAGCCAGGATTTCGATGCGAAATCTTCAGATATGAATAGTGCCATCAACGGATAGGCAAGCAGTGACGCGGTCAGACACAGCGCTAGCATCGCCAGTGAAACTATTCGCACACTCTTCAAGAATGTGGCGGCAACACGCATTGAGTCAACGACTCGGTCTCGGGCGAGAGTGGGCAGAAGGCTTGCGCCCAATGCACCCGGCAATATCAGCAGGCGTACCAAGAATTCAAATGGAACAGTGTAATACGCTACCATGCTCGCACCAAGGAAGTAGGAGATAAAGAAACGGTCTGCATTGACCAGCATAGGGCTTACTAGGTTCGTGACTGCCATCCAGGCCCCGAAGGAAAATAGCTGTCTGCGAGTGGCAGGCAAAATAGGAGCGCGCCAAAAATCTCTGCTTGGAAGCTGTGTGACCAGCCAAGCAAACAAGAGGCAACTTATTAGTCTGGCTCCGACAAGCCAAATTGTCACTGCAACCAATGAAGTGCCGTGCACCATGACAGCGATTAAAGGGAATAGGAAAATGGACATGCCCAGCAACATTCGAGCAGCATTGCTCGCTTGAAATCGCTCATAACCTTCAAGCGCTCCGCGCAGTCCGCTGCTCAAGGTTGCCAGCGGAATACCTAACGCGGCGACGATCAGGCTGATATAAACCTCATCTTGCAGTTCTTTTGAAACACCCAAGCCGTAGTGGCTAAGCGGATGTGCAGCCAAGCCTAAGACCACTGTGCCCAATGAACCCGTTAACAAAGTGAACTCCAAGCCGGCCTTTATCGTTTGTGGTATTTGCTCCTGTTTTTGACTCCCCAGGCACGTAGCAACCTGCTGGGTGATAGCGCGCCCAATTCCAAAATCAAAAAGACTGAAGTACCCAATAACAGTCCATAACAGGGTCAGGATTCCGAATCTTTCCAGCCCTAGTTTTGGAATCAGTAAGGGAATCGTTACCGCACCCAAAACCAAGGGTAGAACATTTCCGGCGATATTCCAAAGCGTGTTCTTGCCTAGCGACACATCAGATCCAACCCATAGATTTGTGCGGCCATTTTCATTGCAACCAGTTCACTTTTGCGATTGAACGGGTGAGCGCACTGTCCTGCATCGCCACAACGCGCTGACAGTCAACTTCCGCAGATGTCAGCTCATAATACATATGGGTGGCGTGTTGAAATTCTGACGCGATGATTGGGCGACGCTGAAGTCCCCGTTGTTCAAACGAATCCGGCATTATGGGGTAAAAATCCCAGCAAGCGAGCCGCGTATGTGCAATTGCGTCAGCTTCTTCCATTTGAGCCCAAAGAACGGCTGCCGTTAATTCACCTGGCAAATACGACGAGCCGGCTTCCTGCCATGAGTATTTGTCGACCTCGCAACGGCAGAAGCGGCTGCGATCAGTTCCCTTTTTGCAAATGCGTTCTGCACAAAGGGCGAATTCCGGGCAGCTCATTGACAAGGCACCCCCTTCGCCAGAAGTGACGTTCTTGGTTTCATGAAAACTAAAAGCGACTGGATCGCCAATCTGTCCAAGCGCATTCCCCTTGTAACGGGACACAACCCACTGTTCGGTATCTTCAACAACCAGCAGCTCGGCTTTTCGGGCGATACCCATCATTGCATCCATCTCGCTGGCTACGTCGGCGTGATGCACGGGTGAAATCGCCCGTGTACGGGACGGGATGGCTGCTTCTATCAGTCGCTCGTCGAGATTCAGTGCGTCGGCGCGGACGTGAACAAATATAGGAACAGTTCCACGCAAAACAAAGGCGTTTGCCGTAGCCACGAAAATAAACGACGGCATGATGACTTCGTCACAGGGTTGAATCTCAAGCAGTAAAGCGGCCACTTCCAGGGCGGCCGTACTTGAGCGCTTCAGCGATGCCTTGTTGCACTCGGTGCGCTCTTCCAGCCAGCGGTGGCAACGCTTGGTAAGCGGCCCATCGCCGACCAAACGTCCGTTGAATTTGGGTTCGGCGATGTAATACAACTCCTTGCCAGTCATGTGTGGCCAATTGAAGGGGCTATGATTTTCTTTCATTTGTTCACGTTTCATTTGATACTGAATATTCGTCTATCGGGCAACAAAGGCATTTGGAAAAACCAGCCAAAAATAACCAGCAGTTGCATCTGATCCAGGCTGAAAGCTTGCAAGGCAGCCGAGCCAGAAAATACCAGCAAATATGCGCTCAATGGAGGCAGCAGCACCCACCAGCCCGGAAATTGAAAGCTACTGTCAAAAGACGCCACTGTACCGAATATCAACGACGCACCCACCGACGACCAAACCGAAAAAAGCCATGCATGGCCTTCGGATTTATACAATGCTCTTTGGGTGATACATAAATATGCAAGGTGGCTTCCAACCACAAGCTCCCATACGCGCGAAAGTGGTGAATAAAACGCAGCCACTCGGTTCTCATGAACCAGATACAAGTTGCCCAGAAGCGATGCGATCAAAATTAGGAAAATTGACCAGTCGCTTCTTACGCGCAAATGCCAATCCAAGTAAAGAATAAGCGGCCAATAAATATAAAACTGTTCTTCAACCCCAAGTGACCACAAGTGCAGCAACGGCTTCAAGTCTGAGGTGGTGTCAAAGTACCCAGCTTCACTCCATTGCTGAAAGTTCGAAACAAAACCCGCTCCACCCGCTATATGTTTGCCGAGTTCTGCATATTCGTCTGGCAACAGAATGAACCATCCAAGCACCAAACAAAAAGATAACACCAACGCCAACGCCGGGAATATCCGTCGGATGCGTCGTCTGTAGAACGCCACAAAGCTAAAAGTACTCCAGTCTACTTCTGCAAAAATAATGCTTGTGATTAAAAAACCAGATATGACAAAAAAAATATCGACCCCAACAAATCCGCCAGATATTTGACTAGGAAAAGCATGATAAAAAATCACAGCTAAAACCGCGATTGCTCGAAGACCATCAATGTCAGGGCGGTATGTCAATTTGGTTAAACGTTATTTGCGAATCTTGCGGCAGTGCTCAACAGCATGGCCTTCGAGTACAGGCGCCAAGGCATCGTGCGCAATCACACCTTTCTTGGCAATCCTTGATATTTTGAAAAATAGCAGATAAGCAAACAAATCAAATGTGGGCACAACTCGCGCAATTGTTTGATACAAAAGTCAGGACTTTTTCGCCACCACCAATCTAGAGCCGCCCATGGGAAAATTTATGCCAGCCCGGATCATTCCTCGTTCGACACTGAGTAGCTGGAAAAGTACGGCATTTAGCCAGGGTGCGATTTTGAATTCCGTAGTTGCATCAAAATTTGCTGAGGCAGTTTGTTTTTGCAATAGCCTAGAAACAGCCATCGCCGGAAGCAGAGCAGTGATGAACGATGTTGACCTCACAACTTGAAAGCCAGCCATTTCAATTTTTTTATAAATGTCTGCCGCCCCGTACCGTCTTACATGGCAAGCATATTCGTCAACCGGACTCCACAACCAAGCATGTTGTGGAACTGTGAGCAACACGTGCCCCTGTGGCTTTAAGGCCGAATGTATTTGCGCCAAAACCAGTTCATCTTCCTCGATGTGCTCCAAAACATCGAACGCACCTATCACATCAAATTCCTCTGCATATGGAATATTTCGAGCGTCCATTTGTATGAATTTTGTGGATGGCAACCTGTTGGCGGCAAAACCGAGGCCCGTCATAAAAATTTCACTTCCCGTTAATATGACATTTGGAAAATTGTTCGAAATACCAGATAAAACATACCCGGTTCCGCAGCCAATTTCAAGGAAAGATTGAAATTTTTGACAATACTTTGACAAAGCCCAAAGAATGAGCTTATTTCTCGCTTGAAACCAAAAATTTAACTCCTCCAGATGGGCCAATTCAGAAAAATAATCTGCCTTGAATCCACCGCCACCGCCGTAGGCTAGGTCTGGTGCATAGGCATCTATGCCAGCCAATACCTCTGGTCCGAATCCACAACTTGGGCAAACTATAGTCTGCGAGCTAAAGCGCGAGCGACAAACAAGACAGTGCTTCATTTCTTACCCCGCGCAGAACTTTTGATTTCTTGAAATACAAAAAACTTAAATGCAAGAAAAAGAAATCCAGCTACTACAAAGATAGCAATCGCCTGAATCCACTGATGTGAATATCCTACTTTATCAACCAAAATCACCAGCATCGTGAAATTTATAATATATCCTATAATGTGAGCAAAAAAATACCGAAATCCCGCTGTCCACGTATTTCCGGTATGTGAGAACGTCAATTTTTGATTTCCCCAAAAACCTGCTGCAGCACCCAACACATACAAAAAACTCATTGACAATTTAGGAGTAGCGCCAAGATGGGTAATCAATAAATAGACCATATACCCAGACAGGTTGCTAAGAACCCCGACGATAGCGAAATGATATAACTGTACAACCAATTTGCCGACTTTCCTACGCAACAGCGAATCATCCACGATTTAGTACAGCCAACCCAAACCCGGTTCGACCGTATCCGTTTCCGTTGTACAACATGAAGCGGTGCGCTTTGTGGTCAAAAACAAAAGGGTACTCGATCATTTCCGAGTCCCATCCACTCGATGACACGTCGATGCCAACGTCTTCAAGAGCCAACACAAATTGCGTTCCACCGATGCTGGTAGCGCGCCCAATTTGGTAGGGTCGCCCGCTTCCGCTTCGATATGAAAACCATATCTCATAACCGTGGTTTTTACTTACAGCAACTGTCGGTCTTGAAAAGGCCTGAGCCTTGCCAAGTTCGTAGGGGACGGATAAGCCCGTTTTAATCCAGTTGTGTCCATCCGCAGATGCTGCTGAGTTGATCACGTGCAGCATCTCACCATTTCCTGCATCCCATGCGGTCGTTGAGCCATACCACATACTGTAGCTACCGTCATTGTTTTTCAATACCCACGGATAGGACAGACTTATTGGGTCGGTGGAATCCCCCCCCATCAGTGGGCTATTGTCGGCTAACTCCAATGTCAAATCAGTATTGACCAAAAGTCGGCCTATGTCGCCACGCCAATGGCTTTCCCTGAAATTCTGCCACCCCATAAAAAGCATGTACTTTTTGCCATTGACTTCATAGCAGTTGCCGATACTTACGCCATCGGCGTAGAAGCTGTTTTCAGGACCGTGTTCAAAAAAAGGCTGCATGTATTCTCGAATTACATTGCCGCTGCCAATGTCAATATCCACAGCCCCAACTGAAGATCGGTTGCAGGCATCTCTGCCACTGAAGAAAACCCGGTAAATATCTCCGCCAATGAGAACCGGCAAAGGGTTTGCCGCATGTGTTAGGAGCTTGGGATGGCGATTGGTATCAGAGGGGCAATAGAGCAAACCAAGTTTTTTCCATTGCTCGGTCATATGCCTCTCAACCTTGAGCTAGGAATTTTCGAACGTGCAGTAGCTGCACCCATATACACCCCACCTGCGTCCGCGTCAGCAAGCAGTAAAGAACCTGCTCCAATCACGCATTTGTCACCAATTTTGATATGGTCACGCAGCGTTGCATTCACACCGATAAAGCATTGTTCGCCAATCTCAACACCACCCGAGACAACAACATGGGACGCGATAAAACAATGATCCTTGATGGTCGAGTGGTGGCCGATATGGTTGCCACTCCATAGGGTCACATTGTTGCCAATAGTCACGAAGGGCTGAATGGTATTGTCTTCAAAAATAAAGCAATTTTCTCCGAATTGGCCCCCGTTTAGTACTGTGGCATTTGAGCTGATGTAGCTGGCCAATTTGTATCCCCGTGCTTTCGCTGCCAGGTACTTATCTTTTCGCAAGGCATTGAGATTGGTGTAGCTTAGCGCTACAAAGATTTCGTGTTGCTCAGGTCCGTATTTCGAAACAACTTCATCAAATGCAACAACTGGCAGATTGCAGAAAGTTGTCTCGTTTACGTAGGCTGCATCTACCGTAAACGCTACAACCTTATATGTAGAATCCGCACCGAAATAGAAATGTGCAAGTTGTGCAATATTGCCGGTTCCGAAAATTACAAGTGATTTTTTCATGCCAATTTTTTTACCAGAATGGTGAACTCGTAAAGGCCATAATCGTGAAGAAGGGCTACATGGCGGGAATATTTGCGTTTGCACAGATCAAACAAAGCGCATGGGTCGGCATAATACAAATAGTCACGCTTCTTGTCTTTATCTGAATAGGAGGTAAGGCAATTGAAAGAAAACCCAATTCGACTGGTTCGGTCAAGGACATCCAGGGTGGCTTCAAGGTAATTCTGCCATTCAGCATCTGAACGGCCGAGGCGAACGTTGAAAATTCCACTTGCAACTCCATAATCGGCGATGCGATCAGGTTCGCCAGCAACTACGAATTGCACTTGATGGGAACTTCCGTGACGTTGCCACGCCGCTTGAACCATATCCTCAGATACGTCAATTCCCGAGTACGAAAAACGTTCATACTTGTAGAGAAGAAAATCATACAGTGCACCATATCCACAGCCTAAATCATTCAATGAGAAAGAATTTACCGATGTGAGAATTTTGCACAATTGCTCAAACCGCAAAATTTGACTCGCCTCGCCGTTCCAATCGACACCACGAGCCGATTCGCCATGCTCGGCAAGTTTGCCTGAGTAATAAGCGGCCACTTCAATGAGAAGTTTATCATCCATGAGAGTTGTCATCTATCTGCTCCAAATTGGGGTTGTGCTTCAAAAAAAAGCACCAATGCAGATTCAGATTTAGCGAACAGTTTTTGAAGCATATGCATAGGGTAAAGGGTGTACCTGTTTAGCAATAGCCCAAGTAATGACGGGAAATAAGTCTTGTATTTCACTGATCGCCTGCCCGACTGTTTGGTTCGCTCCAACGGTGACAATGACAGTTTTTGCCGCTCGCTCCGATTCACCAATAAATTGGAAACGGGCAATAGAAGATTTGATATTGGGCAGGTCAATCCTGCGATATGCAATAATTTCCACCCACTGGTGTCAGTTAATACGTCAATGCTTTCTCGAGTATACCGTCGGCAGTGTCCAGCAATATCATCTTCAATACCCCAATGCGCGGGAGATCCGGGCACAAGAGCAATCATCCTGCCATTTGATTTCAGAGCGTTGGACGATTTGGCCATAAAAACAAACTGAGCGTTATCCTCCAGATGTTCCATCACCATGCAAGAAATGATAAGGTCAACTTTATCCGGCACTTGCGACGAAAGGAAATCTTCGTTGACGGGAACAAACCTGTGTTCGGATATTTCTCTGCCAAAACGATCCCTCAATGCATTGACAGTATTTTCCTCGAGATCATACGATGAGCCAATCCATCCGTGATCCAGGAGCAGCTGCGTTATTTCTCCGCTACCCGGCCCAATTTCTAGGAAACGTCCCGGCGGCATTTGACGTAGGCGTTCTTGCAAATACATTAGCTGAAGCACAGTCCCAGGCGGCAGCACTACCACTTTGCACGCTCCTTTCAAGCGATATACGTCTCTATCTGCAATGACCAATCAGGCGGTTTCATTTTAATAATAATCTTGCAGATATATCATAGAATTTCTCTGCTTCGTTTCAACAAAAAACTGGAAATAGAAACTGATTCAGCGTAGTTGAAACCCAATATCTCCTGCTCTTCGGAAGACAAGTTGATATTTTTCATGTTTATTGGAATATTAATTTGTTGCTTAAAATAGGGTATATTAAAAACATGATTCACGGCGCGGCGCATTGAATTCGTCTTATTGAATCCACCAGCATGAAACATCATGCAGTCCAGCAGGATAAAAGCCCCCGCTTTTGCTTCGACTTGAATTGCCCGTTTTTGAACATACCCTTCGGAAGGATAGGCCTCAGATTTGTGTGATGCAGGAAGCACAAATGTGGAACCATTTTCAAGTGTGAAATCATCTACACAAAACAGAGCATTGATCGCCAGGGGCTTGGTAGAAACAAAGTGCTGATAGGGTAAGTCGCGGTGCCAAGCACTTTGGTTATAGGTTTCCTGCGGCGGATTGACGATTCCATTTTGTTGATTAAGGATGAATTTTCCTGAAATCAAAATTTTTAATATTGAAATAAGATTGGGATTGAATGCGAGTTTAAGAAATGTCTCCCCACCATGCGTGAGCAGTGCACGTATGGTATGGAATTCATTAATAGACCTGAGATGGGATTCACCGTTGGTTTGAATATAGCGCTCTCGAACCTGGTTGAATTCGTTTGAAATATTTTCAAGTTCTAATGCTGAATATCCGGAATCCAGTACAGCATATCCCAGGTTTTTGACCTGTTCCGCCGCCTCGTCAAGGGAAGAAGCAGGCGTATTTTGCTGGAGAATGCCGTACGTTGCAGAAGGAATTTTATGATCTAAAATCATTTCAGGACTTCTGGTCTTTGAGGATGTCCATACACCTGCCGAGTTATTATGTAAGGTCGTTGCTTGACTTCAGAAAAAATCTTTGCGATATAAATTCCCTGGATACCCATGAAAAATATGATCAACCCAGAGAGCAGCCATATGGACGCAATAATAGACGTGTAGCCGTCTGGCGGCGAGGCAATAAAAAGGTACCGGATGGTCAAGTAAACAATATAGCTCATTGCAGAAATTGATATCAACAAGCCTGAATAAAAAGTAAAGATCAACGGTCGGCTGCTAAAAGACGTTACTGCATTGACTAGGTGGCTAAATTTTCTGGATACAGAATACGATGTCGGGCTAGTGTCGTGCTTTATAACCGCATGAAGCTGCTGTTTGAACCCAGTAACAATCCACAGGCCCCCAATATTGAGTTCACGTTCCCGATGCAAAAGCAGTGCTTCAACATATCGCCGTGACATCAGCCTGGCTGTGGCAATATTGTTGGGCTGGTCTATTCCGGTGAGAACCCGAAATAGTCGATAGAACAATGCACCCGTGATTTTCTCAAAAATCCCTCCTTTTCGGGCAGACTGAACGCCGAAAATGACATCGCAGTTCTCCGATTCCATTTGCTTTGTGAAATCAAGCAACCACTCAGGTTCTTCCTCAAGGTCGCTGTCGATCAAAAACACTTTTTCTCCCGTGGCGGTGGCCAAACCCGCCATCATGGCTTTGTGATGACCAAAATTACGGGATAGATCGACCACGACGACATGTCCGTCGCGCTCGGTAAGTTGCACTGCAAGGTGGAGACTGTTGTCGGGCGAGCCGTCGTTCACCAAAATAATTTCATAGTCCTCGCCCGCAAGTTGCCTGGCTACCGCGCTCACTCGGAGGTGAAATTCTTCGATATACGAAGCCGACTGATAGAGGGTTGCGACAATTGAAAGTCTCATGAACGCAATTGCCTCATGTAGCTCTGGGCTTCTTTGCCGCAGTTGAATAATAAGTCGAGTATGGTGACCCGATGGTTGAATTCACCCCAAAGTTGCGGGTATGCCGGGTACCCATCATAGTCAAACCAGCTCAGCTTGATGCCTCGTTCAGTGAAGATTCGTGCATCAATATACTCCCTGGCCGCTGGCCCAGAGATGTACTCTGTCCCTCCTGCTTGCAAGCACAGATCTGCCAAGCGCTCTGTTTTCCCCTCCGGCAAGCTGTAGTCCCATGAATTTTTAATGACAGTGTGGATGTCCAGGTACCTGCACACCATTTCAATGAACCGGCGATTCAATTTCGACAAATGGCTGTAGCCTTCGGCCAGGTAGAGCGGTTCGATCAAAACCGCGATTTCGTCAAAGTGCGGGGCACGTCGATAATTTTGAACCAAGGCTCTCCAGTGCAGGAGTGCCCAACCTGCCCCATCAATTTCCGTCTGTCGGATCGCCTGATGGTATTTCCCTTTGACCATGACGGGCACCGTCAACCACTGCAAGCCTTGTGGCGTCTTGATTTGATTGCGATTGCGCCAGTCGCGCCGCGTGTATTGCATGTCGTCATAGAGGATGAATTCATCCACCGCGGCGATCATGTCGAAGTAGCCTTTCCAGGGAATGTAGTTGGACTGAAGGATGGCAATTTTTTTCATTGTGCCGCCTGCAATTTTGTCGCTGTTTTTGAAGCGTTGTTGAGATCAAATACTGCAGTTTTCCCGTTAACAAAAACGGCATATTGAATGAAGGTTGCAGTCTGTGGCATGTCGTCTAACGATACGACAAACCACCGGACGCCTGCTGATTTGCCGAATTCCGCGAGCTGCTGATAGTCCTCGGTTTTTCTGAGTTTGATGAGGTTCGTCACCCTGGCTTGTGCCAAAGCCCTGGTGGCACTCATTTTTTGATAAAGCATGCCTCTGGAAACGTAAGCCTGCAGACCGGTCAATGCAACCAACGCAGCATCCGGGTCCCCATTCGACGCCAAAATCTTGTCTTTCGGACTGGATTTGATTTTGATGAATTCAGCGGCGGCAAACATACCTGACGATATCGGTGTAGCACATGCTGTTGGTCCATCCCGCAACGACCCATATTGAACGTCTTTGCCATAAACCCAGGGAATGAGCAAGCCAACAACTGGCAGAAATGAGCCCAAGCCAGTGGCCAAATTTCGGCGTTTAAGTAATTTCGCGGACATGCTACTGAAAAGCGGTGTGGCCGAGATCCCAACAACCGTATAGATTACCAACACAGCATAAATCAGGACGAAAGAGCGATGGCTCCATTCGGTAATGTCCCCTGTGATTGGAGTAGGTATAAAAAAAGTAATGACCGCATGCACGATGAGCAAACCGGCACTCACACCGAGTAGGTGCGCCCTAAGCCTGAGGTTCTTCAAGTAGAGAGAAGAGGCTAGCAAGGCGGGCAATACAAGGCCGTACTGGGCTGCAAGCATGAGCGGATATCCAACTAACAAATCTCGCACGCCACGGTGTAGCGATTCACCCAGCGCCTTGAACACCCCTTCATAGGCAGTTGGTGTTGCAAAATGCACCGCCTCAATGTAAAGAAGTCCATCAATTCGACCTGTAAAGAAATGGGGGGCCAAAGCAATTGATTCACAGACCAAGGCAAATCCCAAAAATGCGGCCACCACAGCGCCAACAAGATGGTACCGGCGCCAGGGAAGTGGCATCTGAGCGGTAGCAACAACCAGCACAACATAAAGGCCCACGACTGGAATGGCAATATGAATCCGGAACGCGACGCTCAACAGTGCAACACCTGCTCCTATGACCACAAGGCGATAGTCATCTTGAAATCGACCCACCACATACAGGGCCAGAGCAAGGAATGAAAGTGCCATGGCGTATCCAGCCCCAGGAGCTACCATGATGAGCCAGTAAAAAGCAAAGTAACCATTCTTCAATCCGTACATCGAAGCGTCAGGCAGAAGGAAAAGGGCAAGCATCGAAACTATCCCCACGAGGCGTCCACCCAAAACAGAACCCAAACTGTAGGCACCCAGCCCCATCATGACTAAACTGGCGGGAAGCCAAAAATACGTCGCAGCTTCCAACGGGGGGGTCTCTGACACCCACGCAAACAACGCCGTCAAGCTATAACTCGCCCGATGGTAAAAAGCTTGCGGAAGACCCGACAGATATAAGCTCTCGCCATTGAACGACGGGTAATTGATTTGATATTGAATTTCCGCCGCCTGCAGCAAAAAATCATTCCACACCCGAAAAATACCTGTTTGCTTTGCTTCAGTGACTGAACCCAGTGCCTCACGCGTCCATAAAGTTGTTAACAGACCCAATAGCACGATGATTGAGCAATCGATCAGCGTTGAACGCCATGTTGTACCCGTGCTGGCATTTGGTGCGCCTAAAGGCTCGGCGGCATGATTTTTCCCGACAACAAGCGCTGACGCAATCACAAGCCATAAATCACAAGCCATGGCATGGCCCGCTCCAATATTGAGAAGCACCGTGACGAAAAGATGCACAAAGCTCAGCACCGAGAACCCCAACACAATTTCTGCTGCATGCTGGAAGCCGACCACCGTAGGAATCCGCAATGCACATCCTAGAGACTTGCCAAACACCACCGTCAATATTGCAACGATGAGAACGCCAAGCACCGAGCCGACGGAAACGCCATATGCGCCGTAACACACAGGAATAAACATTGCCGCAAACAGGCTCAGCGACAATGCCGTAGTTTGTGCCAATTGGGCGCGCCAAAAGGCAATGGTTTTTGCCGCTGATTTCATGCGTTGATTGCTAGTAGCTCATTTCAACGAAGGAGCGCTCCGCTGTTGCAATTGTTCTGCTTTAAGGCGACCGGGCGGCCATGCGCAAGGCTGACCGCAGTTTCGCCAGCTTTTGGGCTGATGCTGCACTCTCTTCTGCCGTTCGCAATGTTTGGCGCACATATATCCAAATCACGAGTGTCAGCGCTCCGGCTAACGCGGCCAAGCTCGTGATCAAGGCTTTTTGGGGCGCAACCGTTTCAGTTGGCAAAGTCGGCGGTTGCTTGATGACATCCCGCGAGAACCCTCGCAATGTTCGCGGAATAGATAACACGTCACCCAAATATTTCGTCTGAAGTTCGCCAATTGAAACAATTGTGGCTCCAGCTTCGCCACGAGTAAGTGCCTGCGCCAAATTTGCGCCTCCATCACTGGTCAGGCGCTTGAGCAGCCGCTCAACCGCGTCGAGCGAGGATTTTGCGGTTTCAAGGCGCTTCTCCAAGTCGTTACGCTCTTCGACTCCCGGAATCGTGGTTTTTAACCACGAGTCAATGATTGCGTTGGCTATTCTCTGCGCTTCAATGGGTGAATTTGCAGTTGCGTCGAGGCGCAACAATCCATCTTTTCCTAGAGTCGATCTAACATGCCCAATCATTTTTTTTCGAGTCACCTGAATTGGGCGGCCTTCGGACAGATTCAAGGTGTCAATCACTGGATCCAAAACCAAAGGCGAGGTCATCATTGCAGCGGCCTGAGAGACTGCGGGGTTTAAAGCACCATTCGCACCGAGATTCGGCAAAGCCAAAATTGCCTCACTGGTGTAGCTTTGTGGCACCACAAAACAAATAGCCAGAGCCAAAAGTCCGAAAGCAAGTGTGCCAAAGACTAAAAGCCTCGCGTTTTCAGCCAGCAGGACAAGTGCGTCAAGTACGCTGATTTTTCGGTCTGCCGCACTCAAAGTTTCGTTTTCATTTTTCATCATTTTTGCCAAGCTACAGTGCGCGAGAACGCAACGTATCAGATCCGGTTTTAGTCACACACTTGCGCATCAGCCAACACTAAACCAGCCAAATCTTTGACAGAAAGTTTTGGCACAACTCCTACCGGCCAATTAATGGCGAGCGTGGGATCATCCCAGGCAATGCTGCGCTCAAATTGAGGTGCGTAATAGTCAGTCGTTTTGTACAGAAAATCGGCGCTGGCACTGGTCACCATAAAACCGTGCGCGAAGCCGGGCGGCACCCAAAGCTGGCGCTGGTTGTCTTCTGACAGATCGACACCTACCCAACGGCCGAAGTTGCGCGACGACTTGCGGATGTCCACGGCAACGTCAAATACTGAACCCCTGGCCACCCGCACCAGTTTGCCCTGAGCCTGCTGGATTTGATAATGCAGCCCGCGCAATACCCCCAAGCCTGACCGGCTGTGATTGTCCTGAACAAATGCCACATCAAGCCCGGTGGCCTGATTGAACGCGGCCTGGTTGAAGCTTTCAAAAAAGAATCCGCGGGCATCGCCAAACACTTTGGGTTCAAGTATCAACACTTCGGGCAGTGCAGTGGCAGTCACTTTCATGAGGATTTGCCTTCTTGCAACGTTCTTTGCAAATATTGTCCATAGCCATTCTTTAAAAGCGGCTGGGCGAGTTTTTCCAGCTGCGCATCGTCAATGTATCCGTTGCGCCAGACAATCTCTTCAAGGCACGCGATTTTCAGCCCTTGTCGATGTTCCAGCGTCGCAATGAACTGGCTGGCTTCCAGCAGGCTTTCGTGGGTACCAGTATCCAGCCACGCGTAGCCGCGCTGCATGATTTGGACGTTAAGCTGGCCCAAGTCCAAGTAAGCCTGGTTCACTGTGGTGATTTCAAGTTCGCCACGCGCACTGGGTCGGATGGACTTGGCGATGTCCACGACTTGGTTGTCGTAAAAATAAAGACCAGTCACTGCAAAATTGCTTTTGGGTTTGAGGGGTTTTTCCTCAATACTGCTGGCTTGGCCCGTTGTGTTGAATGCCACGACGCCATAACGCTCAGGGTCGTGCACGTGGTAGGCGAATACCGTGGCACCTGTGTCGTTTGCGTCCGCGTTGTTCAGCAAATTGGCAAAGTCGTGCCCATAAAAAATGTTGTCTCCCAACACCAGTGCACTGGTGTCGTTGCCCACAAACGCCTCGCCAATGATGAAGGCCTGTGCCAGTCCATCCGGACTGGGCTGCACCGCGTATTGCAGGTTGATTCCCCATTGGCTTCCATCCCCCAGCAATTGCTGAAAACGAGGCGTGTCCTGCGGGGTGCTGATGATCAGGATGTCGCGCATGCCACCCAGCAGCAGGGTGCTTAAGGGGTAATAAATCATGGGCTTGTCATATACCGGTAACAACTGTTTGCTCATGGCCAGGGTAGCGGGGTGCAGACGGGTGCCGGAGCCACCGGCCAGGATGATGCCTTTGCGCTGTGTCATGATTGTTTTTCGATGAATTCAGTCAACATGCGTTCAACACCTTGCTGCCAGTGTGGCAGGGTCAGGTCGAACGTAGTCTGGAGTTTTGTGGTGTTCAGCCGTGAGTTGAGCGGCCGGTGCGCGGCCGTCTGAAATGCCGAGCTCGGAACTGGCTCTATGGATGTTGCTGCGATTTTTGAGAAAATCTCCGTAGTCCTGGCGAAGGCCAGAACCTTGTTTGCATAGTCATACCAGGACGTTTGGCCGCCTGCCACCACATGGTAAATACCGCTGCGACTGTCTGCCTGCACCACCGCAAAGGCGCGCACCTGGGTGATGGCCTGAGCAGTCACGTCAGCCAGCAATTCGGCGCCGGTTGGCGCACCGATTTGGTCGTTGATGACCTTCAGGGTGTCGCGCTCCTGCGCCAGCTTGAGCATGGTCTTTGCGAAGTTGCCGCCGCGCGCTGCGTAAACCCAACTGGTCCTGAATATCAGGTGCTTGCAGCCACTGGCCTGAATCAATTGTTCACCTTCAAGTTTGGTGCGGCCATAAACGCTCAGGGGTGCCGGGGTGTCCGTCTCAACCCAAGGTGTTGTGCCGCTGCCGTTAAACACGTAGTCGGTTGAGTAATGCACCAGCCACGCGCCGATGCTGGACGCTGCTTCGGCCAATACGCCTGGGGCCAGCGCGTTGATGGTTCGCACCAGATCAGGCTCGCTTTCGGCCTTGTCGACGGCTGTGTGAGCCCCCGAGTTCACAATCACGTCCGGTCGGACCGCCAGCACGGTTTCTTTCAAACCCGGCAGATTGGTGAAGTCGCCGCAGTGATCGATGCTGTCAAAGTCCAGCGCAATCACTTCGCCCAAAGGCGCCAGACTGCGTTGCAATTCCCAGCCGACTTGGCCGCCTTTTCCGAAGAGAAGAATTTTCATGGCATCAAAATTGGGAAATTGGCGTTTGAATATCTAACAACATGCCGACGATTCAAGCGCCACGAGCGGCATAGTTTGTTTGCACCCACTCACGGTACGCACCCGACTGAACATGGCCGACCCAATCTTGATTGTCCAAATACCATTGAACCGTCTTGGCAATGCCGGTCTCAAAAGTCTCCACCGGCTTCCAGCCCAGTTCACGTTCGATCTTGCCGGCGTCAATGGCATATCGTCGATCATGGCCAGGACGATCTGCCACGTAAGTGATTTGGTCGCGGTAGCTCTTGCCACTGGTTTTGGGTCGCAACTGATCCAGCAAGGCGCATATCGTGTGAACAATGTCGAGGTTGGGTTTTTCATTCCAACCGCCCACGTTGTAGACCTCACCAGCCCGACCGCCGCGTAATACTGCACGAATCGCACTGCAATGGTCTTTGACATATAGCCAGTCACGGATTTGCATGCCGTCGCCGTAGACGGGAAGCGGCTTACCAGCGAGCGCATTCACGATCATCAGCGGGATCAGTTTTTCCGGGAAGTGGTAAGGCCCATAGTTGTTGCTGCAATTGGTCGTCAGCACCGGCAGGCCATAGGTGTGATGGTAAGCGCGCACCAGGTGGTCGCTGGCAGCCTTGCTGGCTGAATAGGGGCTGTTGGGCTCGTAGGGATGAGACTCTGTAAACGCCGGTTCGTTTTTGGACAGGGAGCCATAGACCTCGTCAGTGGACACGTGGAGAAACCTGAAAGCCGGTTTTGCCTCACCGGTCAATCCTCCCCAATAAGCGCGTACGGCTTCAAGCAGCCTGAACGTGCCCATGATATTGGTCTGGATAAAGTCTTCTGGCCCATGGATGGAGCGATCCACATGGGACTCAGCGGCAAAATTGACCACAGCTCGAGGTTGATGCTTCGCCAGAAGACTATCCAGCAGCGCCGAATCACTGATGTCACCTTGCACGAACAAATGCCCCGCATGGGCCTGAACCGACGCCAAATTCTCCCGATTCCCCGCGTAAGTCAGCTTGTCCAGATTCAAGACGGGTTCATCAGACTGGGCCAGCCAGTCAAGCACAAAATTTGAGCCGATAAACCCGGCCCCACCCGTCACGAGGATCATTTAACTTCCCTGAAAAATAGCCGCTCGACGATGCGTGAGTGGTCGAATCCAGGATTATAGGATTACCCGTAAAGATACTTGGGTAGCCACAGGGTTAGCCCCGGCCAGATGTACATGAACACCATGCACAGGATCACGATCAGCATATAGGGCATCATGCCGGCAAAAATCTGGTTGATCGTGACATGCGACGGCGACACCCCCTTAAGGTAAAAAGCCGACATCGCAACGGGTGGCGACAGGAACGCCGCCTGAAGGTTCACAAACACCAACACCCCCCACAGAATCGGGTCAATCTGGAAATGTGCCAGCAGCGGAAGGAAGATGGGCACAAAAATCACGATGATTTCAGTCCACTCCAGCGGCCATCCCAGCACAAAAATGATGGCTTGGGACAGCAGCATGAATTGAAGCGGCGAGAGGTCCATCGACAGCACCCACTCTTCCACCACGCGTTGCCCGCCCAGCAGAGCAAACACCGCGGAAAATAAGGCGGAACCGACAAACAGCCAACACACCATGGATGTGGTTTTGGCGGTCAAAAACACCGCCTCCTTGATGCGCTGGAAGTTCAAAGTCCCCGCTTGCCAGGCCATGAGGAAGGCCCCTGCCGCACCCACTGCGGCCGACTCGGTTGCCGTTGTGATGCCGAACAGGATCACGCCCAGGACCACCAGGGTCAGCAACCCGAGTGGCATCACCGACGACACCAGCATCCGCAGAATTTCGAACTGCTCGGCATCAAAACGCCTGTAGTACCAAAGCAGCAAGAGCACGGTGACGCCACAGGCCACCCAAAACGATGAGTAGAAGGCCTCTGGTACAGGCGCTGTTTGTGGCCCTTTCGCATCGGGGTCGCTCATTTCCTGCAGCGCCGGTTCACCAACGGCTTTGCCAGCTTCCGGTCGTTCCGCCCCCGGTGGTTCCTTCACCTCCGAGGCGCCAGGTGGTGCCTGCAAACCGCCATCGTTCGGCGGCTCCTTAACGCCTGCATCTGACGCGGGCTCCTGTAGTCCCCCTGCAGCCGGCTCAGCGGGTTGGGTCGCAGCTTGGCGCATCACCGGCGGGCCGGCGGCTTTGGCGACTTGAGTCACCTGCGCTGCCAGGGTGGCGTTATTTTCTTCCTGCGAATGCACCACCACGTACCACCAGGTACCCGCCAAAGACACCCCGGCCAGCACCAATGGCACCAGCGCCATGCAGAAACTGCGCAGCAGCAATCCCCACGTGATCTTGACCTCCTGTGCGCCACCGCGCAAGGCCTTGTGTGGCGACACCAGAGCCATCAGCAAGGCGGGCAGAATGCGCTTCGAATAAGCGTCTGAAACATGGCTGAGCCACGCTGGGATCGGGGCCCGCAACTGGTCAGCCGGCAGTTTAGGGGCAATCTTGGGATTGATCAGCACCCAGCCGATGATGTAAACAAGGTATAAAAATGACAGGAAAAAACCGGGAAACATCGCTGCAGCATAGAGCTTGACGACCGACTGGCCCGCCACTGCAGCGTAGACAATAATCATCACCGACGGCGGTATCAAAATTCCCAGCGTGCCCCCGGCAGTGATGACCCCTGCAGCAAGCCGGGTGTCGTAACCTGCATTGAGCATGGGCCGCATGGCGATCACACCCATCAATACCACCACAGCACCCACCAGCCCGCTGGCAATACCCCAGAACGTGCAGATGATCAGCGTCGTTACGGCCAGCGAGCCCGGCACGCTGCGAAAGGCCAACTGCACGCTGTAAAACATTTTGTCCACCAGCGCACCGCGTTCCATCACATAACCCATCAACACAAAAAGTGGAATGGACAAAAGCGTCTCATTGGTCATGGCGCCAAACGCGCGTTGCACCATCAGGTCGAAAATCCGGTTGTCCAGAAAGCCGGCGGCCGGGTTGTAAAAGGCGATGTAGCCAAACACCATGCCCAGGCCCATCAGGGTAAAGGCGGTCGGGAAGCCCATCATGATCACGACCACGATGAGGCCAAGCATGGTCATACCAAGTGCTGCATTGCTCATGATCAGCCTTTCATACCAATGGATTTCTCGATCGCGAGCGCCTTGGCCTCTTCATCGACAAATTGGCTGCCCTCGAGCTGCTGCGCGACAACGTCGGACTCCTCGGCATCTTTCAGGCGGGGCGTCCACGCGCCAGTCTGGATGCAGACAATACACCGCACTATTTCGGCGATGCCCTGCATCAGCACAACGGAACCGGCCAAGGGGATGACAAACTTGAACGGATAAAGCGGCAACGGTTCGGCGTTGAACGTATGTTCATGAATCGCCAGTGAATCCTGGAAATAGCTCCAACCTGCCCAGGTCAGTGCGGCAATTCCCGGGATGAAAAACGCGAAGTACAAAACCAGGTCAATCATGGCCTGGGTGCGCGGCTTGAAACTGCCGTACAGAAAATCGCCGCGCACATGCCCGTCATGCGCCAGTGCATAGGCACCGCCGAGCATGAACAGCGTGCCATACAGCATGTTGTTGGCATCGAATATCCAGGCGGTAGGCGCGTTCAGGGCGTAACGTTTGAACACCTCGCCGCAAACCAGCAACATCAGCACCACGATGAGCCACGCCGCCGCCTTGCCGACCCAGGTGCTGACGTGGTCTGCCGCATGCAAGAGTTGTTGTACTGTCATGAAAACTTCCGTTAAGACACACCGCCCGTGTTGGTAGACGGGTCATAAAAAAACAGCCATCCAGATGGCCCGGATGGCTGGTTTTCTGCCAATGCCGATCAAGTGGGATCAGGCCTTTTTCTTGCTGAAGTAATGGTTGTAAGCCATTTTGAAATCAACCATGTAATCCATCTGCCAGCGGCCGGCCTTTTCAGCAAAAACACGCTGGGACTCCAGCACTTTTTTGAACAGGGGATTCTCGGCAGATTTCTTCTCGATCACGCGGTCCCACGATGCCAACTGGGCCTGCAGGATCGCGTCGGGCGTCTTGTAAAACTTGATGCCCTGCTTCTTCATTTCATCGTAGTCTTTGGAATTTCGGTCAATCGCCTTCCAGCTCATTTCAGCCGAACTGGCTTGAACCGCATACTCAATGATGGACTTGAGTTCAGTGGGCAAGGCCGCGAGTTTGGGCTTGTTGAACAAAATCTCGAACTGCTCGCCCGATTGGTGGAAGCTCTGCAGCATGCAATTCTTGACCACGTCCGGGAAGCCCAGAATTCGGTCCGATGTCGCGTTGTTGAACTCTGCCGCATCGATCAGGCCGCGATCGAGCGCCGGCACAATTTCGCCGCCGGGCAGGGGGTTCACGGCAGCGCCCATGTCTGTGAAGATGTCAACAGCAAGACCAACCGTGCGGTATTTAAGCCCCTTCAAATCACCCACTTTGGCAATGGGTTTCTTGAACCAGCCCAATGGCTGCGTCGGCATAGGGCCATAGACGAAGGAAGCCACGTCGATATTGAGCGATTTGTAGATCTCTTCGAGCAGAGCCTTGCCGCCGCCATACTGGTGCCAGGACAGCACCATGTTCGGATCCATGCCAAACGCAGGGCCAGAACCCCAAAGGGCAAGCGCCGTGTTCTTGCCATAGTGGTAGGCCAGCACGCCGTGGCCTCCGTCCAGCGTGCCCTTGTTGACGGCGTCAAGCAACTGGAACGCCGGCACAACCGCGCCAGAAGGAAGCACATCAATTTTGAGCTTGCCGCTGGCCATGTCATTGACCTTTTTGGCAAAGTCATTGGCAAATTCGTGGAAGATGTCCTTGGCCGGCCAGGTGCTCTGGAACCGCAATGAGGTTGTGGTCTGGGCTGTGGCCAACATGGGCGCCGACAGGGCACCCGCTGCCAGGGCGGCCCCTTTGATCAGGCTGCGCCGTTGCGGGGATTTATTTGACGTCATCAGTGTCTCCAAGAGTGGTTGAATATCAACACGACATGTTTGCCGATTTTTGCGCGATAGAGAAGAGGGTAAACACCGTGGTTTTCGCGGCGCAGGAAGCCATTGCGGAAAACAGTTTTTTTGTTTGCCGCGCAGGGCTTGGCGGGGACGTGACTTTGCAACCGGCCTACACTTTCATCGGCATCCGATTCAATATTTAGAGGAGACACGCGATGGACCGCCGACTTTTTTTTCAAAATTCGAGCCTGGTCGCTGCCGGCGCCGTTGCGGGCTGCGCTGCGCCGGGGGTCGCCCAGCAACAGGCGAAAACACCATTTCCCGTGGTGGGCACCTACATCCCTATCGTCGGTACGGACGAGATGTTCCCGGTGCGCCGCATCTACTGCATTGGCCGCAACTACGCCGCGCACGCGCGGGAGATGGGGTCAGACCCCAGCCGCGAGCCGCCGTTTTTCTTCCAGAAACCGACCGACGCTATTCAACACGTGCCGACCGGCGCCGTGGCGGACCACCCTTACCCCACGCTCACCAAAAATTACCACTACGAAGCCGAGCTGGTGGCGTGCCTGAGCCGGGGCGGACGCAACATTCCGGTTGGCAGCGCGCTCGATTGCGTCTATGGCTACACATTGGGTCTGGACATGACGCGCCGCGATTTGCAGCGGGCCATGGGGGACGAAAAAAAGCCTTGGGAAATCGGCAAAAGTTTTGACCACTCGGCGGTGATTGGCGCGGTTCACAAACTGGCGCAAAGTGGTCACTTCACGCAGGGTGCCATTTGGCTCAAGGTCAATGGCGCTATCAAGCAGAACGCCAATTTAAACCAGATGATCTGGTCAGTGGCCGAGCAAATTGCCAAGCTCTCCGAGGCCAACGAACTGTTCCCCGGCGACATCATTTACTCGGGCACGCCTGAAAACGTGGGGCCAGTGGTGCGGGGTGACGTCATTGAAATGCACATCGACGGCTTGCCCCGGCTCAGCGTCAAAATTGTGTAGGTGGCGTGCAAAGGGCCGACCGTCATGCCGCTCGTGTGGCCGCGCCCAATTCGTCGACCAGGTCAGTCGGCGGCAGGGGAAATCGTTTGGCGGCCCACATGCCGACGATCATGGCGCTGACAAAGTACAGTGCGTCACTGCCACCTGTCAGAACCGACGCAAGGGCTGGTCCAGGGCAATAACCGGCAAGGCCCCAGCCCATGCCAAACATTCCGCCGCCCACCAGCAGCTTGCGGTCAATGTCCTTGCGTGTGGGCAGTTGAAACGTTTCAGCCGCGAATGGCCTGGCCCGCCGTGGGGTGAGCCAGAAAGCCACCAAAGTCACCATCAACGCGCCGCCCATTACAAACGCCAGGCTGGGGTCCCAAAACCCCGGCTGGGCGGTGCTGGTGATCCCGCGTGCCAGGCCGCCAATGTCCAGAAACCCCAGCACTTTGGCGGGCTGGGTCATGCCGCTCAACACCAGGCCCACCGCAAACATGGCGCCAGACAGCAGAGCCCAAAAAATTCGTTGAAACATTCTTGTTTTCCTTAAAACCCGAGTCTTGATACTGATTCAAACAGCCAGGGCTTTCACCACGCCGACCGTGGCCATGCCCAGGCCCATAAAAACCAGGGTGGCGGCCAGTGACCGCAGCGACCTGCGGCCCAGGCCGCACACGCCGTGTCCGCTGGTGCAGCCCGAACCCGTGACCGTGCCGTACCCCACCAGCAGCCCGGCGCCAATCAGCAAAGCGATGGGGCGGGGCGCGATCTGGGGCGGTGCCATCCACACGGCCATTGCCGCGCCAGTACCGGCCAAGCCCAGCACAAAGGCCCAGCGCCAGTCGCGGTCATCGCGAGGCGCGGCACGCGGGGCAATCAGCCCGCTGGTGATGCCGCTGATGCCAGCCACCCGGCCCAGCGTGAACAACAGCAGCCAGCTCGCCGCGCCAATGAGCAGGCCGCCTGCAAGCGATTGCAAAAATGGATGCATAAAAACCTTTCGTCATCAAATCCAGTGTGAAGCGAGGCAGTATACTCCACCCAGTATATTTATTCAGCGACCCAATGCCATGGCCACTCTGCACGACGAATTAAAAAAGAAAGCCCTGCGCGCGCGACTGGCCCGGGTGGAAGGCCAGTTGCGTGGCGTGCAACGCCTGATTGAACTCGACGCCGACTGCCAGGAGGTGGCCCAGCAGTTGTCCGCCGCGCGCAAGGCGCTTGACAAGGCGTTTTTCACCTTGGTGGGCTGCGTCATCGAGCAAGGCGATTTCCCCGCCCACAAGGTGGCGACGCTGCTCGCCAAATTTGCCTGAGCCGCCACTTTGCCACACCGCCATTTTTTCAGAGTATTTATATTGGAACCACCATGAACCCGATCCAACTGTTTGACCCGGTCTCCTGCACCTACACCTATGTGTTGTTTGACGAAACCAGCCGCGAGGCCCTCATCATCGACCCGGTAGACGAGCAACTTGAGCGAGACCTGGGCGTGTTGCGCCAATACGGGCTCAAGCTGAGCTGGGCGGTGGAAACCCATGCGCACGCAGACCACATCACCAGCGCGCGCCTGCTGGCTGAACACGCTGGCGCCAAAATCGCCGCACCCAGCGGTTGCGGCATCACCACGGCCGCCGTGCAGTTGAAGGACGGCGACAGCTTGAGTTTTGGCCGCGAGCAAATGCGGGTGCTGCACACGCCCGGGCATACCGCAGGCAGCATGAGCTACGTGTGGCAGCCCGCTGCAACCGGCGCTGATGCAGCGCCTGGCAACACGGGCCCTGGGCATGTTTTTACCGGCGACACCTTGCTCATCAACGGCTGTGGCCGCACCGACTTCCAGTCCGGCAGCGCCGCCGACCTGTACCGCAGCTTGACCCAGGTCTTGCTGGCGTTGCCCGGCGACACGGTAGTGTGGCCCGGGCACGATTACGCGGGGAAAACCCAGTCCACCATTCAGGCTGAAAAATCCGGCAACGCACGGGTGGCCGGCAAGTCGCTTGAAGAATTCATCCGCATCATGGCGTCACTCAACTTGCCCAAGCCCAAACGCATCGATGAAGCCGTTCCCGCCAACCTCAGTTCTGGGCAGCGCCAGGATGCCGGGGCCCCAGCCAGCGCTTCACCCGCCACCGACGCAGGCGGTGTGCGCGCAGCGCCCGGTTATGCAGGCGATGTCTCGCCGCAACTGGCCTGGCAATGGGTCAGTGCAGGCCAAGCTGTGCTGCTTGACGTGCGCAGCGACGCCGAGCGTGAATGGGTGGGTTTTGTGCCCGGCGCTGTGGCGCTGGCCTGGAAGCAATGGCCCGGCATGGTGATGAACGCCGGCTTCGACGACGCCTTGAAGGCCGCCGTGCCCGCCGGGCAAAAAGCTGTCCTGTTGTGCCGCAGCGGCGTGCGCTCCATTGCCGCCGCCAAGCGTGCCACCGAACTGGGCTTGCAGGCCTACAACATCCTGGAGGGTTTTGAAGGCGACCCCAACACCGAAGCCCATCGCGGTCACAAAGGCGGCTGGCGCTTCCACGGCTTGCCGTGGCGGCAAAACTGACGTGCAGGATCAGCGCGGGCACCCCATCTGGCCTGTGGCTGGTTTCAGGCGGTTTGATCCGCAAGAGTACCGAATGTTCCCGTAAACAGTGACTATGCAGCTATGCTTTAAGTAGCAATTCAAAAATCCTTTGGCCGCCGCTGCACCACCTCTTGGGCCACTTTTTCGTAAGCCGCCGCCAGCGCCAGCACTTGCGTGTCGGCCTGCGGACGGCCCATGATTTGCAGGCCCATGGGCAGGCCCTGGTCGTTGAAGCCCGCAGGCACGCTGATGCAGGGCAAGCCGGCAAACGTGGCGTAGGTCGTCACCTCCATCCAGCGGCAGTAGGCGTCCATCTGCACGCCATTGATGTGGCTGGGCCAACGCAGGCCGCCGTCAAACGGCCACACTTGCGCCGTCGGCAAAGCCAGATAGTCACAGTGTTCAAACAGCGCCAGCAGCTGGTTGTAAAACGCGCTGCGCTGAACGCTGGCGGCCATCAGGTCACTGGCGCTCAAGCCCAAACCCTGGTCAAATTCCCACAGGGCTTCCGGCTTCATTTGCGCGCGGCCTCCCGGTTTTGCCAAAAATGGCGCAAAGCGGACCTGGTTGCCGGCAAACCGCCACACCAGCCCGGCTTGCCAAACCGCCTCGGGCGAGATGCCCAAAGCCATGGGTTCGACCTGGCAGCCCAGGCCCTGCATTTTTTGCAGGGCGTGTTCGCAGACGTCCAGAATGCCAGGCTCCATCTGCAAATGCCCTGCCAGATCGCCCAACCAGCCAATTCTCGCCTTCTTAGGGTCAAAGTCCTCGTAAGTCCCCGTGAAATCTAGGTATTTAGCTATTGAAAGTGGCGCATTTTGGCTGTAGCCGGACTGTATGCCAAGCAGCAAACCCAAGTCCTGGACATGGCGCGCCATGGGGCCTTCGGTTCCCAACTGGCTGATGAACAGGTCCGGCGCAGGCCACATGGGAACGCGCCCCTGGCTCGGCCTGAAGCCAAACACATTGTTCCAGCCGGCCGGGTTGCGCAGGCTTCCCATCATGTCGGACCCGTCCGCCACGGGCAGCATCCGGGTGGCCAGGGCCACCGCCGCGCCGCCACTGCTTCCACCCGCCGTCTTGCCAAGGTCGTAAGCGTTGCAGGTGCGGCCAAACACTTCGTTAAAGGTGTGCGAGCCCAGGCCGAATTCAGGCACATTGGTTTTGCCGATGACAATGCAGCCCGCCGCACGAATGCGTTGCACCGCCAGGCCATCCACCTGGGGCACGTGATGGCGCATCAGTGGCGAGCCCATGGTCATCGCAATGCCCGCTGCACTGGCCGTGTCTTTGACGGCATGGGGAAAGCCGTGCATCCAGCCCATTGACTCCCCCCGCGCCAGTTGCCGGTCGCGCCCGTCCGCCTGCGCCAGCAAACCCCCTGCGTCCTGCAGGCTGACGATGGCGTTGACTTTTGGGTTAACCGCTTCGATGCGCTGCAAATACGCCTGCATGACCTCGCGGCAGGAGACCTGCCTGGCGTGGATGGCCTGCGACAGCGCATGGCCCGACAAGTCAGTGATGGGAGCGTCGGGTGCTTGAGATGAATTTATGGCCATGGTCGGTGTCGCTGAAAAGCGCGTTAAATAGGTCGTCAAATGGGTCGTTAATAATGCAGAACGCGGGCGCATCGAGAAATGCAATTCTTGTAGTGCAGTGCAAGGCGAAACACACCGCAATGCGCCCAAAAACTGGATTTTTCGATCTGCCTGAAACATACCATGACCTTCCTCGCCCTGGACATCGGCAATACCCGGCTCAAATGGGCCAGCTACGCGGCGGCGCAACCCAATGCGCCCCTGTTGGCGCAAGGCGCCGAGTTTCTGGAAAACATCGACAAACTGGCGGACGGGCCCTGGTGCCAAATGGCAGTGCCCACCTACATGCTGGGCTGCGTGGTTGCGGGCGACGGCATCCGCCTTCGGGTGCAGGAGCAATTGGAGCAGTTGCCACAGTGGGACGTGGCGCCCCAATGGGTGGTGGCGGCCGAGTCTGAAGCGGGCCTGACCAACGGCTACGACTTTCCGACCCGCCTGGGCGCAGACCGCTGGGTGGCCATGATTGGCGCACGCCAGCGCATGTTGGCACAAGCGGCACCCAACGGCGACGCACGGCCCCTGGTGGTGGTGATGGTCGGCACCGCCGTGACCGTCGAGGCCATCGACGCCAGCGGCAAATTTTTGGGCGGCTTCATCCTGCCGGGCCACGGCATCATGCTCAAGGCCCTGGAATCCGGCACAGCGGGCCTGCGAGTGCCGACGGGCGAGGTGGTCCAGTTCCCCACCAACACCAGCGACGCGCTGACCAGCGGCGGCACGTTTGCCATTGCCGGGGCGATAGAACGCATGGTGCAACACGTGCGCCGCCACTGTGGCGCTGAACCCGTCTGCTACATGACCGGCGGCGCGGGCTGGAAGATGGCCCCCGCAATGAACGTGGCCTTTGAACTGGTGGACAACCTGATTTTCGACGGGCTGCTGGCGATCGCCGCACACCGCCAGGCTGCTTGACCCAGGGCGCAAAAGCGGTGCTGTTGCCGCTTTGTCAAAAACTGAATGCTATATATTTAATATCTAACTATTCAGCATTGACGGGAACATTCGGCCTATTTGTCTCCTGAGAGTCCGTCCACAGCCTGAAACAGGCTCTGGCGTGCCTGGGAGATGATCTGGGCTTTCCAGGCGTCGGTGTCGGTGTAAAACGCGTCTTTCAGGCGCTGCTTGATCTGTCGCGCCTGCTCGGACGGCGCTTCGGGGTGGATGTTGAGCCAGTGCTCGGCGCGCAGGGCGTCTGACACCTCCATCATCGGCTGGGTGCCAAACTCCATGGCTATGCCGGTGTAGCGCGCTTGTGGGCACTCCTGCGGGATGGCAGACCACATTAGCCCGGTCAAAAATGCCGAGGTGGATGAGCCATCGTAAATCGAGGTGATGGGCGTCGCGCCATTGCCGCTCCACCACTGCTTGGCTCTGGCAAAGGTCGCGGCATCGTCGCCGCTGGCAAAAATTCGCTCGCCAACGCCGCTGGGCCCCAGGCCCGTGTGCAGGTCAATCCAGGCCACGTCCTGCGCCTGCCTGACGTGGGTGCGCAGCACCTGGCGCAGGGTCAGGTTGCTCCAGGTGGGTGCGGTGCCGCCAAAGAACAGGCCCTTGGGAAACTCGTGTTGCCCGCGTGAAACGGCAGCCTGGTAAGCCGGCATGCCCTGGGTCTGGATGAAGCCGCCCACGGCCGCCTGGTTGGCAGCGTCAGGCGGCCAGACCTGGGGCAAGATCAGGGGCGACAGCGCCCGGTAGGCTGGGTTGTCAGGCAGGGGTTTGCTGAAGTCCTGAAAATTGCGATTCAGGTCGACGTTTTCATGGGTGGTGCGTCGAATGTGCGAAAAGCCATACGGGTTGAGCGCATGCACGTACAACACCGCCACGCCGTGATCGGCTGCGTGGGCCAGCCATTCCTGGTCATGGGTGGCATAGGTCTGAACGCCGCTGCCGCAGTAACCTTCCACACCGTGGCAGGCGCTGCTGACGATCAGCAGTTTTTGGGCATTGGCGGCACCGCTGCGGGCCACGTCCATGGCCAGTTCTTCACCGTCTCGCCCTGGCAGCGGGTGCGGATGAGATTCGATTTGAAAGCCTGCCGTGGCGGCGCCTTCCAAAAATTTGATGCGGGCTTCTTTGTAACTGGCGCTAAAGGCCGTGGGGATGTCCATCATGGGCTAGGGCTGTGGCATTGAGAGCGTTTCAGGCGGCCCGAATGGCGGTCGGCTCCTTGAACCAGGCCTCTGCGAGTTGCACCCAATACGTCGCGCCCAAAGGAATCAGCTCATCGTTGAAGTCGTAGCTCGGGTTGTGCAACATGCACGGCCCCGCGCCATGGCCCATGTCGCGGTGGCCACCCTCGCCGTTGGCGATGAACACATAGGCCCCCGGCTTGGCCATCAGCATGTAGGCAAAGTCTTCCGCACCCATGGTCGGCTCTTGTACCTCAACGTTGTCGCTGCCCACAATGCTGGCCATGACCTTGCTGCAAAAAGCGGCTTCGACCGGGGCGTTGATGGTGGGCGGGTAGTTGCGTTTGAAGGCGAAGTCGCAGCTCACGCCAAACGCGGCGCTGGTGTGTTCGGCAATCTCCTTCATGCGTTTTTCGATCAAATCGAGCACTTCGGTGGAAAAAGTGCGCACCGTGCCCTGCAATTCACAGCTGTCGGGGATGACGTTGGTGGCCTCCCCCGCATGGATCATGGTGACCGAGATCACGCCCGCGTCGATCGGCTTTTTGTTGCGACTGATGATGGTCTGGAAGGCCTGCACCATTTGGCAGGCCACCGGCACCGGGTCCAGCCCCAGATACGGCAGGGCGGCATGAGCACCTTTGCCGTGGATGGTGATCTTGAACTCGTTGCTGGAGGCCATCACCGGCCCGGCGCTCACGGCGAACTTGCCCATCTGCGGGCCTGGCCAGTTGTGCATGCCAAACACCGCGTCCATCGGGAATTTCTCGAACAGGCCGTCCTTGATCATCTCGCGCGCGCCGCCGCCGCCTTCTTCGGCGGGTTGAAAAATCAGATACACCGTGCCGTCAAAATTGCGGTTTTTGGCGAAGTGCTGCGCCGCCGCCAGCAACATGGCGGTGTGCCCGTCATGGCCGCAGGCGTGCATTTTGCCGGCGTGTTGGCTGGTGTGCGCGAAGGTGTTGTACTCTTGCATGGGCAGCGCATCCATGTCGGCACGCAGTCCAATGGCGCGGTCTGAAGTGCCGTTTTTGAGGATGCCCACCACACCTGTCACGCCCATGCCTCGGTGGATCGGGATGCCCCAGGCCTCCAGCTGTTTGGCCACCACATCCGAGGTACGCACTTCTTTAAAACACAACTCGGGGTGAGCGTGGATGTCTCGGCGAATGGCGGCAATGGACGCGGCTTGCGTGACGATGGAGTCAATGGTTTTCATGGGGGGTTCCTAGAGGGGCCTGAACGCTACAGTCTAGCTGTGTTGACTCTTGTCTGTCACCACAGGCTTACCCGGTGCAATACACGGTGCAATACACGGTGTATTGCCCGGTGTATCACCCGGTGCAATTCGCCGACGTGTCGCTGACGTGTCGCTGAAGTGCCAGCCGGGGCTACCATGGAGGGCCATTGACATCCATCCCTGCGTGACCTTGCCATGAACCGAAACGACCCATTGCCGCTGCGTGTGCTGGGTGCCTGCCCGCACGACTGCCCCGACACCTGCTCGCTCGTCACCCTGGTCGAGAACGGCATGGCCATCAAGGTGCAGGGCAACCCGGCGCACCCGCAGACCGGCGGTGTGTTGTGCGCCAAGGTATCGCGTTACGCCGAGCGCACCTACCACCCCGAGCGGGTTTTGTTCCCCCTTAAGCGAACTGGCTTAAAAGGCAGCGGCCAGTTTGAACGCGTCAGCTGGAGCGCGGCGCTGGACGACATCGCGGCCAAATTGCACGCCATCGCCAACCGTGGCCCAGGCTCAGCCCAGTCCATCCAGCCCTACAGTTACGCCGGCACCATGGGACTGGTGCAGGGCGAGAGCATGGCGGCGCGCTTTTTCAACCAGCTTGGCGCAGCGCAACTCGACCGCACCATCTGTTCGTCTGCAGGCAGCGAAGGCCTGGTGCAAACTTTGGGCGGCAAAGTCGGCATGCGGGTGGCGTTTTTTGCTGAAGCCAAATTGATCTTGATTTGGGGCAGCAATTCAATCGCCAGCAACCTGCATTTCTGGCGTTACGCGCAGGAGGCCAAGCGCAACGGGGCCAAGCTGATCTGCATTGACCCGCGCCGCACCGAGACCGCGGAAAAATGCCATGAACACATCGCCTTGCTTCCGGGCACCGATGCCGCGCTGGCCTTTGGACTGATGCATGAGTTGATCCGCAACAACTGGCTGGATCACGACTACCTGGAACGCTTCACATTGGGGTGGCCCTCACTGCGTGACCGCGCCCTGTTGTGGCCGGTCGAACGTGCGGCGCAAGTGTGCGGCATTGAGGCCGCGCAAATCCAATCTCTCGCCCGGGACTACGGCCAATGTTTTGTCGACAAACAAGCGGCCGCCATTCGGCTGAACTACGGCATGCAACGCGTGCGCGGCGGCGGCAACGCGGTGCGTGCCATCGCCAGCCTGCCGGCTCTCACGGGGGCATGGCGGCACCGCGCGGGCGGCGTGTTGCTGTCGGCGTCGGGCAGCTTTCCAGTCAATAGGGCGGCCTTGCAGCGGCCTGATTTGCTGGCCGGCAAACCCAGCCGCACCGTCAACATGAGCACCATTGGCGACGACTTGTTGCGCCCGGCATCGCCTGACTTTGGCCCCGCCATCGAGGCCTTGTTGGTTTACAACAGCAACCCGGTCGCAGTGGCCCCGGAATCCGGCAAAGTAGTGCAGGGCTTTGAACGCGAGGATTTATTCACCGTGGTGCTGGAACACTTTAAAACCGACACGGCCGACTACGCCGATTACATCTTGCCCGCGACCACGCAACTGGAACATTGGGACGTGCATGGTGCCTACGGCCACACCGACGTGTTGCTGAACCGCCCGGCGATAACACCCCTGGGCGAAGCCAAACCCAACACCCAGATTTTCAGGGAGTTGGCGCAGCGCATGGCCGCGCTGGCTGGGGATGAGAGCGCAGATGGCGGCGGCGGCTTTGCTGCCCCCTGTTTTGCCGACGATGACGAAACCCTGTGCCGCGCTGCGTTTGACGGCCATGTTGATTTTGAAGCCCTGCTGGCAAACGGCTTCGCAACTTTGAATTTGCCCGAAGCGCCCTTTGCACAAGGCGGCTTCCCAACGCCCAGCGGCAAGTGTGAATTCTTCAGCGCACGATTGGCGCAGCAAGGCCTGGACGGCCTGCCGGATTACCTTGAAAACTACGAGGCGCTTGCGGGTTTCGATAAGTCCACTTCAAATTCAACGGCGCGTTCTGGTGCCTATCCCCTGGCGATGATTTCACCGCCGGCCCGCAATTTTTTGAACTCCAGTTTCGTCAACGTCACCAGCCTGCGCGATATCGAAGGCGAGCCAGTGCTTGAAATCAACGCATCGGATGCCACGCCGCGCGGCATTGAATCAGGCCAGGTGGTGCGGGTCTTTAATCTGCGCGGCAGTTACCGCTGCAAAGCCGTTGTCTCCCACCGCGCGCGCCCCGGGGTTGTCAACGGTTTGGGCATCTGGTGGCGCAAACTTGGCCTGGACGGCACCAACGTCAACCAGCTCACCAGCCAGCGCCTGACTGACCTCGGGCGCGGGCCGACTTTTTATGACTGTTTGGTGGAGGTGGCGGGGGAGTGACGGGCAGCATGGATTTGGTGAAGGCTAAACTGGCGTGCCTCTTTTTGTGAGTGTCGATGGCGTTTGCGCAGCGTGTCTGTGCACCCCTGCATGGCAGGCCAAACAAAGCCACCCCGGTATACTCCCTTACCGTAAGGAGGTATTACCATGCTGCAAACTGTCAAACTGACGTCCAAATACCAGACCACCGTGCCTTTGCCCGTGCGCCGGGCTTTGCATTTGTCGGCCGGCGACTTGATTGGGTTTGAGATCAAAGACAACGTGGTGACCTTGCGCCGCGCCACACCGATTGACCTGGCGTTCACGCAAGCGCTTCAGGGCAGCTTGCAGGAATGGTCCAGCGCCGCTGACGACCAGGCTTTCAAGGATTTGTGATGCCTGCTGCACCGCTAGCGCTGGACTGCTTTGACGTGGTGGTGGTGCCTTTCCCGTTCACCGACAGGCTGGCCACCAAACGCAGGCCGGCTGTTGTCGTGTCACAGGCCGGGTTCAATGAAACCAGCGGCAATGCGGTGCTGGCCATGGTCACCAGCGCCGAGCAGTCCAGCTGGCCGGGCGACCTGCCCATCCGCAAATTGGCGGCTGCGGGTTTGAGCAGCCCCTGCCTGGTCCGCCTCAAGCTCTTCACCCTGGATCAGCGCCTTGTCTTGCGCAAAGCAGGTCGGCTTGCCGCGGTTGACATCGCTGCGCTGCAAAAATTGTGGGGCCCGCTATTGCTTCAAAAGCAATAGACCCTCGCTAAACGTCACGCTGTTCCAGAGGCAGACGGCTCACCAGCCAGCGCGTGACTGACCTCGGGCGCGGGCCGACTTTTTATGACTGTTTGGTGGAGGTGGAGGTGGAGGTGGAGGGGTGAGGTGAACGGTGTAGCCAAGATCATGTCAGACACGTTCTTGCCACTGTGCCGGGTCTCGCCGGCTGTGAAATACTGCAACCACAGTCAAAGGCTGGCGACTGGCCTGAAAATAAATCCCGTATGGAAACCGCTTTGTTGTCACGCGACGCAGGCCTTTGTAAACCACTGGGTATTGCCCAGGGTTATCGGCTGCAAGCGCAATACAGCGTTCAATCTCAGCCATGAATTCGACGCCAAGATCGGTGTGCTTGGCTTCGTACCAGGCGGCTGCTTCAACGAATTCTGAGCGGGCAGGTTGAGCCTATCCGGAATTTTGTGTTTGAGGCATAGCATGTCAAAAAGGAGCATCTATGCCAATGAAAGTAAAGACCGCAATTGCGGCGCAGACGGCGGTAACACGCATATCACCAGCGATGCTGGATCAACTTGTCACCGGG